>DASVEF010000233.1:0-57088 GCA_036380715.1 Thermoanaerobaculia bacterium | reverse complement strand
GATCTTGTCGAGGAGAGCCTTGATGCTGATGCCCTCGCCGCTCGCGATGTTGTAGACCTCGCCCGGCTTCGCCTTGGTCACCGCCAGCCAGTAGGCCCGCACCATGTCGCGCACGTCGGTGAAGTCGCGGATCGCCTCGATGTTGCCGACGCGGATCACCGGCTCCTGGAGGCCGAGCTCGATGGCGGCCACCTGGCTGCAGAAGTTGGAGGTCACGAAGACGTGGCCGCGCCGCGGGCCCGTGTGGTTGAAGCCGCGGGTGCGGATCGCCTTGAGGCCGTAGCTCTGGAAATACTGGTAGCCGAGGTAGTCCTGCGCCACCTTGGAGACCGCGTAGGGGGAGAGCGGCCGCAACGGGTTCGTCTCCTTGATCGG
Source organism: Thermoanaerobaculia bacterium (assembly GCA_036380715.1). Taxonomy (GTDB): domain Bacteria; phylum Acidobacteriota; class Thermoanaerobaculia; order Multivoradales; family UBA5704; genus UBA5704. The sequence continues at coordinate 56,713 of DASVEF010000233.1, read as the reverse complement.
CACCTCGTCCGGCAGCACCAGGCCGTACTGCTCACTGGAGCAGGCGATCTGCACCACCGGATCGATGCGCAGGGCGCGGATGGCCTCGAACAGATTGGTCTGCCCGGAGATGTTGGTGGTCAGCGTCTCGTTGGGCGCGGTCCAGCTCGACGGCACGAAGCTCTGCGCGGCCAGGTGGAAGATGTAGTCCGGCCGCGAGCGCTCGAGCGCGTTGTACATCGAGGTGTAGTCGCGGAGGTCGGCCTCCAGAAGCTTCACCTTCGAGCGGAGGTGCTCGATGTTGTCCATGCGGCTGCGCCAGCGGTAGGTGCCGAACACCTCGATTTCGGGGTGCTCGTTGAGAAGAAACTCCGCCAGGTGCGACCCGGCGAATCCGGTGATGCCAGTGATCAGAGCCCTCATCTACTTTCTCCCTTTTCGCATCTGGGCCAGGTATTCGGCCAAGCCCCATCCCCACGGCTCCACATGCCGCCCGGCCGCCTCCTCGAAGCGGTTGACGTCGAGCACCGACCAGGCCGGCCGGGGAGCGGGACGGGGGAATTCGGACGTCGCGACCGGCACGACCTCGGCCTTGCCGGCCCAGAGCCTCGCGATCTCGACCGCGAAAGCGTACCAGGACACCGGCTCGCGGTTGCGGTAGTGCACGACGCCGGTCAGGTCGAGCGGCGCCAGGTCGAGGATCGCCCGCGCCAGGAACGGTGTATAGGTGGGGCAACCCTCCTGGTCGCGGACGACCCGCAGGGGGAGCTGCCCCCGGTCGATCAGCCCCGTCATGGTGGCCACGAAATTCGGCCCGCCGGGACCGAAGAGCCAGCTCGTCCGCACCACCAGGGCATCGCCGTGGCGCAGCGCCTGGCGCTCTCCTTCGAGCTTGCTCTGCCCGTAGACGGAGAGCGGATTCGTGGGCGCGTCCTCGCGGTAGGGCTCTCTTCCCGTCCCGTCGAACACGTAGTCGGTCGAGACGTGGACGAGCCGCGCTCCGGCCTTTTCCGCCGCCGCGGCCACGTTCGCCACCGCGGCGCCGTTCACCGCGAAGGCCGTCTCCCGCCCCTCCCCCTCGCAGGCGTCCACCTTGGTGTAGGCGGCGCAGTTGACCATGAGGTCGGGGCGGAAGGCGTCCATCCAGTAGAGGAGGCGCCCGGCGTCGGCGATGTCGGCCTGCTCGCGGGAGAGCGCGAGGGCGGCGAGGCCGCGCGAACGGGCCTCCGCCACCAGGGCGCGGCCCAGCATGCCGGTGCCGCCGAGAATCAGGGCGCGGGCCGGAGAGCGCACTACGTGATCCCCACCTCGGAGTTGTCGCCGACCATGAAGCGGTAGGCCTTCGGCTTGTAGTCGGTCTTGACGATGCGGACGTTGCGGCCGATCAGCGAGCCGTCGATGCGCAGTGGGATGTCCCGGATCTCCGAGTCCGCCAGGATGATCGAGTTCTCCACCTCGCAGCAGACCAGCGTGCAGCGCTCGCCGATCGACGTGTAAGGGCCGACGAAGGCGTTCTCCAGGCGGGCGCCGTCGCCGATCACCACCGGGCCGCGCACCAACGAATCGATCAGCTCCACCCCCTCGCCGATCACCACCCGGCCTTCGATCCGGCTCCCCTGGCCGATGGCGCCGAGAGTGACGCCGCGCCGGGCGTCCACCGCCTCCAGGACGATGCGGTTGGCCTCCAGCATGTCATCCAGCTTGCCGGTGTCCTTCCACCAGCCACGCACGATGTGCGGGTGGACGTCGAGGCCGCGGTCGATCAGGTCCTGGATGGCGTCGGTGATCTCGAGCTCGCCGCGCCCGGAGGGCTTGATCCGCTTGACCGACTCGAAGATGTGGCGGTCGAACATGTAGACGCCGACGAGCGCCAGGTTGCTCTTCGGCTCGCGGGGCTTTTCGACCAGGCGGTGGATTTTGCTTCCTTCGGGGCCGCCGTCCGTCAGCTCGGCGACGCCGAACTGCGACGGGTCGGGCACCTCGGCGAGGAGGATCTCGGAGTTGCAGCCGAGGCTCCTGAACTCGTCGACCAGGCCGGTGATGCCGCCGGCGATCAGGTTGTCGCCCAGGTACATGACGAAGGGGGAGTCGCCAAGGTAGTCCTCGGCGATCAGGACCGCGTGCGCCAGCCCCAGCGGGGCGCTCTGCTCGATGTAGGTGACCGCGGCGCCGAAGCGGGAGCCGTCGCCGACCGCGGCGCGGATCTCCTCCCGGGTGTCGCCCACGATGATGCCGATGTCCGTGATCCCCGCCTCGACGATCGCCTCGATGGCGTAGAAGAGGACCGGCTTGTTCGCCACCGGCACGAGCTGCTTGGCGGAGGTGTAGGTCAGCGGACGCAGGCGCGTACCTTTCCCTCCGGACAGGATCAGACCCTTCATCGTTCCTCCAAGGCGTGTGTCTACGGCTCGACGGTCGAGCTGCTGCGGCTGGTCAGGTCGAGGAAAGTCCCCACGTTCTTCAGGCTCAGCGAGAAGCGGAAATCCTTGTCGCGGATCCGGGGGCCCTCGCCGGCCCGGAAGTCGCGCAGCTCCAGCCGGATGCCGTAGCACTGCGCCGTCCAGTTCAGGATATAGCGCTGCTGCTGGAGCAGGCGCTCCTGGAGATCGTAGTTGACCTGCCCCTCCAGGCGCAGCTTGCGCGGCAGCAGATTGATGCTTCCGAACACCCGGATCTGGTCGCCCAGGGTGTCGCCGGTCACGGGCTCGTAACGGGTGTACCAGGTCAGCCCGAGGTTGTTTCCCCGGCCGAGCCCGAAGTTGCCCGAGAGGCCGGTCGAGGAGAGATTGCTGAACAGGGTGTCGTACTCGGCGTTCAGCTTGACCGTGGTGTTCTGGCTCGGGTTGAAGCGCATCAGCGCCTCGATCGGCCCGGCGGACGACGTCTCGAGCGTGCCGCCGACCGGCGTCCCTTGCAGCAGCGGCTGCTCCGTATCGAGGCTGAAGCGCCGGGACAGCTCGAAGAGGAAGACCTCGCGGGCGCTCTGCTTCTCGTTCTTCGGCTTGGCCAGCACGCGGTTGATCAGGGCCACGCGTCCCGAGTTGTTGGAGAACGGCGTGTCCACTTCGTCGAACTGCGGGATCTGGTCGCCGTCCGCCTCGTCGATCTCCCCCAGGTAGCTGTAGGTGAAGCGGGGCTCGATGACGTGCTTGAAACGGCTGAAGTCCCCGATGGCGTGGTCGAAGATGCGCGAGACCGACGGCCCCACGATCTCGGCGGTGCCGGAGGGGAGGGCGCGGGTCAGCGCCTCGCCGCCGAATTCGCGCGGCAGGCCCAGCTCGCCTTGCAGGCTGTCGCTGTACCAGGTCAGGCGCTCGCCGGCGCTGATCGAGAGCGACAGCCAGGGGAACGAGCGGATCGGCAGCGTGAGCTGCGGGAAGAGGTCGACGCGCCCGTAGCTCCCCGCGTACTCCCCCGGCCGGGTCAGGTCCAGGTAGCCGGCCGAGCCCTGGAACTGTGCGTAGAGCGGCGAGCGGCCGATCCGCGTCTGGCGCAGCCGGTACTCGACCTCGGGGAGCCGGCGCTGCTCGACCGCGGTGTTGAAGGTGACGAAGGTCTCGCGGTCGTTGAGCAGGACGTTGAGCAGGTGCGCCCCCCAGTTGCCCGCCAGGGAGGCCCGGCTGTCGATGAACCGCAAGGTGTTGCGGTCGAAGTCGCGCTCGAAGTCGCGGAAGAAGTTGAAGTCCGAGAACTCCTGGAAGTGGACCATGCCGCGCATGCCCTTGGGCAGGTCGTCGGTGACGTGGTTCCACTCCAGCTTCCAGCGCCACTCGTCCTCCAGGACCGCCTCGGGATCGCGGATGGCGTAGCCGATGAAGTTGCCGCGCGTCCCTTCGCTCGGGCGGTAGCGGAATTCGTTGCCGAGCCCGAGGAACTCCTGGGAGTAGAGGTCGAGGTGGACCGTCGAGTCGTAGCTCCGCCCCAGGACCTGGTAGTAGGCGAGCCCGACGGAGGCGCCGCGGCGGTCCGAGTAGCCGATGTTGGGGATCAGCAGCCCGGAGGCCCTCTCCCGCTTGACCGGCCAGAGGATGTAGGGCGTGTAGAAGACCGGGAGCTTCTTGGCCCGCATCGAGGCGTTGTGGATCTGGGCGTAGGCCTCGACCTCCACCCGCGCCTCGCCCAGCCGGAAGCTCCAGTCGGGCACCTTCTGATTGCAGGAGGTGAAGATGCCATTGGTCACCGTGTAGACATCGTCGTCGATCTTGGCGATCTGGGTGCCGCTGAAGTAGTAGTCCGGCGACACGTGGGCCGTCGCTTCGGACAGCGTGCCGGTCTTGGTGTCGAGGTCGAACTCCAGAGTCTGGCCGGCCAGCCGGCGCGGCCCCTGGTCGACGATGACGTTGCCCTCGGCCGTGACGATCTTGGTGAGGAGGTCGATCTCCGCCCGGTCGGCCTGGAGATCGACGTCCTGGTACTTGATGCGGACGTCGCCGGTGAGCACGGCGTAATACTCCCGCTTGTATTCCAGATTGCCGGCGCTGCCGCTCGCGCTCCCGCCCCCCTGGTCCTCGGGGAACTGGAGCTGGAACTCGATCTTGTCCTCCACCGGCACCGGAGTCGGGACGGGCACGGGCGGAGCCGTGCTCTCGGGGGTGCCGCCGGCGGGCGGAGCCTGCGTGCCCGCCGCCTCGGGCGCCGGCGGCGTCGTCTCGGCAGGCGGCGTGGCGCCCTCCTCCTCGGGAGGCATCGTGGGCAGGGGCTCCTGCGCCCGCGCTCCCGGCGCGGGGAGGGCCAGGCAGAGCGCCAGCAGGAGGCTCGGAAGAGTCTTCGAGTCGCGCATTTGGCGGGCTAGTCTACCCGCTCGACCACCATCGCGGTAGCCTCGCCGCCGCCGATGCAGATCGCGGCGCAGCCGAGCCGGAGGCTGCGCTCGCGCAGGGCGTGGATCAGGGTGGTCAGGATGCGCGCTCCGGAGCAGCCGATCGGATGGCCGAGCGACACGGCGCCGCCGCGCGGGTTGACCCTCTCCAGGTCGAGCCCGAGCTCGCGGGCGAAGACCATGGCCACCACGGCGAACGCCTCGTTGACCTCCCAGAGGTCGATGTCCGCGGCCTTGAGGCCGGCGCGCTCCAGCACCGACCTCGCCGCGCCCACCGGGGCGGTGGTGAACCACTCCGGTCTCTGGGCCAGCGAGGAGTGCGCGAGGATTCGGGCGATCGGCTTGGCCCCGATCCGCGCCGCGTGCGAGGCCGTGGTGAGCACCAGGGCCGAGGCGCCGTCGTTGATCTTGCTGGCGTTGGCGGCGGTCACCGTGCCGTCCTTCTGGAAGGCCGGCTTCAGGGTCGGCATGCGGTCGAGGTCGGCCTTGAAAGGCTCCTCGTCGCGGTCGACCACCGTCTCGCCCTTCTTCCCCTTGACCGTAACGGGGACGATCTCCTCGGCGAACAGCCCCTTTTCGGTGGCCTCGCGGGAGCGGCGGTAGCTCTCCAAAGCGTAGGCGTCCTGCTCCTCGCGGCTGACCTTGTATTCGGAGGCGCAGAGCTCGGCGCAGTTGCCCATGTGGATGTCGTTGTAGGGGTCCCAGAGCCCGTCGTGGATCATGGAATCGATCAGCTTGCCGTGGCCGAGGCGCAGGCCGTCGCGCACGCCGGAGGCCAGGTACGGAGTCTGGCTCATGCTCTCCATGCCCCCCGCGGCGACGAGCTGGAAGTCGCCGCAGCGCAGGTCGTTGGCGGCGATCATCACGGCGCGCATGCCGGAGCCGCAGACCTTGTTCAGGGTCAGGGCGCCGGCGGCGGGCAGGCAGCCGGCGGCGAGGGCCGCCTGGCGGGCCGGGGCCTGGCCCTGGCCGGCGGGGAGGACGCAGCCCATGTTGACCTGCTGGATCTGATCGGCGGTCACGCCCGCCCTCTCGAAAGCGGCCGACAGTGCGCGCGCGCCGAGCGCGTGGGCCGGCAGAGACGCGAGCGTGCCCTGGAAGGCCCCGATGGGCGTACGCACCGCGCTCAGAATGACGACGTCGTCCATGACTTCTCCTGTGGAACGCTACGAAGGATACCCGCGGGCCGTCCGCGCGGATGGCGGACGGAGGAGCTGATCGTAGCACAGGAGTTGGGCGCTCACCTGGCGGGGGAACACGGACAGACACGGACCAACAAGGACGCCACGGACGCGGGGCGAGCGACGTCCTCGAAGTCCTTGCTGTCCGTGCTGGTCTGTGTTCGTCCGTGTGGGTCCGTGGTTTCCCCGGAGACGCTACAATCCCCCCGGGAAACCGGTATGCGCGCCCTGGGGATCGACTTTGGAGAGAAACGGATCGGGCTGGCCATCTCGGACCCGGAGGGGCGGATCGCCGTGCCGATGAGCACTCTCCAGAGGCGCGACGACCGGTCGGCCCTGCGGCAGATCGCCGAGGTCGCGCGGCGCGAGGGGATCGGCCGTCTGGTCGTCGGCGAGCCGGTCAACATGGATGGCACGCGCGGGCCGGCCGCCGAGCGCGCCCGCCGTTTCGGCGAGCGTCTGGCCGAGCTCACCGGGCTCCCCCTGGAGCTGGTCAACGAGTCGCTGACCAGCCGGGAGGCCGAGGAGCGGCTGCGCGATGCCGGCGTCGACCCCCGGCGCGACCCTGGGCGCGTCGACGCCGTGGCCGCCCAGATCCTGCTGCAGGAGTCCCTGGACCGCGGCGTCGGACGAGATCGTCAGGAGGGATAGTGGCGCGAGGCAAAGAGCGGACCGGCGGGCAGAAGCGCCGGGGCAAGGAGAGAGGGAGGTTCCAGCGGGTCCTGCTCGGACTGCTGGTCCTGGCCGTGCTGCTCATGGTGCCCGCCACCATGGCCGCCTGGTCGTGGCTGAAGCTGCAGCGCCCCTACAAGGGCTACCCCGGCGCCGAGCGCGTGGTGGCGGTCGAGCCCGGCATGGGAGCAGGCCAGATCCTCGACCGCCTGCAGACCGAGGGGGTCATCGCCGACGCCAAGCTGGGCCGCTTCTACCTGGTCTACTTCATGGGCGATCCGGCGATCCAGGCCGGGCATTACAGCTTCCGCGGCCCGATGACCACCGCGGAGGTGCTCCGCAAGCTGGTGAGCGGCGACGTGGTCACCCGGACGATCACCCTGATCGAGGGGATGACCCTGGAGGAGACGGCCGGCCGCCTGGTCGAGGGGAACCTCGGCCGGCGCGAGGTCTTCCTCGACCTGATGCGCTCTCCCGAGCTGATCGCCGACCTCGATCCCGAGGCCCCCGACCTGGAGGGCTACCTTTTCCCCGAGACCTACACTTTCGCCCTGAATACGGACGAGCGGATCATCGTGGCCACCCTGGTCAAGACCTTCCGGGACCGTTTCGAGAAGGAGGTCCGGCCGCGCCTCGCCCAGGGGCCGGCGCGCAGCCTCCGCCAGGTCATCACCCTGGCGAGCATCGTCGAGAAAGAGGCGCAGGTCCCCTCCGAGCGCCCGCTCATCGCGGGGGTCTACCAGAACCGCCTGGACCGCGGGATCGGCCTGGCCGCCGACCCGACCGTCATCTACGCCCTGAAGCGCCTCGGCCTCTGGAACGGCAACATCCGGCGCGCCGACCTGCGCATCGACTCGCCGTACAACACCTACCGCTATGCCGGGCTCCCGCCCGGCCCCATCTGCTCTCCCGGGCTGGCCAGCCTGGCCGCGGCGGCCGATCCCGCCGATATCCCCTACCTCTACTTCGTCAGCCGCAACGACGGCACCCACGTCTTCGCCTCCACTCTCCAGGAGCACAACCGCAACGTCGAGACCTGGCAGCGCAGGTACTGGCGCGAGCGGCGGGCGCGGGAGAGGGCCGAGGCGGCACCCGGGCGGTAGAGAGCCTCCCCAGCATCGATTCTTATTGACAGTTAGCCAACACTGGTGTATCAAGGCTCAAAGCTTAACCGTTGTAACGCGCCGCCCCTGTCGTCCCCCCAGTAAGGAGTCGCTGTTGGCGGCGCGCCCCGGTCCGAGGAGGAGGCCACCGATGAACATCCCGGAGGAGTTTGGGAAGTATCTGCTTCTCAAGAAGCTGACCGAAGATCCACTCGGAGAGACCTTTCGCGCCGGCAAGGCCGGCCGGCAGGGGATCGAGCAGGTGGTTCTGCTTCGCGTCTTCAACGGACGGGGGATGGACGGGGAGAAGCTCTGGCAGAAGGTCGAGGGCCGCGCCGCGGTGCAGCAGGCCCTGCGCAGCCCCAACATCGGCAGCGGCGTCGACCTGGGAAAGGTGCGCAGCTATCCCTACACCGCCTACGACTACATCTCGGGCAAGAGCCTCGCGGCCCTGCTCACCCAGGCCGCCAAGCAGTTTTCGCCGATCCCGACCGATCACGCCCTGCTGATCGCCGAGCGGATCTCGCTCGCGCTGGCCGCCGCCTACGAGACACGGGCCCAGGACGAGCGGATCCAGCACGGCTTCGTGGTCCCTCACCTGGTGATGATCTCCAACGAGGGCGAGACCCGCCTGCTCGGCTTCGAGGTCGCCCCCGGCCTGCGCGCGCTCGCCGCGGCCGGCTGGAGCGACGCGGAGCTGCGCCCCTACCTCGCGCCGGAGGTCTTCGAGGGCGCCGCGATCGGCAAGTCGGACGACGTCTATTCGCTCGGTGCCATCCTCTTCGAGCTGCTGACCGGCGAGCGCCTCCCGGCCGCTCCGGCGGGCGGCTACGGGGCGCTGATCGACGGCGCCATGCTGTCCAACGAGGGGACGCCGCTGCCGCCCGCCATCGTGGGGCTGCTCAAGAAGAGCCTGGTGCCGCGCGACCAGCGCATCGCCGACGTGGTCACCTGGCACAAGACGCTCTCCAAGCTGATGATCGACGGCCAGTTCAGCCCGACCACCTTCAACCTCGCCTTCTTCATGCACAACCTCTTCCGCGACGAGATCGAGCGGGAGAGCCAGGAGATGCAGGCGGAGAAGAAGCTGGAGCTGACCCACAAGCCGGCCGCGCCGGCCACGGTCCCCGTGCCGGTCGCCGCGCCCGTCGTCGACATGCGCGAGAAGACCGGAGTGCGGCAGACCACCCTCGCCGGCGCCCAGGTCGTCAGCGAGGCCTCCTCCAAGAAAGGGCTGTTCATCGGCATCGCCGCCGCCGCCCTCGTGGCCGTGGGGATCGGCGCCTACTTCGTCCTCGGCCGTTCCAGCGACGCTCCGCCGGCCATCGAGGCGCCGGTGCCGGCCGCGGCGGCCACCACCCAGCAGGCGTCCATGCCGGTGCAGCCGGCGGGACCGACCCAGGAGGAGCTGCAGGCCCAGATCCAGGCCATGCTCGACACGCGCAGCCAGGAGATGGAGGCCAAGCTCAAGTCGCAGTACGACGACCGCCTCAAGCAGCTCCAGCAGCAGCTCGAGGACACCAGGAAGCGGGAGTCTCAGGCCCGGGTCCAGGAGCAGCGCCCGGCTCCCGCGCCGGTCCAGACGCAGGAGCCCGCTCCGGCAACCGTCGAGACCAAGGCGGCCGCCAAGCCGCCCGAGCCCGTTCCGACACCGGCGACCAGCACGGCGGCGAGCGTGCCGGCCCCGCAGCCCTCCAGCCCGGCAGCCGGCACGACGGCCGAGAAGGAAAAGGTCGCCGCGAGCGAGCCCGAGCCCGCCCCGGCGTTCCAGGCGCCCGCGCCGCAGCCGCAGGCGCCCGCGCCCCGGCAGATCCAGTACGGCGACCTCGTGCCGCTCGGCACGCCGGGAGTCACGGCGCCGAAGCTGAGCTCCCGCCTCGATCCCCGGTATCCCGCCGCCGCCGTGCGGATGAACAAGTCCGCCGAGGTCGTCATCAAGGTGCTGGTGGACGAGCGGGGCAGGGTCGTCGACGCCCAGCGCAGCGGCCCCAAGGCCGGCCTGGGCTTCGACGAGGCCGCGCTCGACGCCGCCCGCCGCGCCAGCTTCAATCCCGCCACCACCAAGGACGGCACCCGCGTCAAGATGTGGGCGACCCTCCGGGTTACATTCAAGCCGAACTGAACCCTCACCCTCCCCTGGCCCCATAGGCGCGGCGGAAACCAGGGACAAAAGGGACAACAAGGACTTCAAGGACGAGGAACATTCCACCCTACGTCCTTGTCGTCCTTGTCGTCCTTGCTGTCCTTGTCGTCCTTGATCACCGCCGCTCGCTACAGGCTCCCCGTGGCACAGAACGTGTTACGTTTAGCGTGACTCCAGAGCGGGTCAGGGGCATGGCCCGCGCGAAGTCGAGTCGGAAGGGAGGCTGCTTATGCCCACCCGCATTGGATTGATGGGGCTGGGACGCGTCGGGCGGAACATCTTTCGCATCCTTTACAACGACGAGGACATCCGGATCGAGGCGATCAGCGACGTCGCCGACCACGCCGGATTGGCATACCTGCTCCGCTTCGACACCATCCTCGGCCGGTTCCCGGACGAGCTGAGCCTGCGCGACGGCCACCTCTACGTGGCGGGACGCCAGGTCAAGATGCTGTCGGGCGAGAAGCCGGGAGACGTCCCCTGGGGCGACCTGGGAGTGGACACGGTGATCGAGGCGACCTCGCGCTTCCGCCCGCGCGCGGAGCTCGAAAAGCACCTGGAAGCCGGAGCCAAGCGGGTTATCCTCTGCTCCCGCTCCACCGAGCCGCCGGACATCACCGTGGTCATGGGGGTCAACGACGACCAGCTCCGGCCGGAGCACCGGATCGTCTCCAACGCCTCGAACACGGCGCACTGCGCGGCGCCGGTCCTGAAGATCCTGGACGACGCCTTCGGCATCCGGCGCGGCTTCCTCACCACGGTCCACGCCTACACCAACCAGCAGCGGCTGGCGGACGTGCCCGCGGAAGACCCGCGGCGCGGCCGGGCGGCGGCGGAGAACATCATCCCGCAGGAGACCAACTCGGCCGAGATGGTCATGGAGCTTCTGCCGCAGCTCCAGGGCAAGCTCACCGGCCTCGCCATGAACGTGCCGGTGGTCAACGGCTCGGTGGTCGACATGGTCTGCTGGCACGACCGTCCGGTGACCGTCGAGTCGATCAACGAGGTGATCCGGACGGCGGCGGCGAGCGGGCGCTGGAAGGGGATCCTGGAGTACGAGGACGACCCGATCGTCTCCTCGGACATCATCCGCAGCCAGGCGTCCAGCACCTTCGACAGCCTCGCCACCATGGTCCTCGGGGGCCGGGTCTCGAAGACCCTGGCCTGGTTCGACAACGGCTGGGGCTACGCCCACCGGGTCGTGGACCTGCTGAAGCGCTTCGAGGAGCTGGATCGTGGAATGGAGAAGAGGGGAGCCGAGAAGAAGAAGGAGGTGGCCTGATGCCTGTCAAAGTCGGGATCAACGGGTTCGGCCGCATCGGGCGCAGCGTCTACCGCATCCTGTCCGAGCGGGACGACATCGAGGTCGTGGGGATCAACGACCTCTACGAGAACGACCAGCTCGTCTACCTCCTCAAGTACGACACGGTCATGGGGGTGTTCGAGAAAGAGGTCACGAGCGACGACGACTTCCTGTACGTCGACGGCAAGAAGATCGCGATGACCGCCGAACGCGACCCGGCGAAGATCCCCTGGGGGCGGCTCGGCGCCGACATCGTGATCGAGTCGACCGGCGTGCACACCAAGAAGGAGGCGATCGCCAAGCACCTCGAAGGGGGCGCCAAGAAGGTCATCCTGACCGTGCCGGCCAAGGACGAGATCGACGCCACCATCGTGGTCGGGGTCAACGACGACACCCTGAAGCCGGAGCACAAGCTGGTCTCCAACGCCTCCTGCACCACGAACTGCCTGGCGCCGATCGCCATGATCCTGGACGAGAGGTTCGGGATCGAGGAGGGCTTCATCACCACGGTCCACGCCTACACCAACGACCAGCGGCTGGCCGACGTGCCGCACAAGGACTTCCGGCGCAGCCGGGCGGCGGCGGAGAACATCATCCCGACGACCACGGGCGCGGCGCGCGCGGTGGGTAAGGTTTTGCCGCAGCTCAAAGGGAAGCTCGACGGCATGGCCATGCGCGTGCCCGTGCCCGATGGCTCCATCGTCGACCTGGTCTGCCGCCTGAAGTCGCCCGCCTCGGTCGAGGAGATCAACGCGGCGGTGCGCGAAGCGGCGGCGGGTCCCCTGGAGAAGATCGTGGAGTACAGCGAGATCCCGCTGGTGTCGACCGACATCATCGGCAACCCGCACTCCTCGATCTTCGACGCCCTCTCCACCCAGTCCGACAGCCAGGGCTACGCCAAGGTCATCGCCTGGTACGACAACGAATGGGGCTACTCGAACCGGGTGGTCGACCTGATCGACCGCATGGTGGCGGTGGGTGGGATGTGAGCCCCTCACCCCCCGGCCCCCTCTCCCACCCCCTCCCCGCCTTCCGGGAGAGGGGGAGAGCACAGCCCTCGCAGAGAGCGTCGGCATCTAGCCCAGGGCGCCAGCCGGCGCCAGCCCTGGGAAAACGGCGGCCATGAGGGCCCGCGTCGGCATCCTGACCGGCGGCGGGGACGTGCCGGGTTTGAACGCGGCGATCAAGGGGTTCGTGTGGCGGATGGAGGAGTCGGGCTATGAGGTGATCGGCCTGCGCCGGGGGTGGGCGGCCCTGCTCCACGTGGTGCCGTTCCGCGACGCCGACAACTCGAGCTGGATCATGCCCCTCACCCGCGCCAACACGCGGACGATCGACCGCAGCGGCGGCACGGTCCTCCACAGCTCGCGCATCAATCCGGCGCTCACCCGGCCGGACGGCATCCCCGAGCACCTGCGCGGCGAGGCCCCTGCGCCGGGGCCGGACGGCAAGGTGGACCTCACCGCCGAGGCCCTCAAGACCCTCGAATACCTCAAGCTCGACACCCTGGTGGCGATCGGGGGCGACGGCACGCTGTCCTTCTCGCGCCGCCTCCACCTCGAAGGGGTCAAGGTCATCGGCCTCCCCAAGACCATGGACAACGACGTCTACGGCACCGACTACTGCATCGGCTTCTCCACGGCCGTCACCCGCTCGGTCAACTTCATCAACGACCTGCGGACGGTCGCCGGGTCCCACGAGCGCTACCTGGTGGTCGAGCTGTTCGGCCGCTATTCGGGGGAGACCTGCCTGCTCGCCTCCTACCTCTCGGGGGCGGACCGGGCGCTGATCGCGGAGGTCCCCTTCGACACCGACGCGGTCGTGGAGATGATGGCCGAGGACAAGCGCACCAACCCCAGCAACTACGCCGTGGCCGCGATCTCCGAGGGGGCCTATCCCGAAGGGATGCGACCGTTCGAGTCCGGAGAGGCGGACGCCGTGGGCAACCGCGAGCTCGGGGGCGTCGGCCGCTACCTCCGCGAGGCGCTCCAGAAGAACACCGGCGACCGGGTGATCTACCAGCGCCTCGGCTACCTGATGCGCTCGGGGCCGCCGGACTCCCTCGACCGGCTGGTCGCCAACAACTTCGCGAACCTGGCGGCGGACCTGATCCTGGCGGGCAAGGCCGGGCAGCTCGTCGCCATCCGCAACGGCCGCTACGCGACCCAGCCCATCGAGATCGTCGGCGAGGGCAAGAAGCAGGTCGACGTCAACCGCTTCTACGACCGGGACCGCTATCGTCCCAACATCGTCGGCGTCATGGGACTGCCGATGTTCCTCTGCTGAGAGACCACCCCTGGACCCCCTCCCGGCCCCTCACCCCCCGGCCCCCTCTCCCATCGCACTCCCCCCTCCCGGGAGAGGGGGAGAAAGAGAGCCTTGGACAGAAACCGCCGCTCTCGTGTTCGCGGCCCTGTTCCCCACCCTGGCCACGTGGCTGTACTTCGTCGTCCTCTTCGGCTCCCCGTGGACGATGCCGGTGTTCGCGGTCTGCAAGGGGATCCAGTTCGCGTTCCCGCTGGTCTGGATCCTCGGCGTCGAGCGGTCCCGCCTCCATTTCTACAAGCGGCCGGGGACTCCGGGGCTGCTGCCGGGGCTCGCCTCGGGCCTGGCGATCTTCGTCTTCCTGATCGCCGCGTATCAGCCCGTGCTGGCGAGCAGCCCGGTGGTGGAGCGCGCTCCGGCGGCGGTGGCCGGCAAGATCGCCTCGCTCGGCATCGACTCGACGGGCCAGTACGTCCTGATGGCGGTCTTCTATTCGCTGATCCACTCCCTGCTGGAGGAGTACTACTGGCGCTGGTTCCTGTTCGGCAGGCTCCGCCGCCGCACGGGATTCGCCCTGGCCGCGATCCTCTCCAGCCTCGCCTTCACCGCCCATCACGTCCTGGTGATCGGGCAGTTCCTGGGAGGCTTCGGCCTCTGGACCTGGCTCCTGTCGCTGACCGTCACCGCCGCCGGCCTCGCCTGGGCCTGGATCTACCACCGCAGCGGCTCCCTCTACGGTCCCTGGCTGAGCCACGGGCTGGCCGACGCGGCGCTGATGTGGATCGGCTACCGGATGGCCCTCACCCCCTGAACCCCTCTCCCGTCACCGGGAGAGGGGGAAGCTCGGAGCTGCTTTTCTCCCCCTCTCCCGGGCGGGTGGGAGTGCGGGTGGGAGAGGGGGCCGGGGGGTGAGGGGCCGGTGCGGCGTAGAATCCGCAGGCTATGTCGCGCCGTACCTTTCTCCTTCTTCCCCTCCTCCTCCTCTCCTGCGCTCCCGGCCAGTCCCCTCTGGCCCCGATCTCCGGCGACATCTGCGAGGCCCTGTCCTCCGCGCCGGTGGGTGCGGTGCCCTCGATCCCCGGGACCAGCCCGATCCGGGTTCTCGCCTTCGGGGACTTCGGCACCAGCGGTGTGGGGCAGCACTCGGTGGCCCGGGCCATGGCCGAGGTGGACCGGCAGGCCCCCTTCCACTTCGGGATCACTCTCGGAGACAACTTCTACAGCCGGGGCCTGAACAGTCCGACGCATCCGCGCTGGCAGACCGACTGGGAGGATCTGTACAGCCGCCTCGGCATCCGGATCTACGCCACTCTCGGGAACCACGACTACAGAGACCCCGCGAGCCCGAAGGCCCAGATCGCCCGCTCCCGCCTCAGCAAGACCTGGTGCCTGCCCCGTCCCTACTACACCTTCGTCGCCGGCCCGGTGCAGTTCTTCGCCGTCGACACCGACCCGATCGAGAAGCTCCGATCTTCGGTGGACGAGCAGATGTCCTGGCTCGACGGCGCCCTCGCGACCAGCCGCGCTCCCTGGAAAGTGGTCTTCGGGCACCACCCCGTCTACACCAACGGCGAGCACGGCGGCCAGGCCGGGTTCCTGCCCGCCCTGCGGCAGCGGCTGCTGCCGGTCCTGAAGAAGCACAAGGTGGACGTCTACCTCACCGGCCACGACCACGATCTGCAGGCGCTGAAGCCGGAGGGCGGAGTGCGGTTCTTCATCTCCGGCGGCGGCGGCCGGACCCCGCGGCCTCTGCAGACGAACCGGTGCCGCGACTGGGGAGAGGGCCGGCTCGGGTTCACGGTGCTGGAGGCCGACGGGCAGACTCTGACCGTGACCTACTTCGGAAGGAACGGGGAGCGGCTCTACGAGGCGAAGATGCGGAAGGGGGAGGCGGTGGAGGAGTGCGTGCGGTAGGAGGGCTCAGCGCGGCGCTTCGCACCGCAGCCGGACCTTCTCGTCGTCCAGCGCGTACCAGAACCTCCCGTCGCCGTCGATCGACAGCCCTTCGACCTTGGTCTCGTCCTCCAGGACCTGCACCCTCTCGGCGCGGAGGGCGATGCCGCCGTCCCTGGGCAGGCGGAAGCGGTGGTGGCGCGACTCGGCTTTCTCTCCCTCGGAATGATCCTCGATGAGCTGGCTCTCCTCGGGGGCGCTGTCCAGGCTGCCGGTGATGACGTGGAGCTCGCCGCGCAGCTCCTCCAGGGCGCGCACGCCGCGCGGCCTCCCGGGGGAGCCGACGTTCTCCAGGACCCAGACGTGCAGCACTTTCGGGTCTCCGGGCGGGTCCTGGAACAGGGAGTCGACGTCGTCGATCTCCACGAAGACCGGATGGCCGTCGCGCGTCACCGGATAGCGCAGCCCGAGGAGGAGCGTGCCGCGGGGCGTGAACGACACCCCTTCGAGGTCGATCGGCCAGTCGTCCTTGGCGACCCGGGAGACCCAGTCCTTCTTTTTCCTCTTCCCTCTCTTGCGGGTCTTGCGGATGTTCTTCGCCTCCCGCTTGCCGCGCTCGATGAGGTCGAGTCCGCTGTCGCGCAGGGCGTCGTTGATCAGGCGGTGGATCTTGAAGCGGCCGCGGGCGATCTCCAATGAGATCTTTGCCTCGTCGACCTTCCCGCGGATGGCGGACTCGTTGAAGCGGGCCACGAACTGCCGGCGGGCTTCCAGAGGGCCGTCCTTGGCCCCGTACTGCGAGCCGAAGATGTAGACGTAAGGGTCCCGCCGGGCCATGCCTTCGCAGTCCTCGGTCTTGCGGCCCGGGGTGGCGCGGACGTTGTCGAGGCGGCAGACCTCCCACTCCCCGGAGCCCCGCCGGCCGATCACGCCGAGCGCCTCCTCGACCCGGGCCTCGTCCGAGCAGGTCCAGAAGGCGACGCTCCAGCCGTGGGACCGCAGGATCGAGCGGTTCTGGATGGCGAGCAGCCCGGAGGCTTCGTTCATGGGACAGTCGATGACCACGTCGCGTTCCATGCGGCACGAGTCTTGCGAAGAGCGTGCCTCGCGAAGCGCGTCCCACGCGACGAAAGATTTTGATGAAACGAATCCTGCGCCGAGCCGTTCTGGCGATCCTGCTCCTCCTGGCCGCCCTGTATCCGCTCTACCTGGCGGTGGGGAACTGGTATCTGCGCGAGGGCGGGCTGCAGAAGCTGCTCAACCGGAGGCCGGAGCGCATGTCGATCGTCTGGGATTCGGCCTGGACCTCCTGGCCGGGGGTCGTCCACGTCGAGGGGTTCCGGATGCGCAGCCAGAGCCGCGTCTTCCAGTGGTGGCTGGCGGTGGACCGCGGCTCGGTTGACTTCGACATGTTGAGCCTCCGCAACCGGGAGCTGCTGATCGGCGGGATCCAGGGGCGCGGGACTTCGTTCCGCCTCCGCCGCCGCCTCGACGCGCCGCCGCGCTCGGCCCTGTCGCGGCCGGAGCTCTATCCCGGGATCCCCGGCTTCGAGAACCCTCCCGATCCGAAGCCCGAAGAGATCTATCCGCGGCGGCCGCGGAGCAAGCCCTGGCACATCCGCATCTCCGGGGTGCAGCTCGACGACGTCCGCGAGGTCTGGGTCGAGGAGTACCGGTTCGCCGGCCGGGCGCGCGTCGCCGGCGGCTTCGACCTGCGGGTGCGCGAGCGTGTAGAGGTCGAGCCGACGCGGGTGGAGCTCTTCGCCGGCGGGTTCGCCCTCGGGTCCGGTGAGCGGGCGTTTCCCATCCTGGCGCAGATGCGCGGCCGCATGTACGGCAAGATCGAGGCGTACGATCCGCAGCGCTTCAAGGGGAAAGAGGTCCTCCGCTTCCTCTCCGGCCGGGCCGACGTGGACGGCCGGGTGGAGAGCCTGGAGTTCCTCGACCTCCTGTTCCGCCAGACCCGCTGGGTGGACGTCCGCCTGGGTCCGGGCCCGATGAGCGCCGACATCCGGCTGCGGCGCGGCCGGTTCCTCGCCGGCAGCGAGCTGGAGGCGCGGCCGGCATGGGTCACCATGGACTTCCTCGACTACCGGGCCGAGGGCCCGGGCGCGGCCCGCTGGACCGTGGACCCGAACGGGGACGACCTGGAAGGGAGGCTGGCGCTGGCGTTCGAGCGCTTCACCCTGCGCCGGAACGGCTACAAGGTGTCGCACGTCCGCGGCAGCGATCTGCGGATCGCCGCGGTGAGCGAGGAGCCGCGCATCGGCGGCCTGTTCAAGCCGAGGCGGGTGGCGATCGACATGGCGAAGGCGGAGGTCCCCGACCTGACCTTCTACAACGCCTACCTGCCGGCCAACGTGGGGATGGCCCTGACCTCGGGCTCGGGGACGATGAGCGGCCACTTCCGCGCCGCCGCGCCGGACTGGCGGGGCTCGGGCGAGCTGCGGCTCGACGCGCGGAGCGTCGGCGCCCGCTTCGAGGACCGCCGGCTGCGCGGCAACCTGAAAGTCCACTCTCGCCTGCGCCGCGTCGACCTCGGCGACAAGCGCTTCGACCTCTCCGGGAGCGACGTCGAGCTGACCGACGTGGTGTCGCTCTCCGCGACGCCCATGCAAGGCGGCTCCTGGTGGGCGCGGATCCACCTGGACCAGGCCGTGATCTCCCCCGGCGCGCCGGTCTTCCTGCGCGCCAAGGTGGAGAGCACCCTGAGCGATCCCCGCCCCCTCTTCTCCTTTCTCGCTCCGGAGAGCCGCAACCGCCTGATCCGCTGGGTGGACCGCCTGCTCGACGTCCAGGGAGTGGGCGCCGTGGCCGATGTCGAAATTGGAGGGGGCTACGTGGACGTCGACCATCTGGCGATCGCCGGGGGAGAGGCGCAGGTGCTGGGGCGGTTCCGCCTCGGAGGCGAGGAGAGGCGGGGAATTCTCTACGCGAGCCTCGGGAAGCTCGACGTCGGCGTCGAGCTCGAAGGGACGAAGCGGGACTGGAAGATCCTGCGGCCCAAGAAGTGGTTCGAAAGCTACCCGCCCTTTGAATGAAGAATCTCGCCGGGCAGCGACTGCCCTGCGAGGGATGGCGCCCGCCCTCGCCGGGCAGCGACTGCCCCGTGAGGGACGGCGACTGCCCTGCAAGGGACGGTGCCTGCCCTCGAAGGGCAGCGACTGCCCTGTGAGGGATGGCGGCTGCCCTCGAAGGGCAGTGACTGCCCTGTGAGGGACGGCGGCTGCCCTCGGAGGGCGGCGACTGCCCTGTGAGGGATGGCGGCTGCCCTCGGAGGGCGGCGGCTGCCCCGCGAGCCCTCACCTCCAGCCTCTCTCCCGGTCACCGGGAGAGGAGAATCTGAAGAAGGGATGAGAGACGTACATCCGGACGGAGGCCTCTAGAATGTCCCGACGATTCACCGCCGCCCTGATCACGGTCCTCACCTTGTCCATCCTGCTCCCCTTCCGCTCAGATTCCGGCAACGCCGCGCCGGCTGCCAAACCCGGGGATGGACCGGTGATCGTCGAGCTGTTCACCTCCCAGGGGTGCTCGAGCTGCCCGCCGGCCGACCGCCTGCTGTCGCGGCTGACGCGCGATCCGAAGCTGGCGGGGAAGGTGATTCCGCTGGCCTTCCACGTCGACTACTGGGACTACATCGGCTGGCAGGATCCGTTCGCGTCGCCCCGCTGGTCGCAGCGGCAGCGGGAGTACGCGCGGGCCTTCCGCAGCAACCGCATCTACACGCCGCAACTGGTGGTCAACGGGCGGACCGACTGCGTGGGCTCCCAGGAGGGGGAGGTGGCGCGCCGGATCGGCCAGGCCCTGTCCGCCGAGCCCGCGGGCCGGGTGACCCTCGCCGCCGAGCCGCCGGGAGCGGACGGCCGCCTGCGGGTGAAAGTCGGGGCGAAGCTCGCGCGCGACGCCGCCCAGGGGGATCTGGACCTCTGGGTGGCCGTCTACCAGAAGGGGCTCGTCACCCCGGTCGGCTCCGGGGAAAACGCCTCGCGGACCCTGCACAACGACTACGTGGTGCGCCGCCTGGAAAAGGCCCTGACCCTGCCGGGCAAGAAGGCGGGCGCGGAGCGTTCGGGCGAGATCGTCCTGGGGATCGACAAGCGCTGGCCGGTCAAGGACCTGGGTGTCGCCGCCTTCCTTCAGGACCCGAAGACTTTAGCCATCCACGGGGCGGCGGCGCGGAGTCTGGGGAGGTAAAGCCGGTAAGGGCCGGCCCTACCTCACCCGGATCTCGAACGTATCCACCACCGCGCGCTTGCCGCCTTCGGTCCCGTAGAGCCGGATCGTGTAGGCGCCGGGCTTCAGGAACCCCTGGGGCAGGGTGATCGTATAGTCCCGGGTCTCCGCGTTCAGCCGGAGCCCCTCGGCCTTCCAGACCACTTTGCCCTGGGGATCGGCGATCTCGATTTCGCGCGCCTTCTCCCCATCCCCGCGCTTGGGGTGGAGGATCAGCATCGCGGTGGAGCCGGCCGGGATCTCCTGGATCTCTCCTTCACCGCCGCGCACGACGTCGCCGCTGCTGTAGACGTCGCCGCTCCAGGTGTTGACCTGGGGCGCGGCCGGCGCGGCCTGGGCGAGCTGGTCCAGGCGGGTCTGGACCTCCTTCTCCTTCTCGCGCAGCTCGGCCTCGGTCCGCCGCATCCGCTCGATCTGGGCCTCCAGAGCGGCCAAGCGCTCGGCGTTGGTGTCATCTCCCGGAGCCGGCGGGGCCGGGCCGGGTGGGGTGGAGGGCTGTACGGGGGCCGGTTCAGCCGGCCGGGCCGCGATCTGGCGCTCCAGATCGCGGGCGCGGTCGGCGCTCTGGAACCAGCCGGAGGCGGCCACCACTCCCGCGAGGCCGGCGGCGAGGGCCGCGGCGCGCCAGCCGCCGACAACGGTCCGGTGCTCCGGCCGGGAGGTCCAGACGGGCATCACCGCGATGCGGTCGTCCTCCTCCAGCCGGCGGCTCATGCGCGCCAGCTCCAGGTCCGCCGCGCACTGCGGGCAGGTGGCGAGGTGGGCCTCCACGAGCCCGGGATCGACGCCGGGGGCGGGCTCCCCGTAGGCGTACGCGACCAGGGCTTCGGAGGGGATGTGCTGGTCGAAGACCTGCCAGGCGAGGCGGGTCTCCTCCAGGGCTTGACGGCAGTTGGCGCACCTTTGCAGGTGCTCCAGCACCGTCCTGCGTTCGACTTCATCCAGCGTGCCGTTCAAGAGCCATGGGAGCCGTTCTAGGATTTCATCACAGGTCATCAGGTCGTCCTCTCGCCTTTATTAGGCGTACGCCGACCTTCAGTGTTACGTTGACGTGTCGGGGCGGTTCCCCCGAGCAGCTCCGTCCGCAACGCCACCGCCTTTTCCCGGCAGCGCAGGACGCGCACCCGCAGGGTCCCTTCCGCCACTCCCATGCGCAGGCTCATGTCGCGGTACGAGAGTCCGGCCACGACCATCTTCCAGAGGTCACGGCAGTCCTGAGAGACCCGCTCCAGCACGCGCAGCAGGAGGTCGCGGTCCTCGGACCGCGAGGGCGCGAGCTCCGGCGGCGGGTCGCCTCCCGCCTTGTCGACCTCCTCGAGGTCGGCCCATTGGCGCTTGCCGATCGCCCGGATCTGGTCGAGGCAGGTATGGCTGACCACCCGCCAGAGATAGGTCTGGAGGCTGGACTCGCCGCGGAACTTCCCCTGCCGGAGCAGGCGGATGATCTCCAGCCGTACGTCCTGCAAAACGTCGTCCCAGCGGTTGGCCAGCCGGCGCTGATAGGGCCAGGCGGCGCGCGCGATCCAGCCGTCCACCGTCCCCACGGCCTCGGCGTCGCCGCGCAGGAACCGCGAGACCATGTCCTGGTCGTCGGTGCCCATGCAAGAATCCTATCCTTATATAGAAGAGATTGGATGCCCTCGAAGGTGTGTAGAATGAATGAATCGGCCAACGGCTGCAGGTCTTTTGTCGTGCGTCTGCCTCTTCTATCCCGGATCTTCACCCTTCTCTTCCTCCTGGCGGGGATTCTCGGACCCGTAGGGCAGGTGTGCGCCCAGGCGCCGCCGGCGGCGCCGAAGGCGGAGGAGCCGAAGAAGCCGCCACAGGCGAATGCCATCGCCGTGGCCCAGTCGGCCTTGCGGACGTGGCGGCAGGTCGGCGACAAGCCCGGCCAGATCAAGGCCCTCCTGGTCCTCGGCGGGCTGTTCCTGCAGAGGAGCGACATCCCGAAGGCGACCGACGCCTTCGAGGAGGCGCTCAAGCTGGCGCGGGAAATCGGGGAGCGCCGAGGGGAGGCGGGAGCCCTGAAGGGGCTCGGCCTAATCCAGGCGGAGAAGGGGATGGCGAGCGAGGCGGCCGAGAGCCACCGCCGGTCGCTCGCTCTCTGGGAGGAGCTGGGAGACGAGGCGGAGCAGGGCAAGACTCTGTACAACCTCGGCTACAGCCTGCAGCTCCTGGGCGAGACCGATCAGGCCCTCGAGTTTTACCGCCGGGCCCTGCGGTTCCGGGAGGCCGTGAAGGACAAGGCCTGGGAGGCGTCCGCGCTGACGATGACCGCGCGGGTGCACGCCCAGCGCGGCGAGGTCAAGCTCGCGCTGGAGAGCTACGAGCAGGCCCTGGCCCTGAGCCGGGAGGCGAAGGACAGGACGACCGAGGCGGCCGTGCTCAACGCGCTGGGCCGGCTCTACCGCCAAGGGGGACAGCTCCAGAAGGCCCTGGAGGCGCATACGCAGGCGCTCGGTCTGAACCAGGACGCGCTCGACGAGCCGAAGCTCCTCACCAGCCTGGCGGCGATCTACCGGGACGTGGGGGAGACGGAGGAGGCGCTGGCCTCCTACGAGACCGCGCTGAAGCGCCTCCAGACCCAGGGCAACGGGCCTTTCGAGGCCCAGACGCTGGTCGAGATCGGGCAGATCCACCTCGGCCGAGGAAATCTGCCGGCCGCCCTGGAGCACCTCGACAAGGGGCTCGCGCTGAGCCGGAAGGTGGAGAACCCAAACATTCAGGCTCTGGCCCTGCACTGGATCGGCGTCGCCCGCCTCGTCCAGGGCGAGGCGCAGCAGGCTCTGGCCTCTTTGAACCAGGCCCTGGCGCTGCGGCGGGAGATCCCCGACCGGGTGGGCGAGGCCGGCACTCTGCTGGAGATCGGTACGGCGGAGCAGGCTCTGGGCAACGCGGAGAAGGCGGTCTCCGTCCTGGACCGGGCGACCGACCTGAGCCGGCAGGTCCAGGCCTCTCCTCTGGAAGCCGACGCCCTTTTCCGCAGAGCGCGTCTCGACCGCGACCGCGGCGACCTCCTGGCGGCCCGCGACCGCATGGAGCGGGCGCTCGGCCTCCTCGAATCCATGCGCTCCAGCGTGGCGAGCGACCGTCTGCGCTCTTCCTTCCTCTCCTCGCGTCGGCCGTACTACGACTTCTTCGTCGATCTCCTGATGAGGCTCGACGCCGCGCGTCCCGGCGAAGGCTTCGCCGCGGCCGCCCTGGCCGCCAGCGAGAGGGCCCGCGCGCGTGCCCTGCTCGACCTGCTGGCCGAGGGGCGGATCGACGTCGAGCACGGGATCGCCCCCGCTCTCAAAGGCCGGGAAATAGATATCGGGTTCCGGCTGTCGCAGGTCCAGCGCAAGCTCATGGACGAGCTCTCCGCGGCCGAGCCCGACGAGAAGAAGGTCGCGGCCCTGCGCGAGGAGCTGAAGGCGGTCGAGGGCGAGCGGGAGCGGCTGGAATGGCAGATCCGGAGCGAGCACCCGCGCTATGCCGAGGTACGCTATCCGTCTCCCCTGCGGCTCCCGGACGTCCAGGCCCTCCTGGACGAGAAGACGGCGCTGCTGGAGTACTCGCTGGGTGAGGAGGGCTCCTACCTCTTCGTGGTGACTCGCTCCGGCTTCGCGAGCTACCGGCTTCCGCCCGCCGGGGAGCTGGCCCAGCGGGTGCGCGAGGTGCGGGCCGGACTGGAGAAGGACAGCCGGAGGACGTTCGGGGGCTACAAGGAGGCGGCCTACCAGCTCTACAAGGCGCTGATCGCCCCGGCCGGGAGCACGGTCGTGGGCAAGCGCCTGCTGATCGCCGCGGACGGGATCCTGCACCACCTCTCCTTCGAGGCGTTGCTGACCGAAGAAGCTCCCCGTCTCGGATTCCTGGATCTTTCCTACCTGGTGAAGCGGCACGCGGTGGCCTACATACCGTCCGCCAGCGTGCTCGCCAGCCTGCGGCAGCCGCGGCCGGAAGGCCCGGGGACGGGAGAGGCTCCCATGCAGCTCCTGGCCTTCGGCGATCCGGTCTACGGGCCTGAAGAGAAGGGCGCCCAGGCGAATGCCGAGCGGCCGGCCGAGGCGACCCGCGGATCGCTGGCCTCGGGGGAGCGCTGGAGCTGGACCCGGCTGGAAGGGTCCGGGCGCGAGATCTCCGAGATCGCCAGGCTCTACCCGCCGGACAAGGTCAAGGTCTATCAGAGGGAGGAGGCGAACGAGGAGAACGTCAAGGGCAATCCGTTCCTGGCCCGGGCGCGCCGGGTCCACTTCGCCACCCACGGGCTGCTCGACGAAGCGCGGCCCGAGCTCTCGGGCCTTCTCCTGACGCGCGACGCCCGCTCGTCCGAGGACGGCATCCTTCAGGTGTACGAGATCTTCAACCTGTCGCTGGGGGCCGGCCTGGTGGTCCTGTCCGCCTGCGAGACCGGCGGCCAGGAGGTGACCGGAGAGGGGCTGGTCGGCCTCACCCGCGCGTTTCTGTACGCGGGAGCCTCGTCCGTGGCCGTGAGCCTGTGGCGGGTCGCGGACGTCTCCACGCCCGAGCTGATGGTCCACTTCTATCGCCATCTGGATGCCGGAGAAGACTCCGCGGAAGCCCTCCGCCGGTCCAAGCTGGAGATGATCAAGGACGGCGGGGAGCATGCCCATCCCTATTATTGGGGTCCCTTCATCGTGGTCGGCGCTCCGAAGTAGGCGGGATGTAACGATTCAGGCAGTCCTTTCGCCTGTTCTTCAAGAGTAGATTCCACGGACAAGAACAGGAGGGATTATGCACAACGGTTATTCACACCCCATCGATCCCGGCGGCACCAGCTATGCTCCCACCAGCGTTCCCATGGCCATGACCAGCATCGGCTCCGGCGTGGTGGCGGGTACTCTGGCGGCCGTCGACGCCCTCGGAGGCGTCCCGGCCGCCGCTCCAGGGCTCCTGCTCGGCGGCAATCTCGGAATTCCCGCCTTCATGACGCCGGCGTTGCTCACCGGGCCGTCCATGGACATGGCGGTCTTCGTCTTCGCCTTTCTGAGCGTCGGCATTGCATCGCTCAACCTGGCCCACGGGTTCTGGCTGAAGAGGAGGGACCTGGCAGCCTACGCGGAGGAGCAGGCCGAGCTGGCGAAAAAGGCCCACGCGGAGGAGCATGCCCATCAGAAGGAGCATGCCCGCCTGGTGGAGAGGGTCCGCAGCCTGGAAGAGGAGGCTTGCAAGCGCGAGAAGACCGAGGGGCATGAGCACCACCACGATCACGACACCAAGATGGGGACGGGCCTCGTCGCCGTCCGGACCTAGCGCGTTTCCTGCGCCTTCCACCAAGACCTCCCCGGACCGCCTTATACTGAGGTGGTCCGGGGTTTGATGACCGGAACGGTCATCGTTTTCGCAGGTCCTGGTGGTGAACCTGCTGTTTTCGATTCGATTGCTACGGCGCGTCGCCTTCCTCGGAGCCCTTGGCTCCCTGGCGCTAGCCTGCGCTCCTTCCTCCACTTCGATGACCTTCGGCCCTCCGGCCTCTCCAACCGGAGGCACGGCCCCCGCTCCTCCATCCTCCGAGACTCTCGTTCCCGGCTCCCTCGTCGAACGCGAGATCGGCGACGGGGAGACGCAGGAGCACCGGTTGGCCGTGGAGGCCGGCTCGTACCTGCGGATCGCGATCGAACAGCGGGAGGTGGACGTTGCCGCCCGCCTGCTCGGCCTGGGCGGCGAGGAGATGGCCGTGGCCGACGGTCCCTGCGGCTGCGGCGGCCCCGAGCTGATCTCTCTGATCGTTCCGGCGGCGGGCGAGCTGCGGCTCTCCGTGAGGGTGCGCGACCCGGAAGCGTCCCGGGGCCTCTACTCCGTGCGGCTGGAGGAGCTGCGCCCGGCGGGGCCGCTCGACGGGGAGCGGGTGGCGGCCGAGAGGGCGCTCGCGGAGGCGAGGCAGCGCGGCGCCTGCGACCGGTCCGAGGAGCGGCGGGCCGCGCTGGCGAGCCTCGCCGAGGTCCTGAGGGTCTGGCGGCGGATCGGCGACCGACCCCGGGAGGCCGAGACGCTGAACGAGATCGGTGCCCTGCAATGGAGGCTCGGAGAGATCGACGCGGGGCTCTCGAACGCCCGGACCGCGCTGTCCATCGCCCGCGAGACCGGCAGTCTTCGCGAGCAGGCGAGGGCGTTCGGCACTCTTGGCGATATCGAGAACCGGCGCAACACACCGCAGTCCGAGGTCCGCCCTCTCTACAACGAGGCCTTGCGCTGCTGGCAGGATCTGGGTGACCGCGCCGGCATGGGAAAGGTGCTCTACAACCTCGGCAATCTGCATGCGGATGCGGGGGAGCCCGATGAGGCCCTGCATTACTACGAGCAGGCGCTGCCCCTCCAGGAGGCCGCGGGCAGGCTGGCCGACAGGGCCTTCACCCTCGCGGCGATGGCCCTCCTCTCCAGGGACCGAGGGGACGGAGCCCGGACGCTCGACCTCTTCAACCAGGGTCTCGACTTCGCCCGCCGTTCCGGCGACCGTTCGGCCGAGGCCTACCTGTTGCACGGCGCGGCGACTTTCCTCCTGCGCCTCGGCGAGCTCCAGCAGGCGATCGAGCGCCTCAGATCTGCGCTCGAGCTGTACCGGGCGCTGGGCGAGCGAGCGCCGGAAGCGAGGGTGCTGACGAATCTCGGCTCGACGGAGCTCGGCCTCGGCGACCGGGACCGGGCTCTCGGCCGCTACCGGGAGGCGCTTGCGATCCACCAGGATCTGCGCGACGCCGAGGGAGAGTGCTCCGCGCGCCTGTACATCGGCCTCATCCTCCAGCTCGAGGGCGCCTCCGAGGAGGCCCTGGTGCATTACGACCGGGTCCTGGAGATCATCCCCACGCTGAGCAACCCCTTCATTCAGGCCACCGGCTTCCATTTCGTGGGGAAGGCCTATCTGAGCTTCGGCCGCATCGCGGAGGCCCGGAGCTACCTGGGGCAAGCCCTGGCCCTCCACGACAAACGAGGAGATGCGCTGGCCCGAGCGCGGACGCTGATCGAGCTGGGCAATGCGGATCGCGAAGCGGGGGACGACGCGCAGGCGGAGGAGCGGTTCAGGGAGGCGCTCGAGCTCGGCCGCAAGCTGCGGAACTTCCTCGCCGAGGTCTCCGCCCAGGAGGCGCTGGCCAGGCTGCAGCGGGACCGGGGCGACCTGGCCGCGGCCCGCGCCACCCTCGCGGAGACGCTGAAGACCCTCGACTCGGTACGCAGCCGGGTCGCCAGCCAGCGGCTGCGGGTCTCCTTCCTGGCGTCGCGCCAGTCCTACTACTGGCTGGACCTCGACATCCTGATGCGGCTGTACGAGAAGGACCGCGACGGCGCCTCCCTGGCCGCGGCCCTGGCGGCCAGCGAGCGGGCGCGGGCGCGGGGGCTCCTCGACCTGCTGGCCGAGGGACGGATCGACGTCCGGCGGGGCATCGCCGAGGACCTGAAGCGCCAGGAGGCGGAGATCGACAGCCGGATCTCCGCGTTCCAGAGCCGGATCCTGTCAGGGCCGCTGAGCGACGAGAAGGCCGAGCAGCTCGGGCAGGAGATGCGCCGGGCGTTCGAGGAGCGGGAGCAGCTTGAGTGGGAGATCCGCAGACGGCACCCGCGCTATGCCGCGGTCCGCAACCCCGTGCCCCTGCGCCTGGAGGAGATCCAGGCGCTGCTGGACGACCGCACGGCCTTCCTGGAGTACGCGGTCGGGGAGGATCGATCCTTCCTTTTCGTGGTCACCCGCGACCGGCTGGGAAGCTACATCCTGCCTCCGGCCTCCCGCCTCGCCGAGCAGGTGGGCCGGATCGGCGAGGCCCTGGGAAAGCCCGGACGCCGGTCCTACGGGGCCTACCTGGAGGCCGCGAGCGAGCTGTACCGCGAGCTGATCTCGCCGGCGGAGGGGCTGCTCGCAGGCAAGCCGCGCCTGATCGTCTCCCCGGACGGCCCGCTGCACTTCCTCAGCTTCGAGGCGCTGCTGACCGGCGACTCCCGCGAGGGGGAGGGGCTCTACGAGGGGCTCCCCTACCTGATCCGGGAGCGGTCTGTGACCTATGTGCCCTCCGCCAGCGTTCTCGCCGAGCTGGCGCGGCCCCGCGAGCGAGACAGTGCCTCGCCAGGGGAGCACAAGCTGTTCGTCGGATTCGCCGATCCGTTCTGGCCCGCCAAGGAGGAGGGGACGGCGTCGCAGGCCGCGCAGACGCGCTCCTTCGTGCTGGCCGGGTTGCCCGAGATGCGCCGGCTCGCCCAGTCGCGGCACGAGGTCGACGAGATCGCCCGCCTCTATCCCGAGGGGGCCTCGCAGCTCTACGTGGACCGCGCGGCCACCGAGGAGAACGTCAAGCGGAACGACCTGCTGAAGTCCGCCCGGCGGATCCACTTCGCCACCCATGGCTTCCTCAACGAGCGGCAGCCGGAGCTCTCCGGCCTTGCCCTGACCTTCGACGGCGATCCCCGTGAGGACGGGCTGTTGCAGGTCTACGAGATTTTCAACCTGGAGCTCGACGCCGACCTGGTCGTGCTCTCCGCCTGCGACACGGGCCTCGGCCAGCGGGTCAGCGGCGAGGGGCTGGTCGGGGTGACCCGAGCCCTCCTCTATGCCGGCGCCCGCAGCGTGGTCGTCAGCCTCTGGCAGGTCGACGACGCGTCAACGGCCGAGCTGATGGTCGACTTCTACCGTCACCTGGACCGGGACCCGGACAAGGCGGAGTCGCTGCGGCGCTCCAAGTTGGAGATGATCCGGCAAGGGCGCTATGCTCATCCCTATTACTGGGCACCTTTTATCCTGATCGGCGAGCCGCGGTGATCCGGCGCGCCGGATCGTAACGCCCTGCTGCCGCCTGCGCCTGTAAGGGCAGGCTCCGGAGTGGAGGGAGCATCAACAGGGCTCTGCGAAGGCCCTTTACGTTCACCGAAAGGAGAGGAGAGATGAGCGAGCCGAAGATCAACCCCGAATGGCCGCCACCCCGGCCGACCATGGCCCCCATCGCCTTCGCGTTCGTGCTCGCGGTGGTGACCTTCGTGCTTCTGCTGCTGGGACCCAGGTATCTGGACGGCGCCAGGGTGACCGCGGGCCTGACCGTCGTGGCGGGCGCGTGGGCTCTCTTCAATGCCGTGAGCTACAACCGCGCGTACGACGAGAGCAGGGCGACGACGCAGAGGAACAAGCAGGTTCGCTGACGTCCGCGGGAGAAAGACCAGGGAAGACCCGCCCGGGCCGCGCGCCTGGGCGGGTCTTTTCGTCTCTACGTATACTGGAGGCCGGAAGGAGGGAGCGAATGAACAGTATCGCAGTCGTTTTCATCGCGTCGTTTCTCCTGGCCCTGCCCCTGCTCGCCCACGAGGAGACCACCGGACACGCCGAAGTCCCGGTCCTGACCGTGTCCGGCTCCGGGGACGCGCGGGTCGCGCCGGACGAGGCCACGGTCCGCCTGGGGGTCTTCGCGCAGGCCGAGACCGCCCGCGCAGCCCAGGACCAGGTGAGCCGGACCGCGGGCGCCATCCTGGAGGCGATCCGCCGCCTGGGCGTGCCCGCGGAGCAGATCCAGACTTCGGAGCTGAGCCTGAGCCCGGTGTACGGCCAGGAGCGGCCGGATCCTCAGGGGATCCAGGAGCCGCGGATCGTCGGTTACCAAGCCTCCAACATCGTCGAGGTGCGCCTCGACCGCCTGGACCGGGTGGGTCCGGTCATCGACGCCGGCCTGGGCGCCGGAGCCAACCGCCTGGACGGGGTGTTCTTCGGCCTGCGCGACGACGAGAAGGCGCGCGCCGAGGCCCTCACCCGGGCCGTCCAGGAGGCGCGCGCCAAGGCCGACGCCCTGGCGCGCGCGCTGAAGGTGCGCATCGTCCGGGTCGTGGAGGTCGCCGAGGGAGGGATCTCCGTGTCGCCGCCGCCGTTCCTCAAGGGACGGATGGCGTCCATGGAGATGGCGCAGTCGGCCGACACGCCGGTCTCCACGGGACAGGTCGGCGTCAGCGCCAGCGTCACGATCCGCTACGAGATCGCCGCCGAATGAACGCCGAGGAGATCGTCCGCCTGCTGGAGCTGCGGCCTCATCCGGAGGGGGGCTTCTTTCGCGAGACCTTCCGCGACGCCGGCGGGGACGGCGGCCGGGGGGCCTCGACGGCCATCTACTTCCTGCTGCGCGAGGGGGACGTCTCGGCCTGGCACCGGGTGAACGACGCTGCCGAGGTCTGGCACCACTACGCGGGCGCCCCGGTCGACCTCACGCTCTCGCCGGACGGACACCGCCGCGAGACCGTCCGCCTCGGCTCGGACCTGAGAGCCGGGGAGAGGCCGCAGGCCGTGGCGCCGGCCGGGGTCTGGCAGACCGCGAGAGCCGTGGGCGGCTGGGCGCTCGTCGGCTGCACCGTGGCCCCGGGGTTCGAATTCTCCGCGTTCGAGATGGCGCCGGCGGGATGGGAGCCCTCACCCCCCTGGCCCCCCTCTCCCGTCACCGGGAGAGGGGGGAGCTCCAATGATTAGACTGGAAGGGGGCGCCCCTCCCCCGGTGACGGGAGAGGGGCCGGGGGTGAGGGCCCTCGGGCTCGGGGTCTTCCTCCTGTCCCTCATCGCCTGCGGCGTCGACGAAATCTCCCGCGCCGACCCCCCTCCGGCCGCTCTCCCGCGCAATCCGGGGTTCGAGCTGCGCCAGAAAAAGGCTGCGTACCCCGCCTGCCTTCCCGAGCTGCCGCCGGGGGCGGAGGAGGCGCTCGTGGCCGTGCAGCTCGCCGCCGAGGCCGGGGATCTCGCGGCCCTGCGCCCCTGGCTGGCGGACGACCTCAACTGGAGCTTCGGGGCCGAGCCCGGGGCTGCGGGGGCGCTGGCGCACTGGCGCGAGCACCCGGAGGAGCTGCGGGAGCTCGCCGCGGTGCTCGAGCGGGGGTGCCTGGCCGAGGAGGACGGGCCGCGCGTGGTCTGTCCCGTGGAGTACCTCACCGAGCCGAATTTCCTGGGCCGCCGGGCCGGGTTCGTGCGCACCCCCGCGGGTTGGCGCATGATCTTCTTCGTCGCAGGCGACTGATTCTGCTAGCATTCCGGCCCCATGAGCCAGGTCGAGACTCCCGTCGCAGCTCGCACCGAAGACCTCAATCCCTTCCGGATCGCCCAACGCCAGTTCGACCACGCCGCACGCTTCGTCCCGGATCTGAAGGACGGCCTCATCGACTTCCTCAAGAACCCGACCCGGGTGATCACGGTCTGCTTCCCCGTCGAGATGGAGGACGGATCGGTCCGCGCCTTCACCGGCTACCGGGTGCTGCACAGCTCGGTGCGCGGGCCGGGCAAAGGGGGCATCCGCTATCACCCCGACGTGACCGAGGACGAGGTGCGGGCCCTGGCCTCCTGGATGACCTGGAAGTGCGCGGTGGTCGACGTGCCGTTCGGCGGCGCCAAGGGGGGTATCATC
This sequence comes from Thermoanaerobaculia bacterium, assembly GCA_036380715.1. Taxonomy (GTDB): domain Bacteria; phylum Acidobacteriota; class Thermoanaerobaculia; order Multivoradales; family UBA5704; genus UBA5704. The sequence continues at coordinate 25,771 of DASVEF010000233.1, read as the reverse complement.
TGCGATCCCAAGCGCCTGAGCGAGATGGAGCTGCGCAAGATGACCCGGCGGTTCATCGCCGAGCTGGGGGACAACCTCGGGCCGCACACCGACGTACCGGCGCCGGACGTCAACACCAACGCCGGCACCATGGCCTGGATCTACGACACCTACCACATGATGCACCCGGGCATGAACAACCTGCCCGTGGTCACCGGCAAGCCGCTGGGGCTCGGCGGCTCGCTCGGCCGGCGGGAGGCCACGGCCCAGGGGGCGCTGTTCATCACCCGGCAGGCGCTGGTGCGCGGCCTCGTGCCGGGGCTGAAGTCGATCAACGGCGCTTCGGTGGTGATCCAGGGCTTCGGCAACGCGGGCGGCATCGCGGCCGAGCTGTTCACCGCCGCCGGCGCGCGGGTGATCGGGGCCAGCGACTCGCAGGGGGGCGTCTACCGGCAGTCCGGGATCGACCCGGCCGCCCTCATCCGGCACAAGGAGAAGACGGGCTCGGTAGTGGGGTGCGACGGCACCGGCCGCATCGGCAGCGACGAGGTCCTGGCCCTCCCCTGCGACATCCTGATCCCGGCGGCGCTGGAGACCCAGATCCGGGGCGACAACGCGGAGACGGTGCGGGCGCGCCTGATCGTCGAGGCGGCGAACGGTCCGACCACTCCGGAAGCGGACCGCATCCTGCTCGCGCGCGGCATCCCGGTCATCCCCGACATCCTGGCCAACTCGGGAGGGGTGACCGTCAGCTACTTCGAGTGGGTGCAGAACATCGAGAACGAGCAGTGGGCGCTCGACGAGGTGAACGCCAAGCTCCGGGCGCGGATGGAGCGCGCCACGGACGCCGTGATCGACCACTGCAAGCGGCTGCGCAAAGAGCACAGCACGAAGGAGATCGACCTCCGCACCGCCGCCCACGCCCTGGCCATCCACCGGGTCGCCGAGGTGGCGCTTGCGCGGGGGATCTGGCCGTAGACCCCTCACCCCCGGCCCCTCTCCCACCCCCTCCCCCCAACAGGGAGAGGGGAGAAAACGAAATCTGCTGGGGAGCAGGATGGCAGGGGAGCGAGTTCTGTAATTCCTAATTCCCCCTCTCCCGGCGGACGTGAGGGGGTGGGAGAGGGGGGCAGGGGGGTGAGGGGCCTACGACGCCGCCACCTCCCTTTCCGCCTCCTCTGTCGGAGTCCCGGCCACTTTCTTTTCCTGCAGCTCGCGCATCTCGGCGTCGCGTCGCGCGGCTTCCGTCCAGATTTCGATCTCCTCGGCGCTCATGAGGCCGAGCGGCTCCAGGCGGGCATCGCGGTAGCCTCCCTCTTCCACGTCGAGCAGGTACTGTGACCGGGAAAGGATGGTGCCGCGGCACAGGCGCCTCTCCGGCCCCTGGCTGCCGCGATCGTCTCGCACCCGGTCGAGGAGGTCATCCATGACCCAGGGCGGGATGCGGTCGGCGTCGTCGGGATAGATGTAGCCGAACAGGACGAGGTGGCTGAGCAGCACCCGCCAGTGCTCCTCGCCGAAGCGGTCGAGCAGGCGCTGCCAGTCGAGCTCCTCGGCCCGGCTGTGGAGCAGGTGGGAGACGTCGGCGCCGTCGAAGCGCTCGCGCTCCATGATGAAGGACTTCGACCAGATCATCTCTTCCGCCGGGCAGAGCAGGGACTTCCGTCCGAGCACCTCCTCCTCGACCGCGTGCTCGAACCAGCGGCGGTCCACCCGGGCGATGCCGTTGCCGGAGCTGAAGATCACGTCCACGAAGTCCTCGCCCTGATAGGCCTTGCCGAGCCAGTGCGGGAAGTTCCTCTCGGTCTTGTAGCCGGCCTTCTCGAACGCCTCCAGGGCCCGCTCGAAGTCGCGCGAGTGGACGAAGACGTCGAAGTCCTTGGTGTGCCGGACGATGCCGGTATAGCGCGCGAAGGCATAGGCCCCTCCGACGAGGAAGGGCACCTTCGCTTCCTCCAGCAGGTCCATGGCCTGCCGGTAGAAGTCGATCGTCTCTTGAGACAACTGCTCGTGAGGGGCTTTAGCCGTCGTAGTCATGTCCTCGCAGTCAGCAAGAGGCGTACCAGAGACGCTCTGGCACGTCTCTTGCCCCCCTGGGACAGGGAAATGAGTGTGGGGGGGAGACGCATGGAAAAGAAGAAAGGAGTCGTCCGTATCGGGGCCGTGGGGGATCTCCATTACACGAAGCTGCCGGAGCCGAGCCTGCGGGAGGTGCTGAGCCAGGCCGGACGCGAGTGCGACGTGCTGGTGCTCTGCGGCGACCTCACCGACCATGGCCTGCCGGAGGAGGCGCAGGGGCTCGCGCGGGAGATCCATGCCTCTGTCGGGGTGCCGGTGGTCGCCGTGCTCGGCAACCACGACTTCGAGAGCGGGCGGCAGGACGAGGTCAAAGACATCTTCCTGGAGAGCGGCATCAAGATGCTGGACGGCGACGCCGTCGAGATCGAAGGGATCGGGTTCGCCGGGACCAAGGGGTTCTGCGGCGGGTTCGGCAAGCGCGCTCTGGGGCCGTGGGGGGAGGACATCATCAAGGGGTTCGTCCGCGAGGCCGTGGACGAGGCGCTGAAGCTGGAGTCGGCGCTCGCCCGCCTGCGCGGCAGGCCCCGGGTGGCCGTGCTCCACTACTCGCCGATCCAGGAGACGGTCGAGGGGGAGCCGCTGGAGATCTTCGCCTTCCTCGGCTCGAGCCGCCTGGAGGAGCCGCTCCACCGCTATCCGGTCAACGTCGTGTTCCACGGCCACGCCCACCGCGGCCAGCCCGAGGGGAAGACCGCGTCGGGCGCGCCCGTGTTCAACGTTTGCATCCAACTCCTGCGGCACGCCCTGCCGGACCGTATCCCGGTCCGCATCTTCGAAGTGCCGCTGGAGGGGAACGGTCAACCACGCTGAGGAGGAAAACGTCATGCCGACCGCTTGGAGCAACAAGGACGAACGCAAGTACGAGCACATCAAGGAGGGCGCGCTCGAGCGCGGGACGCCCGAGGACCGGGCGGAGGAGATCGCGGCGCGCACCGTCAACAAGCAGCGGCGCCAGGAGGGGAGGACCCCCAACAAGAAGACGCAGGGGACCGGCAACCCGAACAAGGGCCTGGAGGCGCGCACGGTCGACGAGCTCCAGAACATCGCCCGGGAGAGGAACATCCAGGGCCGCAGCAAGATGAAGAAGCAGGAGCTGATCAAGGCGCTTCGCGGCAAGAGCCACTAGCGCCCTGCCCTGCACGATTTACAAGGGCTCTCGCTGTAGTATGCTTGCCGGGCGTCGCCCGGCCTGTCCAGAGTGTGTGATCCCATGAAGAGCAGCGAGGGTTTCGCTTTCATCCGGCCGGGGCTGCACCTCTACTACCGCATCCTGGGAGAGGGCCCCGAGACGGTGGTGGTCCCCAACGCCAACTGGCTCTGGGAGCCTCTCCAGCCGCTCGCCGAGGGGCGCCGGCTGATCCTCTACGATCCGCGGAGCCGCGGCCGGTCGAGCGCGGTCACCGATCCGCGCCAGCTCAGCCTGGAGGAGGACGCCGCTGACCTCGAAGCCATCCGGCGCTACTTCGGGCTCGACCGCATGGCCCTCCTCGGCGCCTCCTACCACGCGGCGGTCACCGCTCTCTACGCCATGGAGAACCCGGGGCGGGTCGAGCGGATGCTGCTGGTCTGCCCGATCACCCCCCGGCGCCCCGGGGAGTGGATCCAGGAGCTGCCGTCGGCGGAGGAGCTGATCTACCCGCCGGGAGTGCCGCGGCTCGCCGAGCTGCGGGACGAGGAGATCGACCAGGAGGATCCCGCCGCCTTCTGCCGCGCCTGGTTCACCCAGTTCCTCCTGCCGGCCCAGATGGGCGAGCTGTCGGCGGTGCAGCGCTTCCCGGTGGGGGACGTCTGCTCGTTCCCGAACGAGTGGCCGCGGCACGCGATCCGCGTCTACTTCGATCACATCGTTCCCGGGATGAAGGACTGGGACTTCCGGCCCCGCCTGTCCGAGCTGACGATGCCGGTCCTGGTGATCCAGGGCACGGACGACCTGGTGCCGGTCGAGGCCTCGCGCGAGTGGGCCTCCTTCGCGCCCGACGCCCGCTTCCTGCCGATCGAGGGGGTGGGTCACCACCCTTACCTGGAGCGCCCTGGAGAGCTCTTCGCCGCGGCCGAAGCCTTTCTCAGAGGGGAGTGGCCGCCGGGCGCCGAGATCGTGCCGCCGGTCGCCTGAGCAGGGCGTCAGCTCGTCAAGCGCTGCAGCCATCCCGCCCAGCCGAGGAGGCGGTTCGGCTTTTCGAGGCGGGTGAGGATCCAGCACTCCTCGCCGGGCTCGACGATGGGCCGGTGCACGGTCCCCGGAGCGTAGACGACGTACTGGCCGGCCTCGTAGTGCCCCATCTCGTCCTCGTACCCTCCGCGGAGGAGCACGACGTCCTCGGGGCCGAGGTGCTGGTGGCGCGGGAACGCGCGCCGCGGCGGGACATGGCCGATGAGGAGGAAGCTGTTCGTGAACGGGTCCCGGACCAGTCCGGCGTAGCGGCCTCCGGGGGCGAACCCCCAGCGCCAGCGGAGCTGTGGGATCTCCGGCAGCTCGGCGAGCGCCGCCTCGGGCAGGGGGAGGCTCGCCAGAAGGGACGGCCGCGGCCGCCGGGGCGCCTCGATGCCGGAGAGCACCCGGTTCCACAGGGCCGCCGACGGGGCCTCCGCCGCGAGGCCGCTCAGCAGGGCGCCCCCTGGGGCGGAGACCTCGGCCACGGCGGCGCGGCACGGCGCGCAGCCGGCGAGGTGCGCCTCGATCATCACCCGGTGCGGGAGGTCGGCCCGGCCGGTGGCGAAGGAGAGCAGGAGGTCGTCGGCGGGGTGTGCCATGGGTCAGCGGCCCTCCAGCACCGAGCGGAGGGTCTTCAGCCCGGAGCGTATCCGCGATTTGAGCGTCCCCAGGGGGAGCTGGAGCCTTTCGGCCGTCTCCTCGTAGGTCAGCCCTCCGAAATAGGCCATCTCGATGGCTTCCCTCTGCTCGGGGGCCACCTGGGCGAGGGCCTGCCGCATCGCCAGCAGGAGATCGCCGCTCCCGCCGGCCGCTCCCGGCAGGTGCTGCATTTTCAGTCCGTCGATCTCGACGGTTTCGCCCGCCTTGCGCCAGAGGTCGACGAGCTTGTTGCGGGTGATCGTGTACAGCCAGCCGCAGGGATCGCCGCGGTCCGCGCGGAAGCTGGCCGCCTTGCGCCAGACGGCCACGAAGACCTCCTGCACCGCGTCCTCCGCGAGGTTCTGGTCGCGGCCGAGCTGGCGCGCGTAGGCGAGCACGCGGCCGGCGTGACGCTGGTAGAACGCCTGAAAAGCGTCGATGTCTCCCCGGGCGATCCGCTCCAGCAGAGCCGTGTCGCCGGGCTCAGTCTCGGCCCTTGGAAGCAAGCGAGAATTCTCCCTGGCTTCCCGACAATATACGCCAGGTGGGCCAGGAGAGGGCAAGGCCGGGGGAAGCCAGGCCGCGGGCAGGATGGAGAAGGTGCCGGAGTCCACGATCGTAGGGCGCCGGCCCGACGGGGGGACCGGTCTCTTCTCCTACGCGGCGAAACGGGATTCTGGATGAGAGGCGTTGATCAGAGCGTCTCTTCGTCGCGCTGCTCGAGTTGCAGCAGCCAGCGCTTGCGCTCCGCGCCTCCGACGTAGACGCCGACGTCGGAGGCGCCCACGGCCCGATGGCAGGGGATCACGATCGGCAGGGGGTTGTGCAGGAGGACCGAGAGCACGTGCTGGTGAGAGCCTGGCGAGCCGATGGCGTCAGCCAGGGCTTCGTAGGTGCGGGTCCTTCCATACGGGATCTTCGCCGTTTCCCTGAGGATGTGGCGCTCCAAGCCGTTCAGTCCGCAGGCGCCGAGGTCGAATTCCAGGTCGAGCTTGTGCCGGGCGCCCGCGAAGTACTCCGAGAGCCGGCCGAAGACCTCGTCGAGAAAGTCCGTGCCGTCGATCCTGTGGAGCGGCGTGTACGCCGAGCGCTCCGGCTCGGCAGGGTCGATCCGCAGGCGCGTCACGGCCGTACCCGTCAGCTCGACTCCCAGGGCGCCGATCGGGGAAGGCACCAGCACGCGCAACGGCTGCGCCGGGCTCTCCCTCAGGAGAGAGTCGCGTCCTGCCTGGAACGGCTGCATCGCACCATGAGGTTAGCGCAACGGAGCGCCACAACGCTTGAACCTCCGTTCAGGAGGAGGCGCGGAGATGCGCTACGCTCACTCATGTACCGCAGAAGGCAACTTTTCTCGCCGAGCGGCCCAAGAGCGGAGAGAAATCCCGGCACAAGGAAGTTGTGCCTGCGCAAGGCAACTTGGAGCGATCCGGTAAGTATCTCATGGAAAAGGACTTATGCTTGATAAGCACGCGCACTCCGGATAGATTTCTCCTGTGGACGACATGTTCAGCCTTGTGGGAGAGACTCTCCGCCGCCTGCGGAAGGAGCGGGGCCTGACTCTGGAGCAGCTCGGCGAAGAGGCAGGGCTCGGCCGCGGGCAGCTTTCCAGGATCGAGAATTCACACCAGGAGGCGACGTTCGCGACGCTGGAGAAGATCCTGAGCTCGCAGGGGGTGACCCGGCGCGAGTTCTTCCGCAGGTACGACATGGTCGAGCGGGAGGCCCGGGCGTTCGCCAACCCCGAGGAGGGGCTGGGCTCCATGAAAGAGGTGTGGCCCGACGAGGTCCAGGAGATCCTGGACAAGGTGGAATCCTTCGTCAGCATGACCTTCCTCCAGCCTCACCCCGTGGCTCAGGGCGCCATCGAGATGGGGAACGTGGTGGTCCTCTTCCGCGTCATTGCGAAGAAACCTGCCCGGCCGGACAGCCCTGGCGAGGAAGGAGAAGAGGCCGGCGGCGAGCCGAAGCCGCGCCCGGCCCGGAAGGCCCCAGCCCGCAAGAAGAAGAGCTGATCTCCAGGCCCGGCCCTGGTGTACATTCGGCCCATGGATACGTCCATGGATACGGGCGCCGAGATCGCGGAAAAGGCCGACAGGGTGGTGCGCCTGCTGCGGGACCGGGGTCTGGGCGGCGTGCTGCTCGGCACCCGGCCCAACTTCGCCTGGATCACCGGAGGAAAGGAGAACGGCGTCGACTTCTCGCGGGAGGCGGGAGTGGCCACCGTGATGGTCGGCGCGGACGGCCGCCGCTGGCTGATCGCCAACGCCATCGAGATGCCGCGCATGCTCGGGGAGGAGCTGGCGGGGCAGGACCTCATCCCGGTGGAGCTCCCCTGGACCGTGGAGCAGGAAGGCTCCGAGAGGATCGCCGAGCGCGCCCGCGAGGCCCTGGGAACCTCGGCCCCTCTGGCCGCGGACCATGTCATGGGTGGGGCCATGAGTGGGCTTCCCGTGCTGGACCGGGAGATCGCCCGCGCGCGCTACCGGCTGACTCCCGCGGAGATCGCGCGCTACCGCGATCTGGGGCGGGACGCCGGAGCGGTTCTGGGCGAAGTCTGCCGGGATCTCCGGACCGGTCTCTCGGAGATGGAGATCGCCCGTCTCGCGGCCGGAGCCCTGGCGTCCCGCGGCATGGCGGCGGTCGTGCTGCTCGTGGGATCCGGAGACCGGCTCACCCGCTTCCGGCACCCTCTCCCCGCATGCCAGACGTGGGAGCGCGGAGGCGCGATGATCGTGGTCTGCGCGCGCCGGGCCGGTCTCATCGCGGCGCTCACGCGCATCGTCTGGGCCGGTCCGGTCCCCGCGGAGATCCGCCGCCGCACGCGGGCCGCCGCGGAGGTCAACGCCCGGCTCCTGGCGGCCACCCGGCCGGGCGCCGTCGGACGCGGCCTGTTCGAGGTGGCGGTCCGCGCCTACGCCGATCTCGGCTTTCCCGGCGAGGAGCGGCTGCACCACCAGGGAGGAGCCTGCGGCTACCTCTCGCGCGACTGGATCGCCCATCCGCGCTGCGAAGAGGTCGTCGAGACCTGGCAGGCGTTCGCCTGGAATTCCTCGATCACCGGCACCAAGGTCGAGGAGACCTGGATTGTCTCCGAGTCGTCCGCCGAGGCGATCACGCGGACTCCGGAGTGGCCCGTCATCGAAGTCGAGGTCGGCGGAAACGTCTATGCCAGCCCGGATGTGGTCTCTTTAGGGGAAATCTGAGGATTTCCGAGAAAATGTCTTTCTCTGCTTCTGTGTATCGCATTTCGGATACGAGGTTCTCTCTCTGTAATGTAAAAGAGAAACGAAGTGCTCGGATCAGGGCACGAGGTGGCCGTGTAAGTTTCCTGGATTGAGATACTTACGCTTGCGCCGGGTACGCTCGTGCGGCTACATTTCGCGCATGGGCATGTTCGTCAACCTGGGCAGGACCCTCGGTCTCCTCAGGGAGCTCCGCGGCAAGAGCCAGGCCCGCGTCGCACGCGAGGCCGGGATCGGCAAGAGCCAGCTCTCCAAATACGAGAACGGCAAGGAGCTTCCCAAGCTGGATTCCCTGGAGAAGGTCCTCAGGGTGCTCGAAGTCGGGCAGTTCGAGTTCTTCTACACCCTCTACCTGGTCGACCAGCGCACGGCGGGGCTCGAATCCGGCGACGGGAGCTCCGCGGGCGACCTCTCCGGCGAGCGGCTCTACACGCCTCCCCTGTTCAAGGGGAACACCCTTCTCTCCGAGGGCACGGACCAGGCGTTCACGCGCGTGTTCGCCGACCTGCTGGTCCTCTACCGCAGCGTCTTCGAGCAGACCGTGTTCACAGGCGACCGCGACTACTTGCCGGGGACATCGTCCAACAGCACGCCGCGGGTGAGATAGTCGGTCATCGTCAGGAAGATCAGGATCGCCAGCCACAGGAAGCCGCCCATCGCGGTGAGGGCGGTCAAACGGGTGCTATAGCGGACGTGCATGAAGAACAGCAGCACCAGGAGCGCCTTGGCGACCGCGATCGCCATGGCGACCACGTCGTTGAGCGCTCCGAGATCGATCTTTGCCACCGCGACCGTGGCGGCGGTGAGGACCATGAGCGCGGCGAAGATCGCGAAGTAGAGTTTGCGGGACGTGACGTGCTCGGCCATGGCTCTCCTCAGCGGGCGTGCGCCCCAAGCAGATACAGCAGAGGGAACAGGAAGATCCAGACGATGTCCACGAAGTGCCAGTACAGGCCCGTGCACTCCAGCGGGTTGTAGTAGCTCGCGTCGTACCGCCCCTTCCACGCCGGCCGGATCAGGGCCGCGAGCACGCCCATGCCGATGATCATGTGCAGGGCGTGCAGCCCGGTCATGATGAAGTAGAGCGAGAAGAAGATCTCCGCCTTCTCCGGGCTCGGCCCGTCGAAGTGGAAATTCGGCCCCGGCACCAGGTTGTCGTGGAACTTGTGGCTGTACTCGACCGTCTTGATGCCGAGGAAGACGCCGCCGAGCAGGATCGTCAGCACCAGGAAGAAGACGATCCCCTTGCGCCGGTTCATCTGCGCCGACCAGATGGCGAGCGCCACGGTCAGGCTGCTGAAGATCAGCACGGCCGTGTTGATCGCCCCCAGCGTCACGTCCAGGTGGTGGCTGGCCGCCGCGAAGACCCCCTGGAACGTGCGGCGGTAGACCACGTAGGCCGTGAACAGGCCGCCGAAGAACATGATCTCGGTGACCAGGAACAGCCACATCCCCAGCGTCGAGGACTCCTTCTGCTGCTCCAGGCTGTCGAACTGATGCTGCAGCGCGGGGTGGTGGTGCGCCGCCGCGTCCGCCTCGGGTTCCATCGTCGTGCTAGCCAACGCGTGCCTCCGGATGCGAGGTGCGGTCGTGCACCTCCTGCTCGTTGTATGCGTACGGGGGACGGGTGACGACCGGGATCGTGTGAAAGTTATCGGTCGGCGGCGGCGACGGGGTGTCCCATTCGAGCCCGATCGCGCCCCACGGGTTGTCGCCGCTCCTCTTGCCGTACCGCATCGACCAGATGAAGTAGAAGAGCGGCAGGACGTAGCCGACCCCGAGGATCGAGGCGCCGGCGGTCGACAGCACGTTGAGCACCTGGAACTCGGGCGGGTAGGACCAGTACCGGCGCGGCATGCCGAGATAGCCGAGGACGAACTGCGGCAGGAACGTCAGGTTGAAGCCGACGAACACCAGCAGCGCCGACAGGCGCGACAGGAAGGCCGGGTAGAGCCGCCCCGAGATCTTCGGCCACCAGTAGTGCAGCCCGCCCATGTAGGCCATGATCGTGCCGCCCACCATGATGTAGTGGAAGTGGGCCACGATGAAGTAGGTGTCGTGCACGTGGACGTCGATGCCCAGCGTCGCGATCATCGTGCCTGTCAGCCCGCCGATGGTGAACAGGCCGATGAAGCCCAGCGCGTAGAGCATCGGCGTCTGGTACGAGATCGATCCCTCGTAGAGCGTGGCCGTCCAGTTGAAGACCTTGATCGCCGAGGGGACCGCCACCAGCATCGACAGGATCGAGAAGATCGTCGAGAGGTAGATCGACTGGCCGGCGAGGAACATGTGGTGTCCCCACACCAGGAAGCCGAGCACCGCGATCGCGATGCTTGCGAAGGCGACGAAGCGGTAGCCGAAGACCCGCTTGCGCGCGAACGCCGCGACGAGCTCGCTGATGACGCCCATGGCCGGCAGGATCATGATGTAGACCGCCGGGTGCGAGTAGAACCAGAACAGGTGCTGGAAGAGGATGGGGTCGCCGCCCAGCCGGGGATCGAAGATGCCGAGATGGAGCAGCCGCTCGGCCGCCACCAGCAGCAGCGTGATGGCGATCACCGGCGTCCCGAGCACGATGATCAGGCTCGTCGCGTAGTGCGACCAGATGAAGAGGGGCAGCCGGAACCAGGTCATGCCCGGCGCCCGCATCCTGTGGATCGTGACGATGAAGTTCATCCCGGTGAAGATCGTCGAGAACCCGTTGATGAAGACGCCGAGCGCCGCCGAGATGACGTACGTGTTCGAGTACTGGGTGCTGAGCGGCGCGTAGAAGGTCCAGCCGGTGTCGACGCCGCCGTGGACGATCGACCAGAGGGTGAAGATGCCGCCGAGGTTGTAGACGTACCAGCTCGCCAGGTTCAGCTTGGGGAACGCCAGGTCCTTGGCCCCGATCATCAGCGGCACCAGGAAGTTGCCGAGCACCGCCGGGATCGCCGGGATGAGGAAGAAGAACACCATGACGACGCCGTGCATGGTGAACAGCCGGTTGTAGGTGTCCGGCTGGACCATGTCACCCTCGGGCGTCAGCAGCTCGAGGCGGATCAGCAGGGCGAACAGGCTTCCCAGCGCGAAGAAGACCGAGACCGAGATCAGGTAGAGGATGGCGATCCGCTTGTGGTCCCGGGTCAGGAGCCACGAACGCATGCCGTAGGCGGCGTTCAGGTAGTTCGGCCGCTCATACCCGGTCTCCGGGCTGGCCAGGGTCGTATCGGAAACTGTTGCGGTCGTATCCATGGCTTCAATGTCTCACTGCGGATCGGTTTCGCTCCGCGCCGGTCCCGCGGTCTGCGGCTCCGGCGAGTCCACCTGGCCGCCGGCCGCGCCCACCTCGTTGGGACCGCCGCCGGCCCCAGAACCGGACTCAATGCCGCCCTCGCCGGCGAGCGAGCGGATGTAGGAGATGAGCTGCGTGAGCTGCTCCTCGGTCACTTGGCCCTGGTAGGTGGGCATGATCGGCTGCCAGCCCGCCGTCACCTTGGCCATCGGGTTCAGGATCGACTCGCGCAGGTAGTTCTCGTCGGCGACGAGAGTGCCCCCGTCCTCCAGCCGCACCTGGTGGCCGAACAGCCCCTCCAGCCGCGGCGCCCGCGCCGCCATGCCGGCCGTTCCGGTGCGATGGCAAGTGTGGCAGGCGAGCTGCTGGAAGAGGTCGGCGCCCGAGGCCGTCACCGAGCGGCCCGCCGGCCCGCCGGCCAGCCACTCCTCGTACTGGCGCGGCTCCATGGCCACGACGCTGCCGATCATCTTGGAGTGCTCGCCGCCGCAGTACTCGGCGCAGAACATATGGTAGACGCCGGGCTTCGTCGCCTCGAACCAGACCGCGGTATAGCGGCCCGGCACCGCGTCCTGCTTGACGCGGAACGCGGGGACGAAGAAGCTGTGGATCACGTCCTCCGATTGCAGCAGCAGCTTGATCGGCTGTCCCACCGGGATGTGCAGCGTGTTGATCTCGCGCTGGCCCGTGGGGTGCTGGAACTTCCACATCCACTGCTTGCCGATCGAGGAGTACTGGATGGCGTCCGCCGGCGGACGGTAGACGTTGACGAACACCTGCGTGCCCCAGGCGAACATCGCCAGCATGATGGCGAGCGGGATCGCCGACCAGGCGATCTCCAGCCAGAACGGCGCCCTCTCCGGCAGGCCGACCTCGTCGGCCGCCCGCCGGCGGTACCTCGCCATGAAGTAGATGATCAGGCCGGCGATCAGGAGGGTGAAGAAAACGCTGATCACCGACCAGACGACGAACAGGGCGTCGATCTGCGGCGCGACGCTGGAGGCCGATTCGGGAAAAAGCGGAAGGTTGGTTTCCATGGTCAGGCTGCCCCCAGAGGGCCGGGCTGTTCCGCCTCTCGACGGCGCAGGAGGACGATCATCAGCACGAGCCCGAGCACGGTGGCCACCGCGGCGACGCGCAGGATCCGGAACGTTGCCAGGCTGTAGCGGCCCATCGTGGGGTCGTAGTGGAAGCAAAAGAGGAACGCGTTGTCGATGGCCGAGCCGACCGTGCCGCCGGTCGATTCGAGCAGCGCCAGGCGCACGTCGCGCGGCGGATAGTCGATCCCGAACAGATAGCGGGAGACCTTCCCTCCGGGAGTGACGATGACGATCCCCGCGGCGTGCGCGTATTCGTCGCGCGCCTTGTCGTGGACGTAGCGGAAGCCCGCGGCGTCGGCGAGCGCCGAGACGGCGGCCTGATCGCCGGTCAGGAAGTGCCAGCCGGGCGCGGTCCGCGGACGGCCGTAGCGCTCCAGCGTCCGGCGCTCCGCCTCGGCGGCGAGCTTCGGGGTCTCCTTCGGATTGATGCTCGCCACCACGACCTCGAATTCCCGGCCGGGCTCCAGGGTCAGCGGCTTGAGAGTGCTCGCCAGGCCGTTGAGGACCATGGGGCAGAGCATCGGGCATTGGTAATAGGAGAGGACCAGGATCACCGGCCGCTCCCCGAAGAAGTCGCCCAGCCAGACCGGGCGGCCGGACTCGTCGCGGAAGGCGAGGCCCAGCGGCAGCGTCTCGCCGAGCCGCTGGTCGAAGCGCACCTCCTGGAGCAGCGCCGGCGTGGCCGCCGCGTTGGGGCCGAGCCCCGGCCCGGGACCGGTCCACACCCGGTCGCCCGCGGACGCGGAGACGGCCGCCACCAGGGCGGCCGAGACGGCGAGGGATGCAATCAAACGGGTCAAAGCGTAAGTCCCTTTTCTGGAGTCGGAGAGGTGCTCGGCGTCGCTGGACCCCTCACCCCCGGCCCCTCTCCCACCCCCTCCCAATCCACCGGGAGAGGGGAGTCCGGATTTTGGCGGTTTCCCCCCTCTCCCGGAGGGGAGGGAGGGGATGGGAGAGGGGGGCCAGGGGGGTGAGGGGCCGGGCGGGTCATCTGGACCGTGGCCCCGGGCGCTCCCGGGGACGTCTGCGCCTGCGTCCGGCGCATCTGCTCGGGGGTCGCCGCGCCGGCGCCGGGCTGGCCGCCCACCACGTCGGCCCCGAGGCCGCGCCGGGCGATCACCTCCATGGCGACGTCGATGGGCACGCGCGCCATCCCCTGCCCCTGGCTCACCCACGCGGGCGTGTGGAGGGCCGTGTCCTCCTCGGCCCGCATGGCGCGCAGGTCCTCCTCGGGAGCGACCTGGAGCCGCGGCTCCGGCGGCGGACCCTGCGGGAACGCCTCCTCGATCGGCGTCGGGCGCGGATCGCGCTTCTCCTCGAGGCCCTCGAAGCCTTCGATCACCCCCCAGACCAGGGCGTACACCACGACGGTGACGGCGAGCAGGCCGCCGACCGTCCAGGCGATCGCCTTGAGGTTGATCTCGCGGTCGAACGTCTCTTGCGTGTCCCCGGGCGCTGCGGGATCGCCATGGTCGCGGGTGTGGGGTCCGATGTGGATCTCACTCATGAGCGAGCGCCTCCGGGAGATAGGGATCGCCGACCGGCAGCAGCGGCTTGCGCTTCAGCTCCCGCACGAACGCGGCCACCCACAGGCCGCCGATCGCCACCGGCGCCGCCAGATAGAGCCAGTAGAAGGCGGGCGACTGGTGCTCGAACCCCGGCTCGACGTTCCAGAACAGGTCGACCAGGCGCATGAAGAGCATCAGCGCGGCCACGCCCGCGAGCCGCCGGGCCTGCCGCTTGAGGTCGCGCGACAGCAGAAGGACGAACGGCAGGGCGAAGTGAAAGATCACGATGAACAGCCCCACGGCGCCCCAGCCGTGGCGGGTGCGGTGGAGGTACCAGACGATCTCCTCCGGCAGGTTGCCCGACCAGATGATCAGGAACTGGGAGAACGAGAAGTAGGCCCACAGCATGGTGAAGGCGAGCAGCAGCTTGCCCCAGTCGTGGAAGTGCCCGGGCCGCAGCACGCGGTCCATGGGCTCGCGGCGCGACAGCCAGAGCGCGAAAAGGATCAGGAAAGCGAGCGCCGACAGACCCTGGCTCCCCATCAGCCAGACGCCGTAGATGGTCGAGAACCAGTGCGGCTCCAGCGACATCAGCCAGTCGACCGCGGCGAAGGTCACCGCCAGGCAGTAGGCGGCGAGGGCGGGGCCGGCGATGAGCTGCATGCGGCGGGTCAGGCCCGGATCGTCCGCCCGGTCCTGCCGCCACGACATGCGGCTGAGCAGGAAGGCGAGGCCCCCCCAGATCAGGAAGTAGACCACCAGCCGGACGAAGAAGAAGGGGAGGTTGAGGTACCCCGCCTTGCGCTGCAGGATCTCGTCGGCCATGGCGCCGGGACGGCTCCAGGGATAGAGCTCGTGCACTCCGAAAATCAGCGGGATGAACAGGACGAGCATCAGCGGCAGCGTGCGCGCGGAAGCCTCCAGCACGCGGCGGGCCACCAGGCCCCAGGCGCCGCGGGTCAGATGATGGAGCAGGAAGATCGCCAGCGATCCCGCCGCGACGCCGACCCAGAAGACCCAGCCGACCAGCCAGGCGCGGAAGAAATAGGGCCTCGACAGGAACAATCCGAGGACGCACACGACCGCGCCTGCCAGCCCCACGAAAAGGGCATTGCGCTGGACGCGGTCGATCGCCGCCGGAACGGCGAGGGCCGCGGAATCGATCGGAGGGACGGGTTCTGCGTTCATGGCACCTCGGTCGGGTCGGGACGGCGGTCGTACTCTTCGGCGGGTCCGGGGCGCGTCACGCCCTGCTGGCCCTTGCGGCCGGACGGCGTACCGGCGAGCGTCCGCTCGATCGTCTGCCGCCGCTCGGCCGGCAGGTCGGCGAGGCGGGCGTTCTGGCTGTACTGGAGGGCGCGGATGTAGGCGGCGATGGCCCAGCGGTCCTCCACCGGCACCTGCGGCGCATAGCTCGGCATGACGCCGAACCCCTCGGTGATCACCTGGACGAAATAGTCGGCCGGCGCGCTGCGCAGCCGCGGATCGTGGAACGAGGTCGGCTGCTTGTAGCCGCGGCGGACGATCATGCCCAGCCCGTTCCCCGTCCGGTCGTGGCAGGGCGAGCAGAAGACGTTGAACCGCTCCTGCCCGCGCCGCAGCATGGCCATGGTGACCGGGGGAGGCCCGGCTGGAACCTCCTGCCGCGACACGGTCAGGCCGGTGTAGGGGGCGATCTTCTCGCCCGGGCCGCCGCGCGGCACCGTGCCCGCCGGCAGCGGGCGCGAGCCCTTGCCGTCCTCGAAGAAGGTGCTCCCCTCCAGCGGCTCGACCTTGTTCTGATTGTGCATGTTCTGCCGGCAGCCGGCGAGCAGGAGCAGCGAGCAGGCGAGGGCGAGGGCTCTGGGGTTGAAGCCCCAGGCTAGGCTGTATCGCCCTGCGGGCGAAGGCTGGGGGAGGAGTCGCTCCTTGGAGCGAAACGATCCAGCCTGGGGTTTCAACCCCAGGCGCACGGCCGAGGCGAGGGTCCTAGCGCTCGACATCCGACACCTCGCTCGCGTTGAGGTCCAGGAGGAACCGCCGCGTCGCCTCGCGGTCGAACTTCGGGTCGCGCGACTCGATCACCAGGAAATAGCGATCGCGCGACGCCAGGGCGAAGCGCGGCACGTTGAAGACCGGGTGGTACGGCTGCGGCAGCCCGTTGAGCGCGAACATCCCGAGCACCGCCGAGATCGCCGCCGCCAGGATGGTCGTCTCGAACGTCGGCACGATGAAGGCGGGCCAACTGTGCAGCGGCCGGCCTCCGACGTTGAGCGGGTACTCGATGACCGCCGCCCAGTACTGGAGGAGATAGCCGCCCACCATGCCGCCCAGGCCTCCGATCAGCACGATCAGCGGCAGCCGCGAATGGTGGTGGCCGAGCGCGTGCGCCACCTCCTCGATCGGATAGGGCGTGTAGGCCTCCACGCGCTTGTAGCCCTCCGCGTGGATCCTGTGCGCCGCCGCGATGAGGACGTCGGCCGACGGGAACTCGGCCATCAGCCCGTAGATCTCATGCGTCTCACGGTGCGGGGTCATTGCTGGGCGCCTCCGAATACTCGCCGCCCCTCGTGCCGGGCACGATGGTGCGCATCTCGAAGATCGAGATCATCGGCAGGAAACGGATGAAGAGGAACAGCAGGGTCAGGAACAGGCCGATCGTGCCGACGTACGTCGCCCAGTCCCAGACCGTCCCCTGGTACATGCCCCAGGACGACGGCAGGAAGTCGCGGTGCAGGCTGGTCACCACGATGACGAAGCGCTCCAGCCACATGCCGACGCTGACGAAGATCGCGATGACGAACAGCGCCGCGGGCGACGTACGGACGCGCTTCAGCCAGAGGAGCTGCGGCGCCAGCCCGTTGCACAGGATCAGCCCGTACCAGTGCCACTTGTACGGCCCGAGGGTCCGGTTGAGGAACGCGAACCGCTCGTAGTGATTGCCGCTGTAGTAGGCGAAGAAGAATTCCATCAGGTAGCCGTAGAGCACGATCATGCCGGTCGCCAGCATCACCTTGGCCATGTTCTGCAGGTGGCGCGTGGTGATGAAGTCCTGCAGGCCGAACACCGCGCGCAGCGGGATCGCCAGCGTCAGCACCATGGCGAACCCGGCGTAGATGGCGCCGGCCACGAAGTAGGGCGGGAAGATCGTGGCGTGCCAGCCCGGGATGATGCCGATCGCGAAGTCGAACGACACCACGGTGTGCACCGAGAGGACGAGCGGCGTCGCCAGTCCGGCGAGCAGCAGGTAGGCGGTCTCGTAGTTGTGCCAGTGCGACGAGGCGCCGCGCCAGCCCATGGCGAAGAAGCCGTAGACGACCTTGGCGAAGCGGTTCTTCGCGCGGTCGCGCAGCGTCGCCAGGTCGGGGATCAGGCCGACGTACCAGAAGAGCAGCGACACCGTGGCGTAGGTGGAGACCGCGAACACGTCCCAGACCAGCGGGCTGCGGAACTGCGGCCACATGCCCATGGTGTTCGGATAGGGGAACAGCCAGTAGGCGAGCCACGGCCGGCCCAGGTGGAGCACCGGGAACAGGCCGGCGCAGGCCACGGCGAACAGCGTCATGGCCTCGGCGAAGCGGTTGATCGACGTGCGCCACTCCTGGCGCAGCAGCAGGAGGATCGCCGAGATCAGCGTGCCGGCGTGGCCGATGCCGATCCACCAGACGAAATTGATGATCGCGAAGCCCCAGCCCACCGGCTGGTTGACCCCCCAGATGCCGACGCCCTTGACCAGCAGCCAGGTCACCGAGAGCAGGAGGAGCATCAGCAGCGCGAAGGAGACGGCGAAGCCGGCATACCACCACTTCGGCGCCTTCTGCAGGACGACCGAGCTGATCTTGTCGGTGACGGTCGCCGTGGTGTGGCCCGGGGCCACCACCGGCGGCTTGTAAGGCTTGGCCGCGGGAGAGAACGCCGCGCCGTCGTCGTCAAGAGTGGCCATGCTCCGTCCTTTCTTCCGCCGGTTCGAGCAGGGGGTTCGGATTGCGCAGCTTGGCGAGATAGGTCGTCCGCGGCCGCGTGTTGAGCTCCTCGAGGAGGCCGTAGTTGAGCGGGTCGGCCTTCCACTGCGTGACGTGCCAATCCGGGCCGTTCATGTCGCCGAAGACGATGGCCCGCGTCGGGCACGCCTGCTGGCAGGCGGTCTGGAGCTTGTTCGGCGGGATCCGATGATTCTCGACCTTGGACTCGATCTTGGCCTGCTCGATCCGCTGCACGCAGTACGTGCACTTCTCCATCACGCCCCTCATCCGCACCGTCACGTCCGGGTTGTACAGCATCCGCATCACCGGGTTCTCGCGGTCGCTATAGCGCAGGAAGTTGAACCGCCGCACCTTGTACGGGCAGTTGTTGGAGCAGTAGCGCGTGCCCACGCAGCGGTTGTAGACCATATCGTTGAGCCCCTCGTCGCTATGCACGGTGGCCGCCACCGGGCAGACCACCTCGCAGGGGGCCGTCTCGCAGTGCATGCAGGGGACCGGCTGGTTGTGGATCGCCGGCTCGTCCATGTCGCCGTAGAAATAGCGGTCGACGCGCAGCCAGTGCATCTCGCGCCCCGCGAGCACCTGTTCCTTGCCGACCACCGGGATGTTGTTCTCCGCCTGGCAGGCGATCACGCAGGAGCTGCACCCCGTGCACACGTTGAGGTCGATCGCCATGCCCCACTTGTGCCCCGCGTACTCCCAGTTGGGGTACATGTTCATGTCGGGCTCCGGCTCCTCGCGGTGGTCCTGGAGGAAGTCCGGGTTCTTCCGGTACTCCTCCAGCGTGCCGACGCGGACGACCTGCCGCGTCTGCGCCTCCCGCGAGGCCAGCGGGATCTCCTCCGCGCCGCTCTCCATCACGTGGTGGTTCTGCGTCGCCGCGAAGAGGTACCGGCCGCCGAGGCCGCGGACCTCGACCCCGGGAGCGGTCCACAGCGCGTCCGAGGTGCGCAGCGCGTAGGCGTTGAAGCCCCGCTCGCTGGCAAACTCGCCGGCGAGGGTGCGGCCGTAGCCGAGCGTCAGTGTGGCCGTGTTCGCGGCTTGGCCGGGCAGGACCCAGACCGCGGCCCGGAGCTTACGCCCCTTCCAGCTCACCTCGACCGGCTCCTCGTGCCCGACGCCGAGCCGCTCGGCCGTGGCCGGCCCGACGAGGAGCGCGTTGTCCCAGGTCAGCTTGGTCAGCGGCTTGGGCAGCTCCTGCAGCCAGGTGTTGCTGGCGAAGCGGCCGTCCCAGATCGTCGGATCGGGGCGGAAGCAGAGGGTCACGGCGTCCGGCTGCGAGCGCGCCCTGCGGACCATGGCGAGGACCTCGCCGGCCGCCTGCTGCGCCGCGCCGCCGTTCACGCCGAGGGCGATGGGCGGGAGCTGCGTGTTGGGCACGAAGCCGTCGTGCAGCGCTCGCCTCCAGGCCCCCTCGAAATCCCCGACCATGAGCGTCTGCCAGTGCTCGCGGACGAGCTCGTAGCCGGTCGCGTCCGGCCGGTTGCCGAGGGCGGCCATCATCTCGTGCGCGCTCTTGCCCTGGTAGAGCGGCTCGATCAGCGGCTGGATGATGCTCACCGTGCCGTCGAACG
This sequence comes from Thermoanaerobaculia bacterium, assembly GCA_036380715.1. Taxonomy (GTDB): domain Bacteria; phylum Acidobacteriota; class Thermoanaerobaculia; order Multivoradales; family UBA5704; genus UBA5704. The sequence continues at coordinate 6,262 of DASVEF010000233.1, read as the reverse complement.
AGCGGGCGTCGCTCCAGGTCTCGAGCTCGTGCGCCGCCGGGATGTGCCAGTGGCAGAGGGCCGACGTCTCATCCTCGTAGAGACCGTGGTGGACGCGCAGGCCGACTTTCTGGAGGGCGCCCGCGAAGCCGAGGTCGGCCGGCGCGGTGTAGACCGGGTTGACCCCGTCGAGCATCAGCAGGAGGTCCACCCGGCCGGCGCTCATGTCGCGCACCAGCTCGCTCAGCGAGGCGAGATCGGGGACCGGGTTGGCCTGCACCGGCTCGCTGTAGAGGACGGTCGTGCCGATGTTGCCCAAAGCCTGGTTGACGGCATGGATCAGGACCTGGCAGGCGGGCGACAGGTGCTCGTCGCCGACGACCAGCGAGCGGCCGGCGTGCTGCCGCAAGTCCTGGGCGATGGTCTGCACCCACGTCTGCGCCTTGGGATCATTCAGGACCGGAGTGGCTCCGCCTCCTCCCACGCCGAGCGCCTGCGCCAGGGCGAGCGTGAAGGCCTCCACCTCGGCCGGCGGGAGCTGCAGGCGGTGGTCGGCGACGGTCGACGCGTTGGTCGGCGAGCTCTCGACGCAATAGAGGCGGTTCATCTCCGGGCGGTCCGCCCGCACGCGCCGGTTGGCCGCGAAGTCGGCGGAGTAGCGGACGCTGGCCGGCCCGCAGGTGAGCACGTCGGAATCGAGGGCCAGGATCACCGCGGCCTTCGAGAAGTCGTAGCGGGTCTCCACCGGCCGTCCGAACGCGCGCATGGCCGCGGCGTGCCCATGGTGATGGCCGGCCGGCTCCCAACGGTGCCAGCGGGCGCGCGGGAACGCGGTCAGGAAACCCTGGATCTGCGCCGCCAGCGTCGGCGACGTGGTGGTGCCGGTGAGGATGCGCACCCCCTCGCCGCCGAGCGCCTGCGCCGCCCGCAGGACCGCGCCGGCCTCGCTGACGAAGCCGCTCCAGGTGGAGATGCGCCCCGCCTTGATGATCGACTGCGAGCGCTGCGGGTCGTAGAGCGTGAGCACGGCCGCCTGGGAGAAGACGTCGGTCGCGCCGAGGCTCGCCGGATGGTCCGGGTTCCCCTCGATCTTGGTCGGCCGACCCATGTGGCTCTCGGCGAGGACGCCCAGGGCGTAGCCGTTGAGCGTCAGGGCCGTGGCGAAATAGAGCGGCTTGCCGGGGACGATCTGCTCCGGCTGGCGGACGTAGGGGACGATCTTCTCCTCCGGCTGCGTGGTGCAGCCGGCCAGCCCGGCGAGGGCGAGCGAAGCGCCCGCGAGCTGCAGGAAGCCGCGCCGCGAGACCCCCTCCGGCCACTCCGAGGCGTAGCGCGGGAACTCGCGGTGCATCATCTCCTCGAACTGCGGCGTCGCCGCCAGCTCCTCGAGGCTGCGCCAGAATTCCGGCCCCTTCTTCTCCTGGAGCCGCGCGCGGACCTCGCTGATATCGAGAGGCTCGCCGGTCTCCTGGCAGCGGCACGCCTCGGCGCCGCACTTCCCTTTTCCATCGTTCACGCTGGCCATGACGCTGTGCATGAGAAATTCGCTCGCTCTCTTCCGGGTCATCGGTGGCACACCGAGCAGCTGGTCATCGACCGGATGCCGTATTCCTGGACCAGCCGCGCCCGCATCGCCTGCGCCTCGGCCTTGTCGACCGGCGGCTGCCAGTTGAGATTGAAGACCTCCTCGCGCGGGCGCACGTACCTGGAGGGGTCGCGGTGGCACTCCAGGCACCACTCCATCTGGAGCGACGCCTGCTGGAACATGATCGGCATGCGGTCCACCTGCCCGTGGCAGGTGACGCAGCCGATCCCCTTGGCCACGTGGATGGCGTGGTTGAAATAGACGAAGTCGGGCAGGTCGTGCACCCGGGTCCACTGGATGGGCTCGTCGTTGGCGTAGCTCGACCGCACCGGCTCCAGCAGGTCGGCGTTGGTCCAGATCTGCCGGTGGCAGTTCATGCACGTCTCGGTCGGCGGGATGCCGGCGAAGCCCGAGGTCTCCACCGACGTGTGGCAGTACCGGCAGTCGATCCCGAGCCCGGCCACGTGGTGGTCATGGCTGAACGGCACCGGCTGCTTGAGGACCACCCCCTGGCCCGTGGCGTACGACGAGCGGAGAAGGGTCGAGAACACCCAGGCGAAGAACGCCAGGAAGAAGACCGACCCGAAGATGCTCACCTTGGCGACCGTGTTGGTGCTGCGATGGAAGATCTGCATCGGACGGGAACCCCCCTATCCACCCCACGAGCGACGATAACGAACTGAGAGTCTGGGTTCAAGGGACTTTGTGAAACTCGTCACAAGCTCGGCATCCTAACGCACCCTCCGATCGGCGTGCAAGAGCAGTGCCCCTGTCTGAGCGCTCCAGAAACTGCTTTCGAGCCCCTCTCCCGGGGCAACTTGTGGAACCGGCTATATAAATAAGGTCACCGCCGGGCGGCGACGAACCCGGACCACCCGGTGAGGCCGATGAACAGGAGCTGCATCAGGAGCCGCGGAACCAGGGGCGTGGCCGGTTGGCCCCGGAGCAGAACGCCGGCCTGCGCGTTCGCCGGAAACACCGCGATGAGGAAGAGGACGAGCGCGACCGCGGCGATCCGGCGAGTCTTCGGGATCAGGAGCCCGACGGCTCCCGCGATCTCGCAGACGCCGGTGAAGAGGACGACGAGCTCCGGGTTCGGCACCCAGGGCGGCGCCATCCGCGCGAGGTCATGCCGCATCGGAGTGAAGTGCGCCATCGCCGTGAAGAGGAACATCACGGCAAGGCCGGCGCGAACGGCCGCGGGCCACGAGTCCAGGCTGCTGACACGCCACTTCCCGAGCAGGCGGAAAACGATCGTGGCCACGGCGAGAACGATCAGTGGAGCCATGCGCCCTCCCTGAATGGATCTGCAATGGGTCTACGACGGAGGGAGGCTACTCCGGGACCGTAGCGAAGGCAAGCTGGGGAGCTGGCAGGTCCCGCCCTGATAGGCGGGGACATATATGCTACCCTCACACAATGAAGCGCACGACGATCTATCTCGATCCGGATCTCGAGGTGCTGCTGAAGCTCGAGGCCATACGACGGAAGCAGCCTATGGCGGAGCTTCTCCGGGAGGCTCTCCGCAGCTATCTTTCAAGCGCGCCGCGGAAGATCCCTCCAGGAGCCGGTGCTTTCGATAGCGGCCACACGGACACGGCAAGCCGGGCGGAAGAAGCCCTGGGCGAGTTGGGTTTCGGCAAGGACCGCCCATAGGTGGCCGTCCTCCTCGACACAGGCGTTCTCTTTGCGTACTACGACCGGCGAGATGTCTGGCATCCCGCCTCGCGCAAGCTCATCGAGGCAGAGGCCGGAGGACTGATCGTGCCCGTACCTGTAATCTCCGAAGTGGACTACCTCCTCGGAGAGCGGTTCGGGGCCCAAGCCCAGGTTGCCTTCTATGAAGGTCTGGTTGACGGGTCCTACTTCGTCGCCGATCTCCCTCAGGAAAGCTATTCTCGAATCCTGGAGCTGAACCGGAAGTATGAGAGCCTTCGCCTCGGCTTCGTCGATGCGGCGGTCATGGCGCTGGCCGAGCATCTAGGGATGGGCCGGATCGCCACCACAGACCGTCGTCACTTCGGCGCTGTGAGGCTGGCGGTTGCGCTGGAGCTGCTGCCGACGGAAGCGCCCCCGGCCTGATCTGGTATCGAAATCGTTCAGAGACGAGCCGGCGGACTCTCAGCGGCTGAGTCAGCAGACTCGGCGACTGAGTCAATTGTCTCAGCGGTTGAGTCAGTCGTCCCGATGACCGAGTCAGTTGCCTCGGCGACCTCGACAGTTGCCTCGGCGACTGAGACAGTTGCCTCGGCGACTGAGACAGTTGCCTCTGTGACTGAGACAGTTGTCTCGGTGACCGGGTCAGTTGCCGCAGCGACTGAGACAGTTGTCGCGGTGACCGGGTCAGTTGTCTCGGCGACCGAGACAGTTGCCTCGGCGACTGAGTCAGTTATCTCGGTGACCGCGACAGTTGTCTCGGCGACCAGGTCAGTTGTCTCGGTGACTGAGTCAGTTGGCTCGGTCACCGAGGCAGTTGCAGCAGCGATCAAGCCAGTCGCCTCGGCGACCCAGCCAGTTGTCGCAGCGACTGAGTCAGTTGTCGCAGTGATCGAGTTAGTCGACTCGGCAACCGAGTCAGTTGTCGTGGTGACTGAGTCAGTTGCCGCGGCGACCGAGGCAGTTGCCGCAGTGATCGAGTCAGTTGCCTCGGCGATCGAGTCAGTTGGCTCGGTGACCGAGTCAGTTGTCGCGGCGACTTCCCCCGCCCAGGGGTCCTCACCCCCTGGCCCCCTCTCCCGCCCGCACTCCCGCCCACCCGGGAGAGGGGAAACCTCCGACCCTTGTTTTCTCATAGCTTTGGGTGGGAAGAAGAGGGGGGCGTGCCGGAGCACGCCCCCCGAGGTCAGAGACTACGGAGTGGGATCAGACGGGGTGGGCTGGGCGGGCTTCTCCGGAGTCGGCTCCGTGGGCTCCGACGGTTCCTCCGGTGCCGTCTTGCCGTTGCGCTTCACGCCGCGGAACGGCTGCATCCGGAACTCGGCGAGCTTCTCCGAGCGGCTGCCGTAGCGCTGCTTTACCGCGAAGCGGAGCAAGGTGGCGAGGCGCTCGCCCTCCCCGAGGAGGGCATCAGCTCCTGCGACGCCTGCTGCTTGGCCGCCGCGAAGGCCGCCTGCTGCCTGACGACCTCCTCAGCCCGGGTCACCACGTCCGCGAACGCCGTGCGGCTCACCTCCACGTGCGCGAGATCCGCGCTGTTGGCCTCCAGCGTCGCGGAGAAGTGCTTCATCTCCCCCAGTCGCCCGACTTTGGACTTTTCCTTCGGCATGGTCTTTCTCCTGCTTGAGCCCTAAGGCCCGATGTCGGACGCCGTCATTGGCGCCCGGAATCCGGCTTCTCTGTTCCTCCCGGCCGGCCCGCTGGTTGTAGATGCAGCGATGTCTGTCTCGGAAAGACGGAATACCGGCCGATTGCCTGCCGGATAAGGCGAGGCGGAGGCGTCAGAGGGGTTGAAGGACGCGGAGGGGGTATTCAGTGATCAGGAGGTTCAGCCTTCACAGCCGGTGGCGACCAGCAGGGCTCGGCAAACCTCGGTCATCTTCTGAGGTCCGACCGTGCCGACGAAATGATGAAGCCTCGTCTGATCCACGGTCTGGACTTGATCCAGGTTGACCACTGAGTCGCGCTTGAGTCCTTCTTGGATCCCCACCTGGACCTCACTGGGTGCTCCGTGGGCGGTGGACGTAATAGGCGCTACGAGAACGGTGCGGAGAAGGCTGATGGCCTTCTGCCGAGAAAGCACCAGCACCGGGCGGCGCTTGTCGGGTGAAGAGAAGGTATACAGCCAGATCTCGCCCCGATTCACTCCGGAGGCCATACACCCTCTTCGTCCCAACCCTCGAAGTCCTTGCCGAGCAGATCTTTGACTCCCGCATAGGCGCGTTCGTACTGTGCGTCGATCTCGTGCTCGCGACGCTGGCGCAGGAAATCGCTGGTGATCTGCCGCAGCACTGCGGACCGCCCCTTTTCGCGAACGTCAGAGGTCTCGTCCAACTCGGCAAGCAGGTCTTCGTCAAACATGATCTGTATGGCCTTCATGTGGAGAGTCTATGTGGGATGAGGCCCCTGGATCAAGATGGAGCGGAGGAGTAGCTTCGGTGCTCACTGTTCCCCCTCTCCCGGGCGGGTGTGAGTGCGTGTGGGAGAGGGGGCCAGGGGGGTGAGGGCCTTCCTCGGTCCGGGTTCCCAGAAAAAAGTGTGCGAGATTCCCGCCCCGTTTTCCGTTCTCTATAGGGTTGATGGGGAGAAGACTGCGCTACGTGCCCGAAGGCGGCGCCCTGGTCCACGTCACCACCCGGACGATCCAGGGCAGATACCTCCTGCGGCCCAGCCCGGCGCTCAACGAGATCCTCGTCGGCGTCCTGGCCCGGGCCCAGAAGCTCTATCCGGCAGGTGTCTGCGCCGCAGTGGCTGCCTCGAACCACTACCACCTCCTCCTGCGTGTGGACGACGCCAAGCAGCTCGCGGACTGTGTGGCCCATTTGCCATGATCTCAGAGAGAGGTGGGAGGTTCGCGAAGATGATCTCCACGGTATCCCGGTGGATCGTGATTCGCTTCACGAGGCTCTCGACCACGGTCCGCTTCTGGGGCAGGTCCATAGTGAGCCAGTTTTGGGCAAGGTCCCGGGTGCGGCTTACGATGTCATCCTGCATGACCGTCTTCACCTTGAGGAAGTCGATCTCCCCCTGAAGGCGGGGAGT
>DASVEF010000232.1:0-8099 GCA_036380715.1 Thermoanaerobaculia bacterium | reverse complement strand
CAGCCTCGGTCTGCGATGGCCCGAGGGAGGGACGCGGACGGCCTGGCGCCAAGCGGTCTTGGTTCCGCTGGCGACTCTGATCCTGCTCGGCGCCTGGTTCTTCCTGCTGGAGCCGCTGCCGGGCACGGACGTCCGGCTCGGGGGGTTGAGCGAGGAGGTCCAGGGTCCGCCCGGGGCCGGGGTCGACGCTGCCCGGCTCTTCCTGCTGCTGCTCGGCTTCATGATTCAGGGAGGTGTCGAGGAGTTGGTCGTCCGCGGCTACATCTACCGGGTGCTCAAAGAGCGCTGGGCCTGGTGGGTGGCGGCCGTCGCTTCGTCCCTGCTCTTCGCGGCGCTGCACGCGGCCAATCCGGACTTCTCCTGGGTCGCGATGCTCAACACCTTCCTGGCCGGCGTGCTGCTGGCTCTGCTGGTCGAGAGGAGCGGCAGCCTGTGGAGCGCGACCCTGGCCCATGGGGTCTGGAATTTCGCCGTGGCCTGTCTGGCCTCTCTGCCGATCAGCGGCGTCCGCACCTTCCGCCTGCTCGACCTGTCGGTCCAGGGACCCGAGGCCCTGACCGGCGGCGGCTTCGGTCCCGAAGGAAGCCTGCTGCTGAGCCTGATGGCCCTGCCGGTCGCCGCCGTCCTCTGGCCGCGGCGGCCGTCCTCCCTGGAGTCCCCCCCGGAGGACAAAACGCGCCAGGCCGCCCTCTGAGGAGGAGTGGTTTATTCCTTGCATGCCCTGGTAATGGCTATCGGATACATGTCGAAGGAGGGAATCATGAGGAAGGCCCACCTCGCCGCTTCGCTCGCGGCCTTGCTGCTGGCTTGCGCTCTCCCGCTGGCGGCCCAGGCTCCTGAGGAACAGGACTCCTTCGGGGAGACGATCGAGGTCAACGTCATCAACGTCGAGGCGTACGTGACCGACGCGAGCGGGAGGCGGGTGAAAGGTCTTCAGCGCGGCGACTTCGAGCTGCGCGAGGACGGCAAGCCGGTGGAGATCGTCAACTTCGCGGCCTTCGACCAGGAGGCCCCGGCGGCTTCCGCGCCGGTGGGCTCTCCGTCCGCGGCTCCGTCCACGACAGCGGTCGTCGCCACCGCCGCGGACCCGATGCACCTGGTCGTCTTCGTCGACAATTTCAACATCCGCCCGGCCAACCGCTCCCGGGTGCTGCGCCAGCTCGACGACTTCCTGGGGCGCCGGCTCGCCGCCGGAGACCGGGTGATGCTGGTCACCTACGACCTCGGATTGAACGTCCGGCTGCCGTTCACCTCCGACCGGACGGCCCTCACCCAGGCGCTGGCCGGGCTGGAGAAGCTGACGGCGAACGGCGCCGAGAACGAGCGGGCGCGCCGCGCGGCCCTGGAGCATATCCTCACCATCCAGGAGAGGGCGATCGCCAACCAGAGGCTGGCCGGGCGGCTTGAAGAGATCGGGGAGCGAGGGGCACGCGGAAGAGAGGAATTGGAGGACGAAGCCACGGAGTTCGCCCAGGTCGAGCCCCTTTGCCCAATGGACATCGTCCAGCCGGCGAAGAGCTATGCGGAAGCGGCTCGACAGGAAGCGCTGAGGACGGTCACCGCCATGACCGTGCTGGTGAACTCGCTCTCCGGGCTGCCCGGGCGCAAGACCCTGCTGCTGGTCAGCGACGGCGTCTCGGTAACCCCGGGCGAGGAGCTGTTCCAGGCTCTTTACGAGCTCTGCGGCGGGGGCGGCACGGGCTCCGGTCTGGCGGGATCCCAGTTGAACCAGTCGGCCACCAACGCTGTCGACGCCCAGGCCCTGGGCCGAAATTCCTACCGGGCCTCGCAGGCCATGATCGACGCTCAGGCCTACAGCACGGCCAAGAACTGGAGCGCCCTCGCGGCTCACGCCAACTCCCATCGCGTAACCCTCTATGCGCTGCAGGCGACCGGAGTGGAATCGGCCACCGCGACCTCCTCGGACATGGGACCGGAGGACCGCGTTCTCCAACTCTCCTCGGTCAGCTCCATCGAGAGGACGAACCGCCAGGGCTCATTATCGGTGCTGGCCGCGGACACCGGCGGGCGCGCCGTGTTCAACGCCAATGACCTCGCACCGGAGCTCGCCCGCATCGAGGAGGATTTCGGCACCTACTACTCGCTCGGCTACTCGCCGTCCCATCAGGGCGACGGCCGCGAGCATCGCATCGAGGTCCGCGTCAAGCGCCCCGGGCTACGCGTGCGGCACCGCCAGAGCTACCGCGACAAGCCGCCTCTGGAGAGGGCCGTGGACCGCACGCTCGCCGCTCTCTTCTATGGCTTCGAGGACAACCCGCTGGAGATCGGGGTTGAGATCGGCGAGACGACCCCCGCATCCGGCTCCGCGTTCGCCGTGCCCGTGCGGCTGCGCATTCCGATCGCCAAGCTGGGCCTGGAGGTCAAGGACAATGCCTACCGCGGCAAGCTCCGCCTGCTGGTGGCGACCCGCGGGCCGAGCGGCGGCAACTCGCCGGTGCGGCAGGTGGAGGTTCCGATCAGCATCCCCCTGAGCCAGGGGGACGCGACCATGAACCAAGTCTTCGTCTACGAGATCAAGCTCCAACTGCCGGCCGGCGGGAACCAGGTCGCGATCGCCGTCCGCGACGACATCACCACCCTCACCTCCTACCTGTCGCGGAACGTCCAGGTGGGAGGCGAAGCTGCGCAGGCCCCGGCCCGGTAGGCCGCGCCTGGACGACGGATGAATCACGAATCGGGAGAGTGGACATGAAATGCCTTCGTTGTTTTCTCTGCGCCCTGTCTTTGGCGCTCCTCGGCCTGCCGCCGTCCCGCCCCGCCGCGGGGCAGGACCCCTCCTTCGGCGAGCGGATCGAGGTCAACGTGGTGAACGTCGAGGTCTATGTGACCGACAAGAGCGGCAACCCGGTGACCGGCCTGCAGCGCGGAGACTTCGAGATCCTCGAGGACGGCAAGCGGATGGAGGTCCTCAATTTCCAGGCGTACGAGCACCAGATCGCCGAGACAGCGCAGCCGGCGCCCCAACCGGGCGCCTCGGCTCCCTCCCAGCCAGCGGCCGCGATCCCCGATCCCATCCATTGGGTGGTCTACGTGGACAATTTCAACATCCGTCCGGCCCACCGCAACCGGGCTCTGCGGCAGATCCGGGATTTCCTGACCCAGCATCTGGCTCCCGGCGACCAGGTCCTGCTGGTCACCTACGACCTGGGCCTGAACATCCGCCTGCCATTCACCGCGGATCGGACGGCCCTCGCCGAGGCCCTGAGCAAAATCGAGGGGCTCACCGCCAACGGCGCCGAGTTGGAGCGGGCACGCCGGACCGCCATGGAGAGGATCCTCAGCATCCAGGACATGGCGATCCGCGGTCGGGGACAAGCCGAGAGCGAGCCCTGCCCCATGGAAATCGTCGAGCCCGCCAGGAGCTTCGCCGACCAGGCCCGCCAAGAGGTCCTGCGCACCATCAATGGCCTGACCCTCCTGGTGAACTCGCTCTCCGGGCTGCCGGGCCGCAAGGCGCTGCTGCATGTCAGCGACGGCATCTCGGTCACGCCGGGTGAAGAGCTGTTCGAGGCTCTCTACGTCCTCTGCGGCTCGGGCTCCGCCACGGCCGGACCCATGGATAAGAATCTGGGGGTCCGGGATATGACGGGGGGCAACTCCACCGCATACCAGGCCAATCAGGCCGCCATCGACGCCCAGGCCTACAGCACGGCGAACAACTGGAGCGCTCTCGCCGCGCACGCGAACGCGCAGCGGGTGACCCTGTACACCCTCCAGGCGAGCGGCCTGGAAGGAACCTCCTCCGCTGCCGCGGACATCGGCCCTGGCGGCGAAAAGCTGCTGTCGATGCCCCAGGTGGCCTCCATCGAGAGCTCCAACCGCCAGCAATCGCTCTCGGTGCTCGCCAACGAGACCGGCGGCCGTGCCATCTTCAACGCCAACGATCTGAGGCCGGATCTCGCCCGGATCCAGGAGGACGTCCAGACCTACTACTCGCTCGGCTATAGCCCGCCGCACCTGGGGGACGGCCGCGACCACCGCATCGAGGTCAAGGTCAAACGTCCCGGCCTGCTCGTCCGTTACCGCAAGGGCTATCGCGACAAGCCGTCGCTGGAGCGGGCCGTGGACCGCACGCTGGCGGCCCTCTTCTATGGCGTCGAGGACAACCCCCTCGACGTCAGCCTGGAGATCGGGGACGTGACCGCAGGCGCAGGGGGGAGCTACACCGTGCCCGTCCAGCTCCGGATCCCGCTGTTCAAGCTGGTCCTGCAGGATCGGGACAACAAGATCGAGGGCAAGATCCGGCTCCTCGTGGCGACGCGGGACGCCAAAGGCGCCATGTCTCCCGTACGGCAGGTGGAGGTGCCGATCAGCATCCCGCGCGAAAAGGTCCTCACCGCGCTCGGGCAGTACTACCTGTACGAGGTGCGGCTGAACCTGCCGGCTGGCGAGCAACGGGTCGCTGTGGCCGTGCGCGACGAGGCTACGACGCTGACGTCGTTCCTGGAGGAGAAGGTGCAGGTGGGGGCGGCGGGGGCGGGGGTGAAGGCTCTCACTCCCTGAGGTCCAGCACGATCTTTCCGAACGCCCCACCCCTCTCCATCGCCTTGTAGGCCTCGGGCGCGCGTTCCAGGGGGAGAACCCGGTCGACGACCGGGCGCAGGCGGCCGTCGCGGAGGAGCGGCAGGGCAAAGGCGGCGAAGTCGGAGACGAGCTTGGCCTTCTCCTGACGCGAGCGCGGGCGCAGGACGGAGCCGACGATCCGCAGCCTTCTGCGGAGGACCAGAGAGAGGTCGACCTCGGTTCCCCGCCCGTCGAGCAGGCCGATGAGGATCAGGCGGCCTCCTTCGCGGAGAGAGGCCAGATGGGCGTTCAGCGACGCGCCCCCGATCAGATCGAAGACGAGGTCGACGCCCCGGCCGCCGGTCGCCTCCCGCACCTGCGCGGGGAGATTGCTGCCGGCGAGGCAGATCTCCTGGACTCCCAGCGAGCGGAGCTGCTCCAGGCGGTCGGGGTTGCGGCCGGCGGCGAGCACGCGGGCGCCGAGCTCACGGGCGAGCTGCACGGCGAAGCTCCCCATGCCGCCGGTGGCGCCCGTCACCAGGACGGACTCCCCCGCCTTCAGACCGCCCTCGGCGACCAGGTTCGTCCAGGCGGTCAGGCCGGCTTCGGGGATCGTGCCCCCTTCGACGAAGGAGAGATTGTCGGGGAGAGGCATGAGCTGACCGGCGGGCACGGCCACGCGGGTGGCGTGGCCGCCGCCGCCGAGGAGGGCCATCACGCGGGCGCCGGGCTGCCAGAGCCCCGGCCCCTCGTGACCGACGACGCGCCCGGCGCATTCGAGGCCGGGCACGTCGCTCTCCCCGGACGGCGGAGGGTAGAGGCCGCGGAGCTGGAGCGGATCGGCATGGTTGAGGCCTGCCGCCTCCACCGCCACCAGCACTTCTCCCGGGCCCGGCACCGGCTCGGGAAGGTCCCCGATGCGCGGCGCCGGATTCCGGGGGTCGGAGAGGGGAAGGACGGCGCGCACGCCGGATCCCCGGGTCAGTTGGTGCCGACCGGCCGGACCTTCGGCACCGGCGCGGGGTCAGGCTCGCCGAACACGCCGTCGGGCCTCAGGCTGGCGATCCTCTTCTCCTCCAGACTGAGGATGCCCTGCTCCAGCCAGGCGTGACGGCCGTCGAGCACCTTGAGCGCCACCTTGTACTTGCGGACGTCGTCGTTCCGCCATAGGTCGCGGAAGAGCTGCGCGACCTTGCGCCGGGCGCCGCGGCAGAAGAGATCGGCCAGCTCGGCGGCGTTCTCCGCGTCCGTGTGCCCCGCCTCGCGCATCGCGTGCGCCCGGGTGACCGAGGCCGCCATGGCGAACAGCTCGTTGGCCACGTCGACCAGCCGGAAGAGGAAGGCCTGCTTGTGCTGCAGCTTCCCCTGGTGGACGAGCATGCCGTGGAAGATCTGCCGCGACAGGCGGCGGGTGTTCCGCTCCACGAAGCGCAGGTGGGGAGCCAGGTCGCCGAACTCGGAGTAGCGCGGCCACTGCCCCCAACCCAGCCAGCGGGTCGGGTACCAGGAGGCGTAGAAGGCCGCCATCGGCGGGATCGCCGAGAGCTTGTCGGCCATGCTCTTCTCGGGGTCGATCATGGCGCCGGCGACGTCCAGGTGCTTGTCGACCGCCTCGCGCGCCATGAACAGGTGCATGATCTCGCTCGACCCCTCGAAGATCTTGTTGATGCGGTAGTCGCGCATCATCCGCTCGACGCCGATCGGCTCCTCGCCGCGCGCCGCGAGCGACTTTTCGGTCTCGTAGCCGCGTCCGCCGCGGATCTGCATCGTGTCATCCACGATCTCCCAGGTGCGGGCGGAGTTCCACTCCTTGCAGGCCGCGGCCTCCAGGCGGATGTCGTAGCCGCCGCGGTCGGTCATCGCCGTGGACAGCTTGGCGATCGCCTCCATGGCGAACGTGGTGGCGGCCATGTCGGCGAGCAGATGGGCGATCGCCTCGTGCTTGCCGACCGGCTTGCCCCACTGCACCCGCTCGGCCGCCCACTTGCGGCAGATCTCGATGCAGATCTTGGCCGTGCCCACCGAGCCGTTGGGAATCGACAGGCGGCCGTCGTTGAGGGTGGTCAGCGCGATCTTGAGCCCCTTGCCCTCGTCGCCGATCAGGTTCTCGGCCGGGACACGCACGTTCTTGAAGCTGATGACCGCATTGGCGAGCGCCCGCAGGCCCATGAAGTGGCAGCGGTGCTCCACCTTCACGCCCGGCCAGTCGGTCTCCACCACGAAAGCGCTGATCTTCTTGGTCTTGGGATCGCGCGCCATCACCACCAGGAGCTTCGCGATCGTGCCGTTGGTGCACCAGAGCTTCTCGCCGTTGAGGAGGTAGTCGCCCTCCGGCGTCTTCTCGGCGCTGGTGAGCAGGCGCGCCGGATCGGAGCCGACCTGGTTCTCGGTGAGAGCGAAGGCCGAGATCTCCCCCTTGGCGCAGCGCGGCAGGTACTTCTGCTTGAGCTGATCGCTGCCGAACAGCTTCAGCGGCTGCGGCACGCCGATCGACTGGTGCGCCGACAGCAGCGCCGACAGGTTGCCGTCGATGCTCCCCAGCAACTCCATGACCTTCTGGTACTCCACATTGGTGAAGCCCAGGCCGCCATACTTCTTCGGGATCTTCATGCCGAACGCGCCGAGCTTGCGCAGGCCGTCGACCACGGGCTCGGGATACTCGCCGGAGGCGTCGATCTCGACCGGGTCGACCTGGTCGCGCAAAAACTCCTTGATGGCATTGTAAAAAGCCGCGAACTCCGGCCGCTCCTCCTGAGGCAGCGGATACGGATGAATCAGGTCGAGCCGGAAATTGCCGAGGAACATCTCGCGCATGAAGCTCGGCTGCTTCCATTCCGTCTCCCGGGAAGCCTCCGCCACCTTCCGCGATTCCGACTCGCTGATGTTCTGCAGGTCCTTGGTCGCCATGTGTTCTTCCCCTTTGCCTGGCAGGCGTACATGCAATGGGCATTCCCCGCCGCGGGCATTGCCGCACTGCGACGTCCATTCTAACGCATCTCCCCCTCGGATAGCCAGTCCCCCTGTGCCGCATTGCGACTCGAACGATCGTTCGTCATCCGGAGCCGCCGGATCGGCCGTAGAGACCGGTGAACCATCTCCAAGGAGGGAGACATGAAAAGAACGCTTCTCGTCCTGCTTGTCCTGCTGCTGTCCATTGTAGCCGCCCTGCCTCTCGCCGCTGCCGACGCGCCCGCGCCCAAAATCTACGTGCTCCACCAGGAGGTGGTCCGGCCGTCCATGACGGCTGTGTACGAAGAGACCACCAAGGAGTTCATCAAGCTGGTCCAGGAGCACCGGAACGCCGCGCCGACCTTCAACTTCAACGCCGTGGCGGGAGACGGCTTCACCTACCTCTACGTCACCCAATTGCCTGACTTTTCCGCCCTCGACACCATTCCCAAAGAGTTCGAGGCGACCGCCAAGGCCGTAGGAGAGGCGAAGTGGGGCGAGCTGATGAAGCGCAACGGCTAGGCCGTCGAGTACATCCGGGAGACGATCCTCATGGAGGACCCGAGCCTCTCCTACACGCCCGCCAACCCGCGGCTCAAGCCTGAGGAGATGAGCTATTTCCACTA
>DASVEF010000231.1:0-2640 GCA_036380715.1 Thermoanaerobaculia bacterium | reverse complement strand
ACCTCCGTCGTGATGAAGAATTGCCCCCCGTTTTCCAAGGGACCGCTCGCGTCGGGCACGTCGATCGAGGCGAACCCGAGGCCGGCGCCCAGGAACCATTCCGTGCGCCCCTGGGGACGGCTGAAGGTGCGTTCGATCCAGGCGCTGAAGGTGGTCGATTCGGCCAAGACGTCGATCGGCTCCAGGCTCTGGCGCTGCTGGAGCCCGACGATCCTCGCCGGCTCCTCGAAGTCGTATTCGGCCGTGTCGACCGCGAAGCCGAGCTTCCACCTGTCGCTCAGCCGGTAGTGGCCGAAGAGGCCGTAGCCCGGGATGTCGTTGGCCGGCTCTCCGTCGGCGGCCATCAGAACGGCGCGGACGCCGAGGTCGAAGCGCTCTTCCTGGGCCCCGGCGAGGGCGGGGAAGAGGGCGAGCGCGGAGGCGAGGAGGGTCCTGGATACACGCCTTCTCATAAAGTCTCCTTTCTGGATCCGTTGCGGGGAAGAGATGACGGGCGGCGGTTCGCCGCCGGTGGTTCAGGGGTTGGTCAGGGACTGGTGCCGACAGGTCCCGTGAGCCGGAGCTCGAGCTGGTGGTCGGGATCGAGGCGGGCGGTCAGGTGGAAGCCCAGGAGGGTTGCGAAGGAGCGGGCCAGCGCCAGCCCGAGGCCGCCGTGCCGGCCGTCGCTGCGGGCCGCCTCCTTGCGCCAGAAGCGATCGAAGAGATGGGGGAGGTCCGCGGGAGTGAGGTGCGGAGCGGGGTTGGCGACCGTGATCTCCAGCAGGCCCCCGTCCGCGCGGGCCGTGCAGGCGACGGTGCTGCCGGGCGGGCTGTAGGCCACGGCGTTGGACAGGAGATTGGAGAGGATGAGGCGCAGCTTCTCGCGGTCCGAGACGATGGAAGCCGCGGGCGCGGCGAGCTCGAGCCGCAGAGAGCGCGCCGCCGCTTCGGGCGCCAGGACGGCCCAGGCATCGGCGAGCAGCTCCGAGACGACGAGCTCGCCGGGCTCGGTCGCCTCGATCCCTCCCTCGCAGCGGGCGAGCGCCAGCAGGGTGGTGACCGTGCGCTCCATCTGCTGGGAGATGGCCCGCGCGTCCTCGAAGAAGGCCTGGACCGCCTCGCGATCCTCCGGCCACCGTACTCCTACCTCGGCAAGGCTCCTCAGCTCGGCCACCGGCGTGCGTAGCTCGTGGGCGACGTCGCTCGAAAAGCGGCGCTCGCGCTCGAAGGCGGCCTCCAGCCGGTCGAGCAGGGCGTTGAGCTGCTCGACGATCGGCGCCAGCTCGCGGACGGGCGGCTGGACCGCCACCCGGCTGCCCAGCCGTTCGGCGTCCAGAGCCTGGACCTGGCGCCCGATCTCCTCGATCGGCGCCATCCCGCCGCGGACGGCGAAGTGGACCAGCAGGGCGATGCCGGCCATCAGCAGCGCCGCCATGCCGATCGCCGCGGCGTAGAGCGACCGGATCAGAGCCTCTAGCGGCTCGCGTCCCTTCGCCACCACCAGCACGGCCGAGCGCAGTTGGCCGGGTGGGGCTCGGGGATCGAGCGCGGTCTCGGGCTCGTCATCCTCGGGCTGGGGCACGAAGGCGATCTGGACCATCCTTCCCGGCCGTCCGTCGGGAAGCCGCAGGTCGCGGTGGAGCGGGGAATCCGAAAGCTCCGCGGCGCGCGGCAGGTCGCGGCCTCCCAGCGAGTTCGAGCGCTCGACCAGGGCGCCGTCGGCGAGCCACATCTGGAAGTACTCGGGCCGGCTGGGGGCTTCGAACTCGGGCATGAATTCGTCGGCGAAGTCGATCTCCACCTCGCCGTGGTCCTGACCGGTCAAGGTGACCAGGGCGCGCGCCTTGGCGAGCAGCGAGTGATCGAATTCGTGGCGCAGCCGCCGGGCGACCACCGCGCTCGCGCCCAGCCCGACCGCCAGCACCAGCAGGCCCGAGCCCAGGAGCAGCGAAACGACCAGACGGCGGCGGATGGAGCGCATGCTATTCCGCCTCGATCAGGTAGCCGCGGCCGCGGCGGGTGACGATCACCGGCAGGGCGCCCTCCGGCTGGATCTTCTTCCGCAGGGAGCAGACCAGCACTTCGATCACATTGCTCGACACCTCGGCCGCGCTGTCGTAGAGGTGATCGAGGATGTGGTCGCGCGACACGACCCGTCCGCGGCGCCTGGCGAGCAGCTCGAGGACCGAGTACTCGGTGGGGGTGAGAGGCAGCGGCCGGCCGCCGCGCGAGGCCTGCTGCCGCGCCGTGTCGATTTCGAGGTCGCCCACCCGCAGGACCGGGTCCTTGCTCTCATAGCGGCGCCGGATCAGGGCGCGCACCCGCGCGCACAGCTCGTCGAAGGAAAAGGGCTTGATCAGGTAGTCGTCGGCTCCCAGCTCCAGGCCGCGGATGCGGTCCTGCACCTGGTCCTTGGCCGAGAGGATGAGGACGTGTGTGGCCTTGCCCTGGCGCCGCAGGCTCTTGAGCACCGTCAGGCCGTTCATCTGCGGCAGCATCAGATCCAGGATGATCACGTCATAGTCGTTGACTTCGGCATAGGCGAGCCCTTCACGGCCGTCGGCGGTGAGGTCCACCGCGAAGCCGGCCTTCTGCAGCCCCTGGCCGAGGGACCGCCGCAGGCGTTCGGAGTCTTCGACGATCAGGAGCTTCATGGCATGG
>DASVEF010000230.1:0-18031 GCA_036380715.1 Thermoanaerobaculia bacterium | reverse complement strand
CCCGGAGATCACCTCGCCGGCCCGCGAGTACGTCGCGCCGGGCAGCCCCGTCGAAGAGGCGATGGCCGCTCTCTGGGCCGAGGTGCTCGGCCTCGAACGGGTCGGCGCGAACGACAACTTCTTCGAGCTGGGCGGTCACTCTATCCTGGCGACTCGACTGATGTTCCGGGTCCGTGAGACGTTCGGCGTGGAGCTGCCGCTGCGCATCCTGTTCTCCGCGCCCACTCTGGCCGGCCTGTCGGCCGCGGTCTCTCAGGAGGAGCCGGGCACGATCGCCGCGGCGGAGGCGCTGCCGCGCATCCGCCCCGACGAAGCCGCGAGAGCCCTGCCGTTCCCGCTGACCGACATCCAGGAGGCCTACTGGGTCGGCCGCAGCGGCGCCGTTCAGCTCGGGTCCGTATCGACCCACGTCTACTTCGAGCTGGATTTCCCGCAGATCGACCTCGGCCGGCTGGAGCTTGCGCTGCGCCGCCTCATCGACCGCCACGGCATGCTGCGCGGAATCGTGCTCGCCGACGGCACGCAACGCATCCTGCCCGAGGTTCCGCCGTACCGCATCGGCGTGGTGGACCTGCGCGGAGCGGCTGATCCCGAGCCGGGCTTGCAGGCGGTCCGCGACCGCATGTCGCATCAGGTGCTGCCGAGCGACCGCTGGCCGCTGTTCGAGATCGCGGCCACTCCCTTCGGCCGGCGGACCCGCGTCCACGTCAGCCTCGACCTGCTGATCGGCGATGCCTGGAGCTTCCGCATCCTGGCGCGGGACCTCTCGCTCTTCTACGCGGATCCCGGAGCCGAGCTGCCGCCGCTGGAGCTCTCGTTCCGGGACTATGTCCTGGCCGAGACCGCCCTGCGCGGGACCTCGGCCTACGAGCGGGCGCTGGCCTACTGGCGCGAGCGCGCCGCCACGCTCCCTCCCACTCCCGCGCTCCCTCTCGCCAAGAGCCCGGGCGAGATCGAGAAGCCCCGGTTCGTACGCCGCCAAGGCCGCCTCGACTCCCAGGCATGGGGCCGCCTCAAGGAGCGGGCGGCGCGCTCCGCCGTCACTCCGTCCGGCGTCCTGCTCGCCGCCTTCGCCGAGGCGCTGGCGGCCTGGTGCCGGAGCCCGCGCCTGACGATCAACCTGACGCTGTTCAACCGCCTGCCCCTCCACCCGCAGGTGGACGACATCGTCGGCGACTTCACCTCGTTGACCCTCTTGGCGGTCGAGGGCCTGCCCGGCGAGCCTTTCGAGGAGCGGGCGCGCAAGGTCCAGGGCCGTCTCTGGGACGACCTGGAGCACCGCTTGGTGAGCGGCGTGCGCGTCCTGCGCGAGCTGGCACGTGTGCAGGGCGGCGCCGTGCTCATGCCCGTCGTCTTCACCAGCACCTTGAACCAGGGACAGCAGGCTGCGGCCCGGGAGCAGGGGGACGCCGCGGGCGAGGCCGTCTTCAGCATCACTCAGACGCCGCAGGTCTGGCTCGATCACCAGGTCTTCGAGAGCGGAGGCGACCTGGTCTACAACTGGGACGCGGTCGAGGAGCTCTTCCCCGCGGGACTGCTCGACGACCTCTTCGCCGCCTATCAAGGCCTGCTCGGCCGTCTGGCGGACGGGGAGACGGCCTGGCGGACGCCACAGATCCTGCTCCCAGAAAGCCAGCTTCGCCTGATCGAGGAGGCCAACGCCACCGCGGCCCCCGTACCCGAGGGGCTGCTCCACGAACCCTTGCTGGAGCAGGCGCGCCGGCGGCCGGACTCACCCGCCGTGATCACCTCGCGCCGCACCCTCACCTACGGCGAGATCGACCGCGCCTCCCTGGACCTGGCCCACCGGCTGCGCCGCCTGGGCGCCCGCCCGAACCACCTCATCGCGGTAGTCATGGACAAAGGGTGGGAGCAGGTCGTGGCGGTCCTCGCCGTGCTGCGCTCCGGCGCTGCCTACCTGCCGGTCGACGCCCGCCTGCCTGCCGAGCGCATCCGCCACCTGCTCGAGCGCGGCGAGGCCTCGATCGCCATCACCCAGCCGGACCCAGGGCTCGACCTGCCGGCCGGCGTCGAGCGGGTCGTCCTCGACGAGACGGCCTTCTCCACGCCGGCTCTGGAGCCCCTGCCGGCCCTCCAGACACCGGAAGACCTGGCCTACGTGATCTTCACCTCGGGCTCCACGGGCCAGCCCAAAGGGGTGATGATCGATCACCGGGGTGCCCTGAACACCATCATGGACGTCAACCGGCGCTTCGGCGTCGGGGCCAGCGACCGGATCCTGGCTCTCTCGTCTCTGAGCTTCGACCTCTCGGTCTACGACGTCTTCGGCCTGCTGGCCGCGGGCGGCGCCGTCGTGGTGCCCGACGCCGGCACGACGCGCGACCCGTCGCACTGGGCCGAGCTCGCGGCCCGCGCAGGCGTGACGGTCTGGAATTCGGTCCCCGCCCTCATGGAGATGCTGGTCGAGTACCGCAGCGGCATCGCTAACGCCCCGGTCATGCCGTTGCGGCTCGCCCTGCTCTCGGGCGACTGGATTCCCGTCCGGCTGCCGGAGCGCATCCGCTCGCAGTTCCCGGGCTCGCGGGTGATCAGCCTCGGCGGCGCCACCGAGGCCTCCATCTGGTCGATCCTCTATCCCATCGAAGACGCACCGCCGAGTTGGACCAGCATCCCGTATGGTCGGGCCATGACGAGCCAGACGGTCCGCGTGCTCGGCGAGGACCTCGAGCCCCGCCCGGTGTGGGTCCCCGGCGACCTCTACATCGGCGGAATCGGCCTCGCCCTCGGCTACTGGCGCGACGAGGAGAAGACGAGCGCCGCC
The DNA here is from genome assembly GCA_036380715.1 of Thermoanaerobaculia bacterium. Taxonomy (GTDB): domain Bacteria; phylum Acidobacteriota; class Thermoanaerobaculia; order Multivoradales; family UBA5704; genus UBA5704. The sequence goes on along the minus strand of DASVEF010000230.1, from coordinate 15,249 downwards.
TTCCTCATCCATCCACGGACCGGAGAGCGGTTCTACCGCACCGGCGACCTCGGACGCCTCCTGCCGGACGGCAACATCGAGTTCCTCGGCCGCGAGGACACCCAGGTCAAGGTCCAGGGGCACCGGATCGAGCTCGGCGAGATCGAGGTGGCCCTGACTGGCCATCCCACTGTATCCGCGGCCGTGGTCGCCACGGTCGGAGAACGGGATGCCAAGCAACTCGCCGCCTATGTGGTGCTCCGCGACGGCAGTCCGGAAGCCGCCTCAATCCCCTCTGCGGCCAACACCGCGCCGGTCGTCGATCCGATCGAGCGGCTGCGCTTCAAGTTACGCCACTACGGCCTGCGCCGCGATACGGAGCTTCCGCGTGTGCCGCTCGCCCCTCCGGAGCTGTCGCCGGAGGAGGTCGAAAAGCGCTATCTGCGGCGGCGCAGCTACCGGAAGTACCTGGCAGAGCCGCTCCCGCTCACGGATCTGTCGGGCTTCCTCTCCTGCCTGCGGCAGATCAAGGTCGCAGGCTCTCCCCTGCCGAAGCTCCGCTACGGCTCGGCGGGCAACCTTTATCCGGTCCAGGCGTATCTCTACGTCAAGCCCGGACGGATCGAAGGGATCGAGGGCGGCGCCTACTACTACAACCCCAAGGATCACGCTCTCCTCCGGCTCGCGGCCTCCGATGGCGTCAACGCCTCCCTGTACGACAGCGTCAACCACATGCTGTTCGAGCGCGCCTCCTTCGGTATCTTCCTGGTCGCCCGTATGGCCGCGATCGCTCCGCTCTATGGAGAGAGCTCCCTGCGCTTCGCCACCCTGGAGGCGGGCCTGATGACCCAGCTCCTGGAGGAGTCCGCGCCGGAACACCGGATCGGCCTTTCGCAGGTCGGCGGCGTCCGCTTCCAACCGATCCGCGGCCTCTTCGCCCTGGACGAAACCCATGAGCTGGTCCACGCATTGCTCGGCGGCCGCATCGCCGTCGAGCAGACGGGGCTCGCAGGATTCCGCGAGGAGGCCGGCGAATACCATGCCCTGGTCCGGGAGCTCGGCCTGGAGGAGGAGCGCGACCTGCTGCCGGCACCCGCGATCGTGATCCTGCCACCCCCTGCCCGGCCGGACGGCGAGATCTTCACCCAGTTGCGGGAGCACCTGCGAGGCAAGCTGCCCGAGTACATGGTGCCGGCTCACTTCGTGCGCCTGGCTGCGCTACCCCTGAGCGCCAACGGCAAAGTGGACCGCAAGGCCCTCCCGCGACCGGAGGCGCTGTCCTCAGCGCAGAAGCCCGACCGACCGGCGTTCGTGGCGCCCGAGAGCGAAATCGAGCAGCTGCTCGCCGGGATTGTGTGCGAGGTGCTCGGAGTCTCACAGGTCGGCATCCACGATAACTTCTTCGACCTCGGCGCCAACTCGGTGCACATGGTCCGGGTCTATAATGCGCTGCGCCAAGCGACAGGTCGAGAGATGTCTATGGTGGACGTCTTCAACCACCCGAGTATCAGTCTGCTCGCCCGCCATCTGGCGGAAGACATGGCGGAGCGGAAAACCGCGCACTCCATTCCTGACAGTGTCCATCGTACCGAGAGGCTGCGGGAAGGGAAGGACTGGCGCAAACAGAGGCTGCAGAAACGGCAGGCGGCCAGGAGCTGAACAAGGTCTGTCATGGATTCAGAGAACGACACACCCGGCGAGCTGAGCGGTTCTGAGGTCGCCGTGATCGGCATGGCGGGTCGCTTCCCAGGCGCCGCCACCATCGAGCGGTTCTGGGAGAACCTGAAGAACGGCGTCGAGTCAATTCGCTCCCTTTCCGATGAGGAGCTGCTCGCGGAAGGGATCAGTCCGGAAATTTTCTCGCGGCCGGACTACGTCAAGGCGACCTCGATGCTCGAGGGAATCGACCTCTTCGACGCCGGCCTCTTCGACATTCCGCCGCACGAGGCGCAGCTCATCGATCCGCAGCAGCGTCTCTTCCTGGAAGGGGCCTGGGAAGCCCTGGAGCGCGCCGGCTACAACAGCGAGTCCTATCCGGGCCTGATCGGCGTCTTCGCCGGGGTCGAGAGAAACCAGTACCTCTTTCAGCTCCTCGGCGCATCGCAGATCGCGGACATGCCCGCCCTCCTGCTGGAAGTCTCGAGCGACAAGGACTATCTCGCAACCCGCACCTCGTACAAGCTCAACCTGCGCGGCCCCAGCATCACGGTGCAGACAGCCTGTTCAACCTCGCTGGTCGCCATCCACCTGGCCTGTCAGTCGCTGCTCTCTGGCGAATGCGACATCGCTCTCGCGGGCGGAGTCTCGCTCAAGCTGCCCCAGAAGGCAGGCTACCTCACGCGTCAGGGCGACATCTACTCGCCCGACGGACATTGTCGCGCCTTCGATGCACTCGCCCAGGGGACGGTTTTCGGCAGCGGTCTGGCAATCGTCGTTCTGAAGCGGCTCGCCGACGCCCTTAATGACGGCGACGTCATTCATGCTGTCATCAAAGGCTCCGCCGTCAACAACGACGGCTCGCTCAAGATCGGTTACAGCGCACCGGGTGGCGAGGGCCAGTACCAGGTCCTCCGCGCCGCCCACCTCTTCTCCGAGGTCGACCCGGATACCATCACCTACATCGAGGCGCACGGCACCGGCACCCCGATGGGCGATCCGATCGAAGTTGCGGCCCTCACCCGGGCCTTTCGCGATGCCACAGATCGAAAGGGTTTCTGCGGCCTCGGCTCGGTGAAATCCAACGTTGGCCACCTGCGCTCCGCAGCCGGCGCCACGGCCCTGATCAAGACCGTGCTCGCGATGAAGCACCGGCGGCTGCCGCCGAGCCTTCATTTCCAAGAGCCCAATCCGCAGATCGACTTCGCAAACGGTCCGTTCTACGTCGTCGACCGGCTCGCCGAATGGAGCACCGAAGGGATGCCGCTGCGCGCCGGTGTCAGCTCTTTCGGCGTCGGAGGGACGAACGCGCACGTCGTGCTCGAGGAGGCGCCTCCCGCCGCTCCCTCCGGCTCGTCCCGCCCCTGGCAGCTCCTTCTGCTCTCCGCCAGGACCGCGACGGCGCTACAGACGGTGAGCGCGGAGCTGGCGGAGCATCTCCGCCGTCATTCCGATACGCCGCTCGCCGATACTGCCTTCACTCTAAAGGTTGGCCGCCGGCTCGGGGAGCACCGCGCGGCCCTGGTCTGCCGCACGGCGGCCGAGGCGATCGAGCTTCTGGAGGGCGGGCAGCCAGACCGCATCCAGTCCGCAATCCAGACGCAGCGCGATCGGCCGGTGGCCTTCCTCTTCTCCGGGCAGGGCTCGCAGTACCCGGGCATGGGCCGGGAGCTGTACGAGACCGAGCCGGTCTTCCGCACCGCAGTCGACCGCTGCTGCGAGATCCTGCGCCCCCACTTGCGGCTGGACTTGCGCGATCTGCTGTATCCGCCACAAGAGACGGAGCGAGAGGCGGCGCAGTCCCTGGAGCAGACCGCCCTGGCGCAGCCGGCGCTGTTCGTGGTCGAGCACTCGCTGGCCACCCTGTGGATGGAATGGGGAGTGCGCCCGCGGGCCGTGATCGGACACAGTCTGGGCGAGTACGTTGCCGCCTGCCTGGCAGGCGTCTTTTCGCTCGAAGACGCTCTCGCGCTCGTCGCCGAGCGCGGGCGCTTGATGCAGGAGCTGCCGCCCGGCGCCATGTTGAGCGTACCGCTGCCGGAAGCGGAGATCGCATCCCTTCTCGGTCCGGACCTGTCGCTCGCCGCGGTGAACGGACCGTCCCGCACCGTGGTGTCCGGAGCCGAAGAGGCGGTCGAGGCGTTCGCCGCCGAGCTCTCCGCGCGAGGGATCGCCGCTCGCCGCCTCCACACGTCCCACGCCTTTCACTCGCCAATGATGGAACCGGCGCTGGAGCCCTTCGCCCGGCGCGTCGCGGCCACCCGGCGCGAGGCGCCGAGCATCCCATTCGTCTCCAATGTCACCGGCACCTGGATCACCGCCGAGGAGGCGACCGATCCCCGCTACTGGTCGCGGCATCTGCGAGGGGCGGTGCGCTTCGCCGAAGGGCTTCAGACTCTGGCTGCCGACACCGCTCTCATCTTGCTCGAGGTAGGACCCGGGCAGACGCTTGCCTCCTTCGCGCGCCGCATGCCTGAACGGCCCGCGCGCCAGACGGTCGCGTGCTCGCTGCCTGCTGCCCAGGAGAACCGGTCCGCTGCCGAGGTCCTTCTCGCGTCGTTGGGCCAGCTCTGGTTGGCCGGCGTCACCATCGACTGGAAAGGCTTCTACGCTGGCGAAAGCCGGCGCCGCGTCGAGCTGCCGACCTACCCCTTCGAGCGCCAACGCTACTGGATCGACCGTAAGGCTCCGGCGACGCGGCCCAACTCCCGCCGCGAGATCGCGGACTGGTTCTGCGTCCCGACCTGGAAGCCCGCGGTGCTGCCCGATGGCGATTCTGCCGAGGGCACCCGCTGGCTCCTCCTCGCCGACGGATGCGGCCTCGCGGAAGCGATGGCCCGCCGGCTCGCCAAGCGGGGCTGCGAGGCCGTCCTGGTCTTTCCGGGGGCAGCCGGAGGCGAGGGCTTGGCCGAGACGGCAACCGGGCAGCTGGTGCTCGATCCGGATCAGCCGCAAGGATTCCAGCGGCTGCTCGACCGGCTCTCCGCAGGCGGAGGGCTGCCCAGCCGCATCGTTCACCTCTGGGGGGTCGGGAATCTCCCGGGCGAGAAGGTGGAGAGCCTCTGTTTCCATAGCCTGCTCTGGCTGGCGCAGGCGCTGGGACAACATGCCCTGGACGGCCGGATCGAGCTGCGCGTGGTGACTGATGGGCTGCAAGCGGTCGGACGGGAGCCGGCCGCTCCGGAAAAGGCGCTGGTCCTCGGACCCGTGAAAGTGCTGCCCCTGGAGTACCCCCAGATCGGCTGCGCGGCCGTCGATGTCGTCGTTCCCGAGGCTCCCGCTGGGCTTGAGCGGGTGGCCGACCTGCTGATCGCCGAGGCCCTGACGCCTGCCGCCCAGCCGGTCGTCGCCTATCGCGGCGGCGAGCGCTGGCACGAGGCCTATGAGCCTCTCCACCTCGACCCGGTGGAGGCCGCCAGAATACCCTTCAGGGAGCGCGGGATTTATCTGATCACCGGCGGCCTTGGCGGCATTGGGATGGCTCTCGCCCGCGAGTTGGCGCGCATGGTTCGCGCGCGGCTTGTGCTGACCAGCCGGACCTCTCTACCGGAGCGGCGGAAGTGGCCTCAATGGCTGGAGAGCCATGACCCGGCGGATGCGGCGAGCCGCCGTATTCGCGAGGTGTTGGCCCTGGAAGAGCTGGGAGCCGAGGTGCTGGTCGTTGCCGCCGACGCCGCGGATGAAACGGCCATGCGCGATGCGGTCTTGCGGGCACGGGCGCAGTTCGGCCGCATCGACGTAGCGATTCACGCCGCCGGTGTGCCAGGCGGCGGCATGATGCAACTTAAGAGCACCGAGGCGGCCGAACGTGTCCTGGCGCCGAAGGTGCGCGGCACGCGCGTGCTCGCTGCAGCGCTGGCCGACGAGCCTGTCGATCTGCTCGTCCTCTTCTCCTCGACCTACGCCGTGACCGGTGGAGTGGGTCAGGTCGACTACTGCGCCGCCAACTGCTTCCTCGACGCGTTCGCTCATTACAACAGCGCGCGGGGTGTGCGCACGGTTTCGCTGGCCTGGGCGGCCTGGAGCGAGGTCGGCATGGCGGCCGCGGCACACAGCGAACGAACCGGCGCACCGGCAGGCGATCAGGAGCCCGCGGCCTGGATCCGGCCGGCCGAGGGGGTGGAGGCTTTCCGACGGGCGCTGTCTCGCGGCCACTTCGCCCGGGTGGCGATCTCCCCCACTGACATCGGCGCGATGATCGCCGCAGCCCGCCAGCCCGTCCGCAAGGAGCCGAGGGAGCGCCACCTGTTCCCACGTCCAGACGTGGATTCCGCCTACGTCGAGCCCACAGGCGAGATCGAGCCGATCCTCTCCGAGATCTGGAAGAGCGTGCTCGCCCTCGATCGGGTCGGCGCTCACGACAACTTCTTCGACCTCGGAGGCGATTCGATCGCCGCCATCCAGGTTGTGGCCCAGACGGTCGCGGCGCTCGGCGTCAAACTCCAGGTGAGCTGGCTCTTCGAGCAGCCGACTCTGCGGGGGCTCGCCGCCAGGATCGCGGACGCCCGGGGAAGGGCGGAGGCGAGCGGGCAGACGGAAGCTCCGATACCACGGTTGCCGCGCGGGGAGGGGGTCCGCCTCCCTCTCTCGTTCGCCCAGGAGCGGCTCTGGTTTCTGGACCGGCTCGAGCCAGGCACCCCGACCTACAACATTCCGCTCAGCGTGGAGATCTCGGGAACGCTCCACGTCCCCGCTTTCGCCTCCGCTCTTTCCGAGGTGGTGCGCCGCCACGAGTCGCTGCGCACTACCTTCGAGGTGACGGACGGCACGCCCTTGCAGAGGGTTTCACGGAATCTCCGGTTCGAGCTGCCGCTGATCGATCTCTCGGGGCTGGAGGAGGGCGTACGCAAAACCGAAGCGACGCGGCTGACAGCCGGGATCTCACTCCGATCGTTCGATCTGGCGAACGGTCCTCTCTTGGACGCCCTGTTGCTCCGCCTCGCACCGGAGCGCCACCGTTTCCTGCTCACGATCCACCACATCGTCTCGGACGGCTGGTCCGTGGGGGTGATCGTGCGCGAGATGTCGGCGCTCTACGCCGCCTTCCGCGAAGGCGGTGCGCACCCTCTGCCCGAGCTGCCTGTCCAGTACGCCGATTTCGCGGCCTGGCAGCGCGAGGTCGTCGACCGCCGCCGCGAGGAGGAGCTCGCCTACTGGACGGCGCGGCTCAGCGGCGAGATCTCTCCTCTCGACCTGCCTACGGACCGCCCGCGCCCCGCGGTTCAGAGCTATCGCGGTGGACGTGTGTTGCGCGCCCTCTCTCCGGAGCTCTCCGGGCGCATCCGCAGCTTCAGCCGCCGGCAGGATGCCACCCTGTACATGACCCTCCTTGCAGCGACCAAGATCCTGCTCCAGCGGCACAGCGGCCAAGACGACATCCTGGTCGGATCGCCGATTGCCGGCCGCCAGCGGATCGAGGCCGAGGGATTGATCGGAATCTTCCTCAATACCCTGGTGCTGCGCACCGACCTCTCCGGCGAGCCGACCTTCCGAGAGCTGGTGGCGCGGGTACGCGAGGTCACCCTGGGTGCCTTCTCGCACCAGGACGTCCCCTTTGAGGCGTTGCTCGCCCGCCTGCAGCCCGACCGCGACCTCTCTCGAACGCCGTTCTTCCAGGTGCTTTTCAACATGCTGAACTTCCCGGTCAGCGAGGTGCGCCTGCCCGGGTTGACCCTGGAGCTCGTATCCACTCCCGAGGTCCCTTCGAAGTTCGACATGACCGTCTATGCCGCCGAGGCCGGGGAGGAGATCCGCTTCGACCTGGTCTACAACGCGGACCTTTTCGACGCCGCCCGGATGGAGGATCTGCTCGAGCAGCTCGTCCTCGCGCTCGAGGAGGGGGTCGAGCACCCGGAGAAACCGATCGGGCGTCTCTCGCTGGTCACCGCCGCAGCCCGGCGGCGGCTGCCTGATCCGATGGAGACCCTGGACGCGGGCTGGACCGGAGCGGTGCATGAGCTGTTCGCCGCAAGGGCATCGCAGGCTCCCGAAAGGACAGCGGTGGCGGACCGGGAGGGCTCCTGGAGCTATGGCGAGCTCCGGGAAGCGAGCGCCCGGATCTTCGGCTGGCTGCTCTCGCGGGGGGTCGTCAAAGGGGACCGTGTGGCGGTCTGGGCGCACCGCAGCGCCCCGGTCGTCCCCGCGGTGCTCGGTACGCTCGGAGCCGGCGCCGCGTTCACAATGCTGGACCCCGCTTACCCGGCGCCGCGTCTGGTCGAGATGCTGCGCCTGGCCACGCCACGCGCGCTGGTCTATCTGGAGGCGGCGGGCCCCCTGCCGGCGGCGGTGAGCGCCTGGCTCGAAGAGACCGGCTGCCCACGGCTCGACCTTCCCGGAAGTGGGTGCCCGGCGGTGCTGGGTCGTCTGAACGGCCTCCCGGCCGAAATGGCTCACGTGCCCGTGGGCCCCGATGATGTGGCTTACGTCGCGTTCACTTCGGGCTCGACGGGGACCCCCAAGGGTATTCTCGGCCGGCATGGGCCGCTGTCGCATTTCCTCCCCTGGCAGTGCGAGCGGTTCGGCCTGACCGCGAACGACCGGTTCAGCCTGCTCTCAGGGCTGGCACACGACCCCTTGCAGCGCGACATCTTCACGCCGCTGTACCTGAGCGCCGCGATCCTGGTTCCCGATCCGCAGGAGATCGGCGTTCCTGGCCGCCTGGCCGCCTGGATGGCTCGCGAGGGGGTTACGGTCGCGCACCTGACGCCGGCCATGGCACAGCTCCTGACCGAGCGGCCCGCGGGCGGAGCCCGGATCGAAGCCCCCTCTCTGCGCCGCGTTCTGCTCGTCGGCGATGCGCTCACGCGACTCGACGTGGCGCGCATCCGCGCCTTGGCGCCGCGCGTCACCTGCGTCAACCTGTACGGCTCGACCGAAACGCAGCGGGCGGTGGCCTTCCATGTCGTGGACGAGGCGGAAGCTGACGAGCGCAGTGACCACAGTGAGCGCGCCAAGCAGGTGCTGCCGCTCGGCCGCGGCATGAAAGACGTACAGCTCCTGGTGCTCAACCGGGAGGGCCTCCAGGCCGGCATCGGCGAGGTGGGAGAGATCGCGGTGCGCAGCCCGCACCTCGCTCTCGGCTACCTCGGAGACGGGGAGCTCACAGCGGCGAAGTTCACGACCAATCCTTTCAACGGCGAACCGGAAGACCGGCTCTACCGCACGGGGGACCTCGGGCGCTACCTGCCTGATGGCGAGGTGGCCTTCGCCGGCCGGGCCGACCTGCAGGTGAAGATCCGCGGCTTCCGCATCGAGCCCGGTGAGATCGAGGCGACGCTGGGAGGCCTGCCTGGAGTCCGAGAGGCCGTGGTGGGGCTCCGCGAAGAGCGCGGAGAACGGCGTCTGGTAGCCTACGTGGTGCCGGAGCGGCAGGAGGCGGTCGCCATCGCCGGCCTGCGCGAAGCTCTGCGCGAGCGTCTACCCGCCTACATGGTCCCCGCGACGTTCGTCCTCCTGGAGAGGCTGCCACTGACGCCCAACGCCAAGGTGGACCGCCGCGCCCTGTCGCGCATCGAGATCACTCCATCTTCAGAGACCGAGCGCGGCCACGTACCGCCGGCCAGCGAGCTCGAACGGCGCATCGCCGCGGTCTGGTGCGAGGTCCTCGGCCTGGAGAAGGTCGGCGTCCAGGACAATTTCTTCGACCTGGGCGGGCACTCTCTGCTCCTGGTCCGCCTGCACAGCCGCCTCCAGGAAGCCCTGGGGCGCGAGCTGTCGCTGATGGACCTCTTCAGCCATCCCAACGTGCGCTCCCAGGCCGAGCACCTGGCCCGCAGCACCGCTCTCGCAACCGCGGCGGAGATCGCTCCGGAGCGCCGGAGGGCGGAGAGTATTCTGCGTCGCAGAGGAGCGGAAAGCGGCGCTGTGGCGGTCATCGGCATGGCCGGCCGCTTCCCAGGGGCGAAGGACCTCGATCGCTTCTGGGAGAACCTGCGCGATGGGATCGAGTCAGTCTCGTTCTTCTCCGCGGAGGAGCTGATCGCCGCCGGCCTCTCCCCCGAGTGGGCGCGCAACCCCAAGTACGTCAAGGCCCGCGGCGTGCTCGCGGACGAGGATCTGTTCGACGCCGCCTTCTTCGACTATTCGCCGCGTCAGGCCGAGCTCATGGATCCTCAGCTCCGCCTCTTCCTGGAGTGCGCCTGGGAGGCGCTGGAAAGCGCCGGATACGACTCACTGCAGTATCCTGGCGCCATCGGCGTTCACGCCGGCGTCACGCTCTCCAGCTACTTTCTCAACAACCTGCTGTCGAACCCAGATCTCCTGCGCGAGGCGGGGCCGTATCAGTTGGCGATCGGCACGGACCGCGACTTCCTGACTACACAAGTCTCTTACAAGCTCAACCTGCGCGGCCCGAGCATCAACGTCCAGACCGCCTGCTCCACATCGCTCGTCGCGACCCACCTCGCCTGCCGCGCGCTGCTCTCCGGCGAATGCGACATGTCGCTCGCGGGAGGCGTGTCGATCAAGATCCCGCAACGCACCGGCTACATATATCAGGAGGGGGGTCTCGACTCCTCCGACGGGCACTGCCGCTCCTTCGACGCGAAGGCGGACGGCTCGGTCTTCGGCAGCGGCGTCGGCGTGGTCCTGCTCAAACGGCTGGAAGACGCGCTGGCCGATGGGGACACCATCCATGCCGTCATTCTGGGAACCGCGGTCAACAACGACGGCCTCTACAAAGTGGGCTACACGGCCCCGAGCATCGAGGGACAGGCCGAGGTCGTCGCCACCGCGCAGGCCGTCGCGGGCGTCAGCCCCGAGACGATCAGCTACGTGGAGTGCCACGGCAGCGCCACCGCACTGGGCGACCCAATCGAGGTGACGGCCCTCACCCGCGCCTTCGCCCCGGTCCGCGACCGGGGTCTCTGCGCGCTCGGTTCGGTCAAGACCAACATCGGCCACCTCGGAGCGGCGGCGGGCGTCGCAGGGCTGATCAAGACGATTCTGGCGCTGAAAAACAGGCAGATTCCGCCGAGCCTGTACTTCGAAACGCCGAATCCCAAGATCGATTTCGACTCCGGCCCCTTCTACGTAAGTTCCCGGCTGGCGGAGTGGCGTGCGAACGGGACGCCGCGCCGGGCGGGCGTGAGCTCGTTCGGCCTGGGAGGCACGAACGCCCATGCCGTGCTGGAAGAAGCACCCGAGCCCGCGCCTTCCGGCCCCTCCCGCCCATTGCAGATCCTGGTGCTCTCCGCGAAGACGGAGACGGCCCTTGAGGCGGCGACGGACAACCTCGCCGGCTGGCTGGAGCGCCGTTCGGACGCCACCCTGGCTGATGTCGCTTACACGCTCCAGGCTGGTCGCAGGGCGTTCCCCTACCGCCGGATGCTGGTTTGCCGGGATGCCGGCGAGGCGCAGCGGGTTCTCGCGGAGCGCGATCCTCGCGCGCTGCTCTCCTCCTGGTGCGAGCCAGGAAGCCGGACGGTCGCCTTCCTGCTCCCTGGAGTGGGCGACCACTATCCGGGTATGGCGCGTGGCCTGTACGAGAGGGAGCCTCTGTTCCGGGCGGAGCTGGACCGTTGCGCGGAGATGCTCGCAGGCCGCCTCGACGACCCGCTCGGTTGCGACCTGCGCGAGATCCTCTTCTCCGAGGAGCGTCCCCAGGAGGGTGGACTCGATCTGCGGGCGATGCTCGGCCGCCAGCGGAGCGAGCCCCGGCGCCTCGACCGGACCCTCTTCGCCCAGCCGGCGGTATTCGCCGTCGATTACGCGCTGGCCCGCTTGTGGATGTCCTGGGGACTCCGCCCGCAGGCCTTGATCGGCTACAGCCTGGGCGAGTACGTGGCCGCCTGTCTGGCCGATGTCCTTTCCCTGGAGGACGCGCTGAGACTGGTCGCCGAGAGGGCGCGCCTCATCGAAGAGCTGCCTGCCGGCGCCATGCTTGCCGTGCCGCTGCCGGAAGAGGAGGTCCGATCGCTCCTCGACGGCGGCCTCTGCCTGGCCGCGGTCAACGGACCTCAGCTCTGCGTAGTTGCGGGCCCTCGGGAGGAGATCGCCGCTCTGTCCGAGCATCTGACAAATCGGGGGCTCCCTTGCCGGCAGCTGCCGACCACCCACGCGTTCCACTCGCAAATGATGGAGCCGGTCGCCAGGCCGCTGACCGAGCTGGTGCGCCGGGTCCGGCTCTCTCCCCCGCGGATTCCCTACCTGTCGAACGAGACGGGCACCTGGGTGACGGCCGAGCAGGCAACAGATCCCGAATACTGGGCTCGCCACCTGTGCGGCACAGTCCGCTTCTCTGAGGCGCTTGCGACCCTGTGGCAGGACCCCTCGCGGGCGCTCCTGGAGACTGGACCCGGGCAGGGGCTCTCCGCGCTTGCCCTCCAGCACCCCGCTGCCGGCGCGGGACGGATCGCGCTCCCCTCACTGCCGCACGCCCATGAGCGTCAGGAGGACCAGGCGTTTCTGCTGGGAACCCTGGGCCGGCTCTGGCTCGCGGGAATCAAGATCGACTGGACTGGCTTCCAGGCCGGCGAACGGCGCCGGCGCGTGCAGCTGCCGACTTATCCCTTTGAGCGTCGCCGCTTCTGGGTCGAGCCGAACCTGTCCGCGTTCCGGATCGCGGCGACCCGGTCGAGCGAAGTCTCCGCAGCGGTGGAGGAGCGCGCGAAGCCCGCGGCTCCCGCCCACGAACGGCCTCACCTGCGACGCGCCTACGTGGCTCCCCGCACCGATCTCGAGACGCAGGTCGTCGGCCTGTTCGAGAGGCTGCTCGGCATCACCGGAGTCGGCGTCCACGACAGCTTCTTTGAGCTGGGCGGGCACTCACTCGCCGGCACCCGGCTCATCACCTACCTGCGCGAGCAGTTGGGGGTCGAGCTGCCGCTGGAGGCCCTGTTCGACGCGCCCACTCCCGTGGAGCTCGCCGAGGCGATCGAAACCGCGCTGACCGAGAGCACGGCTACCGCGGGCGCGCCGCCGCTCGTCCCTGTCCCGCGCGATGGAGACCTGCCGCTCTCGTTTGCTCAACAGCGGCTCTGGTTCCTCGAGCAACTCCAGGCAGGGAGCACCGCCTACAACATCCCCTTCGCCCTGCGGGTCAGCGGCCGCCTGGACGTGCCGGCCCTCCATGGAACCCTCCTCGAGCTGCTGGGACGGCACGAGCCGCTCCGCACCGCTTTCATAATGCGCGACCGGCAGCCGGTGCAGGTCATCGCTTCGAAGCCTGCCTTCACGCTGCCCCTCGTCGATCTGCGGATACTTCCGGCGGAGCGACGCGAGCAGGCGATGCGCTCGCTCGCCACCCGAGAGGCGCTCCGTCCCTTCGATCTCCGTGTCGCTCCGCTGTTGCGCGCCCTCGTGCTCCGGCTGGACGAACGGGAACACGCGGTGCTGCTGACCACGCATCACATCGCCTCCGACGGCTGGTCGATCGACATCTTCCTCTCGGAGCTGACGCAGGTCTACCGCGCGTTTTCCCAGGGCGAGCCCTCGCCATTGCCCGAGCTGCCGGTCCAGTACGCCGACTACGCGCACTGGCAGCGGGAATGGCTGCAAGGCGAAGCCCTCGCGGCTCATTTGCGGTACTGGACCGAGATCCTGGCCGGCATTCCGATCCTTCAGCTTCCGACCGACCGGCCACGGCCGGCGATCCAGACATACGAGGGGGCCGAGTCGGGCTTCGTCCTTTCCGAGGATCTGAGCGCGGGTCTGGCCGACCTCGCCCGCCATCACGACACTACGCTGTTCATGGCGCTCCTGGCCGTGTTCCAGACGCTCCTCCACCGCTTCGCCGGGCAAGACGACATCGTGATCGGCACCCCGATCGCCGGCCGCAGCCGGCGCGAACTCGAGGGGCTGATCGGACTTTTCGTCAACACGCTGATCTTGCGGTCTGACCTCTCCGGCGACCCCTCCTTCAGTCATCTGCTGGCCCGGGTGCGCAAGGTCTGCCTGGGCGCCTACTCTCACCAAGATCTGCCTTTCGAGAAACTGGTGTCCGAGCTGCAGCCGGAGCGCGATCTCAGCCGCTCACCCCTGTTCCAGGTCCTCCTCCAGCTGCTCAACGCACCGAGGGCGGCGGAGGAGCTACCGGATCTGGTGGTACGCCCAGTCGGAGCGGAGGGGCAGAGCGCCAAGCTCGACCTGATCCTCAACCTCCAGGAAGTCGCCGGACGGGTGGTAGGAACCTGGAAATTCAACCGGATTCTCTTCCATCGCACGACGATCACCCGGATGTCGTCGCATTTCCGTGCGCTGCTGGAAGGTGTGGCGGCGGACCCTGAAGCACGGCTGTCGGAGCTGCCACTGTTGACCGGAACCGAGCGGCAGCAGCTTCTTGAGTGGGGCGGCACGGGCGCGGGCTCTCCGGTCTTCCTCCTGCATGAACGGTTCGCCGAGCGGGCGGCGAGTGCTCCGGAGGCCCGGGCCGTGGTCTTCGAAGGGGAGGCTCTGAGCTACGGCGAGCTCGACCGGCGGGCCACCCGTCTGGCCCAGACCCTGCGCGCCTGGGGTGTGAGCCCGGGCGAGCTCGTCGCCCTCTGCCTGGAGCGCTCGCTGGAGATGGTCGTGGCCATCCTCGGCGTGCTCAAGGCAGGCGCCACCTACGTGCCGATCGACCCGGACTATCCGGCTGAGCGCATCGGCTTCCTGCTCGAAGACAGCGCCGCCCCGGTCCTGCTGAGCCAGAGGAGAGTGGCCGCGGGCCTGCCCGAGCACGGCTGCCGCACGCTGCTTCTCGACGAGGGATGGGAAGCCCAGGCGCCGGCGGCGGGGGAGGCTCTGCCGGCGGTGCCGCCCGAGAGCCCGGCCTACGTCATCTACACCTCAGGCTCGACGGGTAAGCCCAAGGGGGTCGTGGTCAGCCACGCTCACGTGGCCCGGCTCTTCAGCTCGACCGAGGCGTGGTTCGGCTTCGGTCCGGAGGACGTCTGGACCCTGTTCCACTCCTACGCCTTCGACTTTTCGGTCTGGGAGATCTGGGGCGCCCTGCTCCACGGCGGACGGCTGGTGGTCGTCCCCTACTGGATCAGCCGCTCGCCCGAGGCCTTCAACGAGCTGCTGCGCCAGGAGCAGGTCACGGTTCTCAACCAGACCCCTTCGGCCTTCCGCCAGCTCCTGCGAGCCGACGAGACCGCCCCGGCCGCTGAGCTGGCGTTGCACTGGGTCGTCTTCGGCGGCGAGGCTCTCGAGCTGGCCAGCCTCTCACCCTGGTTCGACCGTCACGGCGAGGAGCGCCCGCGCCTGGTCAACATGTACGGCATCACCGAGACGACCGTGCACGTCACCTACCGTCCGCTCGGGCGCGAGGACGTCGCCACAGCTCGGGGGAGCCTGATCGGCCGCGCCCTCCCGGACCTGCGGCTGAGCGTGCTCGACCGGACCCTGCGCATGGCTCCCATCGGCGTGCCGGGCGAGATCTGCGTCGGCGGAGCCGGACCGGCCCTGGGCTATCTCGGCCGGCCGGAGCTGACGGCCGAGCGGTTCGTGCCCGACCCGTTCGCCACCGAGCCAGGTGCCCGGCTGTACCGGAGCGGCGACCTGGCGCGCTGGCTGCCCGACGGCGACCTCGAATACCTGGGCCGCATCGACCACCAGGTCAAGGTGCGCGGCTTCCGCATCGAGCTGGGCGAGATCGAAACGGCCCTGGCCCGCCATCCGGTCGTGCGCGAGGCC
>DASVEF010000229.1:0-9711 GCA_036380715.1 Thermoanaerobaculia bacterium | reverse complement strand
AGGCCGTGCTGGAAGGCGTCCCTTGAGACCTGTTCCGCGAGCCCATGCGGGGCGAGCTCGAGGCCCTGGATCAGGCCTCTTCCGCGGACTTTCGCTTCCGTTTGTGGATAGCGGGCGGCGATCTCCTCGAGCCGCTTGCGGGCCAGATCGCCCTTCTGGAAGATCTCGCGGCTGAAGGAGTCGTCTTTCCAATATTCGAGCGCCGCCGCTCCGGTGACGAACGCGAGGTTGTTTCCCCGGAAGGTTCCGTTGTGCTCGCCGGGAGCCCAGATGTCGATCTCCGGCCGGATCATGACGAGGGCCATGGGCAACCCGAGGCCGCTGATCGATTTGGAAAGGCAGATCATGTCGGGGACCAGGTCCGCGGGCTCGAAGCTGAAAAAGGTTCCTGTACGACCGCAACCCGCCTGGATATCGTCGACGATCAGGAGGACGTTGTAACGGCGCAGCAGATCCGCGAGCCGGTGCAGCCACGCGTAGCTCGCCGGACGGATGCCTCCTTCCGCCTGCACGGTTTCGACGATGGCGGCCGCCGGCAGGTCATTCCGGCCCGACATCTCGTCGAGAACGTACTGCAAGTGATCGATCGTGTCGGTCTCGCCCAGGTCGCCCTCGAAGGGGACCGAGGTGGTGAAGAGAAGCGGCACGCCGGCTCCCTTGCGTTTGGAAGGGTTGGTCGTCACCGCCAGGGCGCCCAGCGTCATCCCATGATAAGAATTTTTGAAGAAGAGGACGTTGGTCCGGCCCGTCACCTTGCGCGCCAGCTTGAGCGCGGCCTCGACGGCGTTGGTGCCGGTCGGTCCCGCGAACTGCATCTTGTAGCGGAGGCCGCGCGGCTGGAGAATCACCCGGTTGAACTGCTCGATGAATTCCCGCTTGGCTTTGGTCGCCATGTCGAGCGAATGGGTAATGCCGTCGCCCTGGATGTATTCGATCAGGCGGTCCTTCAGGAAGGGATTGTTGTGGCCGTAATTGACCGCTCCCGCGCCGCTGAAGAAGTCCACGTACTCGCGTCCGCTCTCGTCGAACAACGCAGATCCGACAGCGCGCTCGAAGACTGTGGGAAACAGCCGGGAGTAGGTACGGACTTCAGACTCCAGATCTTCGAAGGTATTCATGCTCATCTCCAAGAAGGCCACAAGCCCAGATATGTAGAGCAGGCTATGATAGTTGTTGGAGTCGTGGCTCGTCAACTTGGGAGGCATGGACGCCGCCGCGGCATTCGTGTATACCCTGTTCCGCCATGGCGTCCCCGCGTCCCGTCCTCCTGAGCTGCGAGTCCGTCTCCAAACAGTATGGTGCGCGGCCGCTGTTCAACGGGCTGTCGTTCGGGCTGTTCGAGGGAGACCGGGTGGGGCTCATCGGGCCGAACGGGTCGGGGAAGTCGACGCTGCTCAAGATCCTGGCCGGGATCGAGGAGCCGGACGGCGGGGTGCGGTCGGTGCGCAAGGGGGTGCGGCTCGGGTATGTGCCGCAGGACCCTTCATTCCCTCCGGAGAGGACGGTCAAGGAGGTCCTGATGGAGGCCCTGGCGGGGCATCCTCAGGAGGAGTTCGAAAAGGCCAGCCGGGCCGGCGTCGTGCTGGGGCGGACCGGGTTCCGCGATCCGGGGCAGAGGGCGGGGACGCTGTCCGGCGGCTGGAACAAGCGGCTGGCCATTGCCCGCGAGGTGGTCCAATCCCCGGACATCCTCCTGATGGACGAGCCCACGAACCATCTGGACCTGGAGGGCATCCTCTGGCTGGAGGAGCTGCTGGAGTCCGAGCCGCTGGCCTATGTTGTGGTCAGTCACGACCGGTACTTCCTGGAGAACGTGGCGCGGCGGATGATGGAGCTGAACCGGGTCTATCCCGAGGGGCTCCTGCAGGTGGAGGGGACGTACAGCGAGCTGTTGGAGAAGCGCGACGAGGTCCTGCGCAACCAGGCGGAGTATCAGGAGGCGCTCGCCAACCGGGCGCGGCGCGAGGTGGAGTGGCTGCGGCGGGGTCCCAAGGCGCGGACGACCAAGGCCAAGTCGCGCATCCAGGAGGCGGGCCGCATTCTGGAGGAGCTGGACGAGGTCAAGGGGCGAGCGGGCGGCCAGGCCACGGCCGGCATCGACTTCGCCGCCTCGGGGCGCAAGACCAAGAAGCTCCTGGTGGCGCGGGGCCTCTGCAAGTCGTTCGACGGGCGGAAGGTCCTCGACGGGGTCGACCTCTTGATCAGCCCGGGCACGCGGCTCGGCCTGGTGGGTCCGAACGGGAGCGGCAAGACGACGCTCCTCTCCCTGCTCGCCGGGATTCTGGAGCCGGACGGCGGGGAGATCGAGCGGGCGCAGCTCCTCAGGACGGTCCTCTTCGAGCAGAGCCGCGAGACGCTCGACCGGTCGGTCAGCCTGCGGCGGGCTCTGGCGCCGGAGGGGGACTCGGTGATCCACAACGGCCGCGCGGTGCACGTCGCCGGCTGGGCCAAGCGGTTCCTCTTCAGCCCCGAGCAGCTCGACACGCCGGTCTCCCGGCTGTCGGGGGGAGAGCAGGCCCGCATCCTCATCGCCCGCCTGATGCTCCAGCCCGCCGACCTCCTGATTTTGGATGAGCCGACGAACGACCTGGACATCCCCACGCTGGAGGTTCTGGAAGAGAGCCTGCTGGAGTTTCCCGGCGGCCTGGTCCTGGTCACCCACGACCGCTATCTCCTGGACAGCGTGTCGACCCGGCTCCTGGCGCTGGACGGCGCCGGCAAGGCCGAGTTTTTCGCCGATTCCGCCCAGTGGGAGGCCCACCGCAAGGCCGCCGCGGCGCCGGCTTCCCGCGCCGCGAAGGCCCCGGAGCCGAAGCCCGTCTCCAAGGCGTCCGCCAAGAAGCTCTCCTGGCGCGAGCAGAAGGAGTGGGAGGGGATGGAGGAGAAGATCCTTGAGGCGGAGGAGGCCCTGGCCCTGTGCCAGGCCGCGGTCGAGGACCCCGCGGTGGCCACCGATCCGGCGGCCCTCCAGGAGCGCTGCGCCGCGCTCGAGGAGGCGCGGGTGGAGGTCGAGCGGCTCTATGCGCGGTGGGCGGAGCTCGAGGGGAAGTTGTGAGCCCCCTGGCCCCCTCTCCCGTCACCGGGAGAGGGGGAAAAGAGACCTGGATCTCCTGGCTCTTTCTCGTCCTGGCCCTGCTGCCCGGCCTCAAGCGCCCGACAACCTACGAGATCGAGGCCGCTCCCGGGACTGTGGAGATCGGCGCGTACAGGGACGAGGTCGATTACGTATAACTGTGGAAGCCGCCGGCCCTGTGGATTCCCCGTCTGCAGCGGTACTATGCCCGGTTGGGCGGTGAGGACCCGGGCAGCTCTGGAGAAGGAAGACTCCCGAGTGGCGGCGTGTTGTGGGAGATGCGGAGGGGGCAGGGAAGACCCTCAGGCGGGGAGCTCAGAGGTAAGAGACAGACTCGTGTAGTCTATAGACAGAACCTCTGTTGAGGAGATGTCCCATGATCACTATCGAAACAGTAGCCGAGATCGCTGAAGACGGTACCTTGACCGTCCGGGCCCCTTCGTCTGCTCCCAGAGGACGGAGGCGTGTCGTAATCGTCATCGACAATGAGAGTGGCAGTGAGCTCTCCGCTTCTCCCAAGCGAAAGTTGCCGGATCTAGCCAATTTCCGCGCTCAGCTTGGCGGAAAACCTTACCCTGGCAACTCCGTGGTCGATCTGCGCGAGGAAGAGCGTTCGTGATCTATTTCGATACCTCGGTTCTCGCTGCGTACTATACAGAGGAGCAGAGGACCGGCGAAGCGGCGGAAATCATCGGAAAGGCGTCACTGCCGGTCGTCAGTGATCTGACAATCGCGGAGCTCAACGTAGTCATTGCGCGAAAGGAGCGCCTGGGGTTCCTGCCTCTAGGGGGCGCCGCGGCCGTCTTCGCTCTTTTTGACGAGCACCTAGGCGATTCTTTTTTGAGTATTGCTATCGAACCCAGGCATATTCAAGCCACGCGGGATTTCGCCGTCCGGTCGCCAATCCCTCTTCGCACGCTCGACACTCTGCATCTTGTGATGGCTTCGGAGGTCGAGGGGGCGCTCGCGACGTTTGATGGACGCTTGGCTGATGCGGCGCGCGCTATGGGGTTCGCCGTTCTTCCCTAGATCGATGTACAACGACTACTACGGTTTCCGCGAATCGCCTTTCAACATCACGCCCGATCCGCGCTTTCTGTTTTTCAGCGACCGGCACCGGGAGGCGTTCAATCACATCCTGTTCGGGATTCGTGAGCGGAAGGGGTTCATCCAGGTCACCGGGGAGGTGGGAGCGGGGAAGACGACGGTGTGCCGGGCGGTCCTGGAGGAGCTCGGGCCGCGGTACCGGACGGCGCTGATCCTCAATCCCTGTCTGACCAGCATCCAGCTTCTGAGAACCGTCCTGATCGAGCTCGGGCTGCAGCCGCGCAACGACAAGGTGGCGTGCCTCCAGACGCTCAATCATTTCCTCCTCGACCAGATGGCCGAGGGCAACGATGTGGTGCTGTTCATCGACGAGGCGCAGGACCTCGACTTCGAGCTGCTGGAGCAGGTGCGGCTCCTCTCGAACCTGGAGACGGACCAGCGCAAGCTCCTGCAGATTGTCCTGCTCGGCCAGCCGGAGCTGCGCGAGAAGCTCGACGCTCCCCGGCTGCGCCAGCTCCGGCAGCGGATCACGGTGCGCTACCATCTGGCGCCGCTCTCGCGTCCGGAGATGGAGCATTACATCCAGCACCGCCTCCACGTGGCCGGGGGCAACGGCCTGCCGACGTTCAACGGCTGGGCCATGCGCTCGATTCACCGCTATTCCGGAGGCGTGCCGCGCCTGATCAACGCGGTGTGCGACAAGGCGCTGCTGTGCGGATACGTGACCGGCGACGCCCATCTGACGTGGCGCCATGTCCGCCGGGCGATTCGCGAGCTGGAGGGAGCCTTCTGATGAGCCTCATCGACGAAGCCTTGAAGCGGGCGCGCCAGGAAGCCGCGCGCCAGGACGCGGCCGAGCGGGAGGCCCGCTACGCCCGGGTCCCGGTCTACGCGCCGCTCGTCACTTCGCGGAGGTCTTCGCGGTCGTGGCTGATTCCGGTTATGGTGGCCCTCTGCATTGCCGTGGGAGTTGGGGTGGGGGTTTTGCTGACGCGGGGCCCCGGCGCCGAGCGGGCCGCGGTCCTCACCCCCGACCCCTCTCCCATCGCCCTCCCCCCTTCCGGGAGAGGGGCGCCCCCTCCCGCCCCGAAAACAAGCTCCCCCCCTCTCCCGGAAGGGGGGAGGGCGATGGGAGAGAGGGGTCAGGGGGGTGAGGATTCGGAACCCCAAACCCCGCGCATCGAGGTCGTCGAAGAGACTCCCGCGCCGGCACGTCCGGTCCCTGCTCCGGCTCCCGTGCAGGAGGCTCCGCCGGCCGCCGTTCCTGCCACGCCCGATCCCTTGCCTTATCCAAACGTCCCGGCCGCTCCTCGCGAGGAGCCGGCGGCTCCGGCCATCCAGCTCCCCCAGACTCCTCCGTCCGAGCCGAAGACCTACGTCCGCGAGGTGCCGGTTTCCGGCGGCGGATCGATCCGTCTGAATGGCATCGCTTATTCCGAGCAGCCGGTCGCCCTGTTCAGCGACAAGGTGGTCGGCGTCGGCGAGAGCATCGGAGGGTACACCGTCGTCGCGATCGAGCAGAAGCGAGTACAGCTCCAGGGCCAGGGCCAGACGGTGTACGTCACCCTCCAATAGCCGGCCTCACCGGCTCAAGGACGTCATCATCGCTTCGGGGTAGCGGGTGCCCGCCGCGGCGCCCTTGGGGGCCACCTCGTCGATGCGCCGCAGGTCCTCGGGCGTGAGCTCGACGTCCAACGCTCCGGCGTTCTCTTCCAGGTACTTCCGGCGCTTGGTGCCCGGGATCGGCACGATGTCCTCTCCCTGGGCGAGCACCCAGGCGAGGGCGAGCTGCGCGGAGGTGCACCCCTTCGCGGCGGCGATCTCTTCGATGCGCTTCACGAGATCCAGGTTCTTCTGGAAGTTCTCTCCTTGGAAGCGGGGGGAATGGCGGCGGTAGTCGTCTTCGGCGAGGTCCTCGAAGCGCTGGAACTGGCCGGTAAGGAAGCCGCGGCCGAGCGGGCTGTAGGCGACGAAGCCAATGCCCAGCTCGCGGCAGGTGGCGAGGATCTCGTCTTCCGGATCGCGGCTCCACAGCGAGTATTCGGTCTGCAGAGCCGTGATCGGATGCACGGCGCAGGCGCGGCGCAAGGTCTGCGGTCCGGCTTCGGAGAGGCCCAGGTGGCGGACCTTGCCCTCTTCGACCAGTCGCGCCATGGCGCCGACCGTCTCCTCGATCGGAGTCGCGGGATCCACCCGGTGCTGGTAGTAGAGGTCGATCGTCTCGACTCCGATGCGGCTCAGGCTCCCTTCACAGGCGGTGCGGACGTACTCCGGCTTGCCGCTGATCCCGCGGATGGTGGGATCGTCCTCGCTGCGCACGACGCCGAACTTGGTGGCCAGCACCACTTCGTCGCGTCGTCCGCGGATGGCCTTCCCGACGAGCCGCTCGTTGGTGAACGGTCCGTACATGTCCGCCGTGTCCAGGAAGCGGACGCCCAGCTCCAGGGCGCGATGGATGGTGGCGATCGACTCCTCGTCGTCGTGGGCGCCGTAGAACTCCGACATCCCCATGCAGCCGAGGCCCATGGCGGAGACCGTCAGTCCGTTTTTTCCGAGTTGGCGCGTCTTCATGAAACCCTCCTTCCTCGTTCCGGTCCAGCCTACGCCCTTTCCTCCGATCCGGGAATGAGCCGCTTGCGGAGAGGTATTTCTTGTTAGGATTTGCGGGCTTCTGTTGAGGAAATCGATATGAATCGACGCATCGGCCTGTTTGTCGGACTCTGCCTTTTCGCCCTCCCGCTGGCCGCGGCCGAGCCCCGGCTCCTGCGCACCGAGGACGCATGGGCCCTGAAGACCGTCCTGGACCCCCAGGTCAGCCCGGACGGGCAGTGGGTGTCCTATGCCGTGCGGTCGCTCGATCCCAAGGAGGACACGCGGGACACGGACCTCTACATGGTCCCGCTGGCGGGCGGCGAGCCCCTGCGGCTCACCACCAGCCCCAAGGGGGAGAGCCGCGGGCGGTGGAGCCCCGACGGGCGGTATCTCGCCTTCCTGTCGGGGAGGGACGGGGACAAGAGCCAGGTCTGGCTCCTCGACCGCCGCGGCGGCGAGGCCGTCAAGCTCACCGACTACAAGTCGGGCGTGAGCGATCTCGCCTGGGCGCCGGACTCCTCCCGCCTCGCGCTGATCGTCTCCGACGTGGACCCCGACGAACCGGACCCCGAGGCGGAGGGCGCGGAGAAGACTCCCAAGCCGATCGTCATCCGCCGCCTCCAGTTCAAGCGCGACGGCGAGGGGTACCTGCGGGAGATCCGCAGCCACATCCACGTCGTGGACGTGAAGGCGAAGAGGACCCTCAAGGTCACGTCCGGCCCGTACGACCACAGTGGGATCACCTGGTCTCCCGACGGGCGCTGGATCGCCTTCGTCAGCAACCGGACCGCGGAGCCGGACGCCAACTATGACACCGACGTCTTTCTGGTCGAGCCCAAGGCGAACCAGACGCCGCGGAGGTTGACGCCCTCCTCGATCTCCGACGAGTCGCCGGTCTTCAGCCCCGACGGCAAGTGGGTCGCCTACGTCTCCGGCGGAGCGCCCGAGGACATCTGGTATGCCACGAGCCATGTGGCTGTCGTCCCCGTCGGAGGAGGTGAGCCCCGGCCGTTGACTCGGGAGCTCGACCGGAACGTCGGGCAACTGAGCTTCTCGCCAGACGGCCGGTGGATCTATTTCCTCCTGGAGGACGGCGGCAACCAGCACCTCGCCCGCGTGCCGGCCGCGGGCGGCCCTGTGGAGCGGGTGGTCGCCGGGGAGCGGGTGGTCGAAAGCTACGCTCTCGGCCCGAAGGGAGAGCCGGTGGTCCTGGAGACGCAGGTCTCCTATCCCGCCGAGCTTTCGGTCCTTGACGGACAGAGCCTGCGCCGCCTCACCCACGTCAACGACGAATTCCTGAAGGGCATCCGGCTCGCCCAGACCCAGCGGTTCAAGGCGAAGAACCCGGACGGCCAGCTCATCGACGGGTTCCTGACCCTGCCGCCGGACGCTCCGGCCGGCAAGCGGCTGCCGACGATCCTGCGCATCCACGGCGGTCCGGTCGCCCAGTACACGACCGGGTTCCAGCTCGAGTGGCAGATCTTCGCGGCGCACGGCTACGCGGTGGTCGCTGCCAACCCGCGCGGCTCTTCCGGCTACGGCCGCGAGTTCAGCCGGGCGATCTGGGCCGATTGGGGGAACAAGGATTACGACGACGTCATGGCCGCGGTCGATCACGTGATCGCCATGGGGGTCGCCGATCCCGAGCGGCTGGGCGTGGGCGGCTGGAGCTATGGCGGCATGCTGACCGACTACGTGATCACCAAGACCGGGCGTTTCAAGGCGGCCACCACCGGCGCGAGCGAGACGAACTACCTGGCGAACTACGGCACCGATCACTACCAGCGGGAGTGGGAGGCGGAGCTGGGGCTCCCTTGGAAGAACACGGAGCTGTGGATGCGGATCTCCCCCTTCTTCCAGGTCGACAAGGTCACGACGCCGACCCTCGTCCTCTGCGGCGCTCAGGACGTCAACGTCCCCTGTCTCAACTCGGAGCAGCTCTTCCAGGCCCTGCGCCGACTCGGGCGCGAGACCGAGCTGGTCATCTACCCCGACCAGAGCCACTCGATCCAGAAGCCGACCTACGTCAAGGACCGCTTCGACCGGTACCTGGCCTGGTATGACAAGTATCTGAAGGGACAGCAAGGCTCGGCCCCGTCGGCCAAGCCCTAGAAGGACTATGGACACGCCCTCCTTCCCCGTCCAGATGGACCTTCCCGGCTGGGACCTGCTCTGGGTGCGGCTGCGGGCCGTGCCCGGGGCCGAGGAGCGGATGGCCGACCTCCGCACGGAGATCTCGGAGCTGGCCCGCGCTTCGCTGGAGGGGATGGAGCTCTCGTCGCACGCGACGGTCGCGGCCCTGCGCAAGCTCTTCCGGGCTGCCGGGTGCGATCCCACACGCTACCGGCCGTCCTCCGAGGCGCTCCTCCGGCGGGTGCTCAAGGGGGAAGACCTGCCGGCGATCCATCCCCTGGTGGACCTCAACAACTGCCTCTCCGTGGAGCTTGCGGTACCCTGCTGTGTGTCGGAGGTGGGGAGCTTCGAGCCCCCGGTGATCCTGCGCGCCGGCCGGCCGGGCGAGTCCTACGAGTCTCTCCGCGGTCCCTTCAATCTCGAAGGCAAGCCGCTCCTGGCCGATGTCCAGGGTCCCTTCAGCACGCCGATCACCGACAGCCGGCGGGGCAAGGTGCGGGAGGGGACCCGGCAGGCGTGGATCGTGGCCTATCTGCCAGCCGGGGTCGTCTCTCCGGAGACGGCGCGGCGGACTCTGGAGGGCCTTCTCGCGAAGGCTCCGGTAGCCGAGGTATCCTTGTAAGTGAAGCAGGGAGAATCGCAAATGAGCATCACCGAACAGATCGCCCAGATTGCCTCCGCGCTGCCCGCGGATCGTCAGCGAGAAGTGCTCGACTTCGCTGAATTCTTGAAGGCACGCGAAGGTTCCGTACAGGAAGGCGGACGCCTGCGCGTGGCCGGTCTCTTTGCCGGGATGCCGTACTTCATGGCCGAAGATTTCGATGAGCCGTTGCCGGACTCGTTCTGGATGGGTGAGAGATGAAACT
>DASVEF010000228.1:0-50645 GCA_036380715.1 Thermoanaerobaculia bacterium | reverse complement strand
GATCTGCTCCTCCTGGCGCACGACCAGCACCGGGAGCAGAATCAGGAACAGATAGAGCGCTGCGTAGACCAGCGCCCAGGCGGGCTGTAGGGGGATGACGCGGTCCCAAGCCAGCTCGGGGCTGTGCAGTGTCCGGCCAGGCATCAGCTCGGGAATGAACACGTAGAAAGGAACCAGCAAAACGAGCACGACCATGGAAAGGGTTACCCGGTAGGGCCGGGTCAGCGACTCCACGACCGTGCTCCATCGGATTGGGATTGCGTCGGGAGCTCTCATCACAGGATCGTTTGTCACGGCGGTGGTTAGCCGCACATCTTACTCCCCTTCGGGTGACGTGAAGTAGGTGACGCTAGGAGGCATGGAGCTCCCGGCGTGGACGCCCCACCCTGATGGAAGCTGGACATCGCCCTCCGGGAGCAGCCTCGCCCCAGGGACCTTCTTCGCCGCCTCCGGACGTCATGTGGATTCGGGTTGATGGAGAAGCATCCAAGACGTGCCGAACCTGTCGCGTAGCATCGCGAAACGGTTGGCGAAGGCTGTCTTTTCCATTTCCATGAAGATCTCGCCACCGTCCGCAAGCAGGGCATATACCCGCTCCGCGTCCTCCTCACGATCCAGAGAGAGTGTGAGATAGGCGCTCCGCATAGGTTCGGCCTGCGGAATGTCCGCACCCATCAGAACCGTCGTGCCGATCTCGATGCGGGCGTGAAGGACTTTCTCCTGCCAGTCGGCCGGTATGCTCGGATTGGGCTGTTCCGCATGCCGGACCATCCCAGTGATCCTGCCGCCCAGGCGTTGCTCGTAGAAGCGGAACGCCTGCTCGCAGCTCCCGCGATAGTTGACATAGATGTCGAGTCGCATTCAGTCACTCCTCAAGGTCACCTACTAATCCGAGCAAGGGAGTCCGAGACGATCGAGGATCTCCTGCGCGACTTCCCACGCACTCCGCTGCTCTGCATCGATCGGCTCACCGAAATGCTCATCCTCGTGCGCCGCGACACACGCACGCGCCTTCCGCACAACCCACTCACTCCCGCCCCCGCTCACGTCCCCGCGCATCGCCAAGCGCCCGAGTATCGTCGGCATCCCCGCCCGTAGGCAGAAGACCCTCACGGTCGAATCAAGCACGCACATCCCCGCGATGACCTCATCGAAGTAGTCTCGGCGACTGAATGCCATCGGCACGACGACCGGCCCTCGCGCCACAGCCCGAACCAACCTCGCTCCGGCGACCGCCGACTTGCGCCACAGCTCGATGTCTTGAAAATCGTCGGTTCCCGCGCCGCGCATGTGAACCCAGCGAGAAAGCCGCTGGAGAGCCCAACCCGCAAGCTCCGGGTCGTAGACAAGGCTGCCAGGAACCGCACGGCGGATCAGGCCAGAGACGGTCGTCTTGCCTACGCCGAATGCACCGTTGATGATCAAGATCACAGGACACCTGCGAAGCGGAAACCGCCGAACCTCTGCCACAGCTTCTCCGTCTCACCCTCTCCAAACGCTATCTCACTCCAGTCTCGGTACTTACGGCGATCATACGCCCATTTCCGGTTTCGTCAATCCGCGTGTTTATAGGATGCCGATGGGGCTCTGGACCTCGACAAGTGGTGCCGGAGGGTGCGAGCGGTCATGTGCGGGAGAGGAGAAGGATGCGCCGCAGCGCCGTCGACGTCGAGCCTCGGTGCAACCTGCCTTTCCAGGATTCGTACTCAGTCCCTGAAAGGAGCTACCCATGCCGAGCCGATCGAGCCTCGCCTGCCTCTTTGCATCCGCTCTCCTCGTCCCCTGCCTGCTGGCCGCCCAGGGCCATGGCCATGGCGCCCACGGTGGAGCCAAGAGCTCGCCGGAGCAGCCGTCGGCGCAGCCCGCGTCCCCGCAGAAGGGCCCGAAGGAGTTCGTCACCCGCCACACCCTCGAGATCGGCGGCAAGACGTTGCGCTACCGGGCCGTCGCGGGCGAGACCTTCCTCCAGGACGACAAGGGTGCGCCGAAGGCGAGCGTCTTCACCATCTCCTACCTGCTCGACGGGGTGGACGATCCGTCACGGCGGCCCATTACTTTCCTCTTCAACGGCGGCCCGGGCTCGACCGCGGTCTGGCTCCACCTCGGCGCTTTCGGCCCCTCCCGGCTCGACCTGGGCTCCGATCCTCTCTCCGCCGGAGGCCCGCCGTATGCGATGCGCCCAAATCCCCACAGCCTGCTCGACGTCTCCGACCTCGTGTTCGTCGATCCCATCGGCACGGGCTACAGCCGCGCGCTGGGAGAGGGCAAGGCGGAGGACTACTGGGGCGTCGATGAGGACGCCGCCTCGATGGCCGACTTCATCCGCACCTACCTGACCCGCCACCGCCGCTGGAGCTCGCCGAAGTACCTGGCCGGCGAGAGCTACGGCACCATCCGCGCCAGCTTGCTGGTCCGGGAGCTGGCGCTGGACCTGCTCGACGGCGTCGCCTTGAACGGGGTGATCCTCCTCTCCTCCGCGCTCGACGTCCGCATCTTCCTCTCCGGCGCGCCGGGCAACGACCTCGCCTACGCGACCGGCCTGCCGACCTACGCGGCGACGGCCTACTATCACAACCAGCTCCCGGACAAGCCGGCCGACTTCGAGGCCTTCCTTGCCGAAGCGCGCGAGTTCGCCGCCACCGAGTACTTGACGGCGCTCTTCCGGGGCGACTCCCTGTCCGAGGAGGCGACCGCGGCGGTCGCGGCCAAGCTCCATCGCTTCACCGGCCTCTCCGAATCCTACCTGCGCCGCAGCCGTCTGCGGGTTCCGGTGGACCGCTTCCTCAAGGAGCTGCTGCGCGATCGCGGCGAGACTCTGGCGATCCACGATACGCGCTTCCGCGGCAAGGATCCTGACGAAGCCGGTGAGTTCGTCGCCTGGGACCCGTTCCTGTTCGGCATCGCCGGCCCCTTCGTGACGGCGATCAACAGCTACCTGACCGATGAGCTGAAGGTGGACATGGGGGAGAGCTACGAGGTGTTCGCCGAGCGGGCGGGCGGCTCCTGGAAGCGTCCCGCGGGCCAGCAATCGGCCTTCGCCGGCTTTCTCGACACCACCTCCTACCTCTCGCAGGCGGCGGCCACCAATCAGGATTTCCGGATCTTCGTGGCGAGCGGCTACCACGACCTGACGACGACCTTCTTCGGCGTGGAGCACACCTTCGATCACAGCGGCATCGCCCGGGACCGGATCACTCTCAGGAACTACTTCGGCGGCCACATGATGTACCTCCACGAGCCGTCGCTCGCAGCCCTCTCGGCGGATATCCGGGCCTTCATCCGCCGGTAGGGGAAGTCGGGGCCTTCTGCCAGGTCCCATTGAACGCCTTGAGCCGGCTGGCTAGCTCTCCTTCAGAGGGTGTCTCAGAAATCCTCGTACAGTCGCCGTTGCGGCCCTCACCCCCGTCCCCTCTCCCGTCACCGGGAGAGGGGCGCCCCCACCCAATCCCTTCTCTCTTCTGTGTTTTCCCCTCTCCCGGTGACGGGAGAGGGGCCAGGGGGGTGAGGGTTCAGCGCTCGCCTTGCTGCAGCCAGAGGTGCAGGGCCGCATAGGCCCGCCAGGGGCGCCACTTCTCCGCTCGCGCGCGGAGGGCCCGCGGGCTCGCCGCGCCTGCCGCGTCCTGGAGAGCATGGTCTGAGGAGGGAAACGCATCCGGCCAGTACAGCGCGCGCATCACGATCGTCGTCGCGAGCCGTTCGTCCACGCCGGCGATCTCCATCAGCGCGCGATGCGTCTCGGCCACGTCGTTCCCCGGGTCCAGCCGCAGCGCTCCGCCGGCGACCGCCCGCGCGAAGGCCAGGATGACTTCCGCGCACCGCCGCGGCACGCCAGCCGCCACGAGGCCAGGCGCTCCCGCGTCGACCACACGCTCCGCGCTCGGCGCCAGCCGGTTGAGCGCCGGAAACCCCGTGTCGAGCGGCTCCCCCAGGGCCTCCGCGACGCGGCCGGCAAGCTCACGCGTCCTCGCCTCCGAGGACGCCGCGCCGCGGAGCAGCGCGCGAAAGCCGACCTCGAAACCATCGATCGCGCCCGGGAGGCGCACGCCGCGCCGCTGGCGGACGAGCGCGGCAAGCCCGCCTCGTTCGAGATGTGCGTCCACGACCGCGGGCTGCGCGTCGAGGTCGAAGAGCTGCCGGAGCCGCGCGAGCAGGGGCATGAGCACAGGAAGGAGCGACGGCGAAATGTCGACCTTCACGTGGGTCTCCGCCGGAGAATCCTCCGCGAAGACGACGCCGCTCCGCCCGTCGAGCCGCACCGTGCGGCCGTAGCGGCGGCCCTCTACGATCTCGACTCCCGGCGTTGCGTCGCGCCGCAGAAAGGCGGTGAGCACGTCCCAGGCCAGCGGCGGCCGGTAGGCGAGCGTCATGCGCAGGAGATCGCTCGGTGAATCTGCTCTCGCCAGCGATGGCCGGCGCAGAGTGCTGGGATTCATCCCGTATCGCTCGCGGAAGGCGACGTTGAAGCGGCGCAGGCTTTCGAAGCCGCTCGCGAAGGCGATGTCGGTCACCGAGAGCGCGGTCTCGGCGAGGAGGCGCTTGGCGAGCAGCAGGCGGTGCGTCTGCGCGAGCTCGACCGGCGACACTCCGAGCTCGCGCCGCAACGCGCGCCGGAGGTGCCGCTCGCTCACCCCCAGCTCCGCGGCCAGGTCCGCCACACTCCGGCCGTTCAGCGCGCCGGCGCCGATGCGGTGCGCGGCCTTGTACGCGAGGCGTGACACCGCATCGATCGGCGTCCGCCCCGGGGCCAGCTCCGGACGGCACCGGAGACAGGGCCGGAACCCCGCGTGCTCGGCCGCGGCGGCGGAGTTGAAGAACCGCCTGTGATCGGGATCCGCCCTCCGCGACGGGCAGGTCGGCCGGCAATAGATCCCGGTCGTGACGATCCCGACGAAGAAGAGACCGTCGAAGCGCACATCGCGTGCGTCGAGCGCGCGCTGGCAGATGGAGGCGGGGAGCGACGGGGGAAGGCCGATCGGCTCGAGCATGCCCTGAATCTACACCATTCTGACAGGCTCCGTCTCGCCGGATTCGGACGCGTAATTTCGATCGATTCAGCGTCCGGAAATGGCGAGCAATCCCATGAGCGAAGCCCTAAGGTCCCTCTGTGCACTCGCGCTGTCGCAGAGTGTCCGGTGCCCGAAGGAGGCAAACATGAAAACTCTGATCGCACGATCCGTAGTCCTCGCTTCCGCGTTGCTGGCTGGAGTGGCCCATGCCAGCGCCCATGAAGGTAACTACCGCGTCACGAACCTCCCCTCGCTCGGCGGGACGGTCAGCCGAGGAAACAGCATCAACAACCGGGGCTGGGTGGCGGGCTACTCCAACCTGGCGGGAAACCAGACCCGGCACGCCACCCTGTGGATCGATGAATCAATTTTCGACCTCGGCACGCTCGGAGGCCCCAACAGCAGCGTGGCGTGGCCGGTGAAAAACAACCGGGGCCTGATCGTGGGCATCTCTCAAACGGCCAATCCGGACCCGTTGGGAGAAAACTGGAGCTGCGCCGCTTTCTTCCCGGCGGCGACTGCCACCGGCTACACCTGTCTCGGGTTCGTATGGGAAAAGGGCGTGATGAGGGCGCTTCCCACGCTGGGAGGAAACAACGGCTTCGCCGCCGCCGCCAACAACCGGGGCCAGGTCGTCGGCTGGGCCGAGAACACCGTGCACGACCCGACCTGCGTCCCGCCCCAGGTCCTGCAGTTCCGGGCTGTCCTCTGGGAGCCTAAAAACGACCAGATCCAGGAGCTCCCTCCGCTCCCCGGCGACACCTCCGGCGCCGCCACGGCGATCAACAACAAGGGCCAGGTCGTCGGCATCTCGGGCACTTGCGACCAGGCGGTCGGAAGACTCACCGCCGCTCACGCCGTGCTCTGGGAAAAGGGAACGGTGACGGACCTCGGCAACCTGGGAGAGGAGCACTGGAACACGCCGATGGCCATCAACCAACAGGGCGAAGTCGTCGGGTTTGCCAGCCTGCCGGGCAGCGATCCCGACAACCCGCAGCTCCGCGCGTTCCTCTGGACCCGGCGCGACGGCATCCAGAATCTCGGCACGCTTCCGGGCGACGTGTACAGCGAAGCCCACGGCATCAACGAACGGGGCCAGGTGGTCGGCATCTCGTGCGACGCGGCCGGCAACTGCCGCGCCTTCCTCTGGGAAGACGGCGTCATGAAGGACCTCAACACGCTCGTCGCGCCCGGCTATGCCGGCGTTCTCACCACCGCCCAGGACATCAATGATCGTGGAGAGATCACCGGCAGGGCTTTCGATCCGCTCACCGGCGAGCGGCCGGCGTTCCTGGCGACTCCGATCCGGTAGCAGGGTGAGGGGGCGCAATGTTTGCGCCCCCTGATCCAGATGTCCTTCAGGATGTCCGGGTCGCCGCGCCAGCGGGAGCGCCGAGGCAGCGCTGCAGCAGGCGAGCGTCGCCGAGGCGCTCCGCATACGCGGCGAACGCGGAGGTGGGGCCGCGCCAACGCAGCTCGTCGGCGTCGCGAAAGAGGGGCGCGTCGGCCCTGAGCGTCGCCAGATCCTTGAATCGCAGCGCCAGGTCGCGATGGTCTCGCAAGACATCGGGGGGAAAGCTCTCGAGGATGCCGTAGTGGTTGAGAAGCCGTGCCGCCGTCCTGCGGCCGATGCCAGGAATGCCTGGATAGCCGTCCGCGGCGTCACCGACGAGGCCCAGGAAGTCGGGGATCAAGATGGGGTCGACTCCGAACTTCTCGCGGACTCCGTCCGCCGCGAGGATCTTCTTCCCTCGACGGTCGACCTGCACCACCCGGTCTCCGCGGACGCACTGAGCCAGATCCTTGTCGGGCGTCCAGATGCAGACCTTCTGCACGCTTTCGTCGTCCGCGGCGATGCGGGCGGCGGAGGCGAGCGCGTCGTCCGCCTCCAGCTCGATCATGGGCCAGACCGCGACGCCCATGGCGGCAAGGGCCTCTTCCAGGGGATGGAACTGCGCGAGGAGCGAGCGCTCGACGCCTTGCGACGTCTTGTAGCCGGGCCAGAGACGGTTCCGGAAGGACTCGATGACGTGGTCGGTCGCCACACCGAGGTGCGTCGCCCCCTTCTCGATCATTTCCAGCACCGTGTGCAGCACGCCGGTCACGGCCCCGAAAGGCGCACCCTTGCCCTGCTGGCCCTGGTCGAAGCGGCGCCGGCCGTAGTAGTGACGGAACAGCTCGTACGTGCCGTCGAGGAGATGAACCATCATCGGAAGTCATTTCGGCCGCAAAGGCGGCAGGCGGCCTTCGCGATAGACTGACGCGAGCAGGAGGTGATTGCAACCATGAAGGATCTGGCCATCATCCTGGACAACCGGCCGGGCGCTCTCGCCGAGATGGGAGAGGCTTTGGGCCGCGCCGGGGTGAGCGTCGAAGGGGGAGGGGCCTGGGTGGTGGACGGCCGCGGCATCGCCCACTTCCTCTTCGCGGATGGAACCGCCGCCCGCAGGGCGCTGGAGGCCGCGGGCATCCGAGTTCTCGCGGAACGGGAAGTGCTCGTTCAGCGATTGAAACAGGACGTGCCCGGGCAGCTCGGCCTGCTCACGCGCCGGATGGCGGAGGCCGGGGTCAATATCGAAGTCCTCTACAGCGACCACGATCACCAGCTCATCCTGGTCGTCGACGACCTCGCACGCGGGCGCGAAGTTTCGGAGGCGTGGACCCGTGAGAGCCGATAAATAAGCACCACGCTCGTCGCGCCGGGGTTATACCGGCATTCTCACCACCGCCCAGGACAATACCCTCGAAAAGCCAGGGGGGAGCCGCACGGCGTCTCGTTTCCCTGACGGGCCACACCATAGTAGGTGAGGACGTTACGAGTTTCACTCATAAGGAAAGGAGAAGCCTATGAGGAACCGATGGATTGTCGCCTGTGCCCTTCTCTTTGTCTCGGTCGCCGCTTCCGCCCAGACGCCGAGCCAGGTCCCCCTCACCAGCCAAGTCCTGGCCGCCATCCTCGGCGAGCCTGTGGCCACAGGCTCTTGCGCGATCCTGAAGGCCGGAACGCCCTCACCCGTGGAGCGCGTAGACTTCGGTCAACTGTCCATCTGCAACGCCCAGGCGAGCTGCGGTGAGCACCCCGCCGTGAGCTGCTCGGGCAACAGCAGTTGCTCGACGGTGGACCGGAACTGCGATATCGGCCAGCGCGGGCATGTCACCTGCGACGGCGTCACGACGTACTGCCCGCTATGTCCTTGTAACGACACCCCGCCCTGCTGCCGCTGCGATCGATACGGCGACTGCATGTCCTGCTGCCGTTGCGGCGGCGGCACCTTCTCGCAGTGCAACGCGGAGTGCAATCCGATCTGAGGAGCTTCCCCGTCCCGCTCCAGTAGGCCCCTTCCCCCATCCTGGTCGTCTCCCCCCTCTCCCGGCAGCACGGGAGGGGGTGGGAGAGGGGGGCAGGGGGTGAGGGGCTGGCGCACTCCATCCCCATCGAAAGGAAACGGACATGAGCCGCACACGTCGAGCTGTCGCCCTCCTCCTGCTCGCGCTGGCCGTCGCGCTGCCCGCGGCGGCGCTGCCGGCCCCGCGGCAGGAGCCGTTGCAAGCCCTCCTCGAAACCCTCCGGGCACACCTGGCGCCCGTCCTCGCGCTCTTCCAGGAGAGCCGATCCACCGCGGACCCGGATGGCGGGACGTCCACGGCAACGGAGGACCCGACAGCCTCCCAGACGGACGACGGAGATTCGCGGGCTGGCGCGGACCCGAACGGCTAGCCCAGCCCTCGCGTCACGCCTCTCCCGACGCCGGTTTTGCTCCGCCGGCGTCTCAGGTGTCACGCTGGACACCCTCTCAGGGAACTATGGTCCTAGAGAGGAGAGAACGCGCCATGGCCGAGGATCACGTCTCGAGGGAGCTGTTCCAGAGGTTCTTCCGGTCGGAGCTGTCGCGGCGGGACACCCAGCAAGTGGTCCGGCACCTGCTGCGGGAATGCGGAACGTGCCTGGAGACGGCGATCCAGGTCGACGCGGAAGAGGGCTTCGTCTACTCCAGGGGAGACTTCCGGAGCGCCCTCTTCCCCGACGATCCGGAGCGCTACAACGAGACCTTCCAGCGGGCGCTCGGCTCCGTCGACGAGACCGCGGCCGAGCTGGCGCGCGAAAGGCTCCGGGGAATTGGCCTCTGGCACATCCTGGAAAAGCACAATCCGGACCGGCAGCTCGCCCTGGTCCGGGCAGATCCCCGGATGCACAACTGGGGGCTCTACGACCGGCTCCTGGAAAAGTGCCGGGAGACGGGCTTCCGCGCTCCGGCCTACGCGGTCCGGATCGCCGAGCTGGCCCTAGCGGTCGTGGAGACGCTGGACCCGGCCAAGCACGGCAAGGAGCGGATCGCGGACTTCCGAGCGGCCGCGCTCGCGGCCCTGGGGAACGCCAGGCGCCTGGCCTCCGACTTCGCCGGCGCGGAGAGCGCTCTCGACGCCGCCAAGGAGGAGCTGTCGCGGGGGACCGTAGATCCCCTGGAAAAAGCCGGCCTCCTCTCCCTCCGCGCCAGCCTCCACAAAGACCTCGGCGAATTCGAGCGGGCGGAGGACATCCTGGACCGCGCCACCGCCATCTACCGGAGCCTGAAGGACGCGCACCTGGAGGGCCGGACCCTCCTCCAGCAGGCCGATACGATCGGCTATACGAACCCCGAGAGGGCAATCAAGCTGGCGCAGGACGGGCTCGCGCTCATCGACCCGCTCCGCGAGCCGCGCCTGGAGTGGTGCGGCCGGCATACCTTGGCGCTCTTCCTCAACGACGCCGGGAAACCCCGCGAAGCGCTCGCCATGCTGGAGACCTCCCGGCCGCTCTACGCGCAGTTCAGAGATCCCTGGACCCCGCACGCGCCTCCACTGGCTGGAAGGGAAGATCGCCCGCGGTCTCGGAGACCTCGCCGAAGCCGAAGAGATCTTCAAGCGCCTCTGGTACGACCTCCAGGACCCTGTCTACGCCCACGAGCTGACCCTGCTGTCGATCGACCTCATGGAAGTCTACGTGTCGCGCGGCAAGCACGAAGAAGCCCTGGAGCTCGCCGAAGAATTCGTCCCGCTCCTCAAAGGCTGGGGCCTGCACGCCGAAGGGCTGGCCACCTGGCTCCTGATGGAGCGCGCCGTCCGCGAACGCCGGGCGGAGGCGGAGACGTTCCGCAGTATGGCGGAGTACATCAGCCGCGCGTGGCACAGGCCTTTGGAGGGAAGGGGGTAATTCGTGGCAATCCCGCGACCCAGCCGGAAGACCAGGCGACGGAGAAAAGGACGCACACCGGGTGAGCCCGCCGAATAAGTAACCGGCCTCGGCGTACGTAAAGTAGGCGATCTCGACCGTCCCCCTGTATTTTCCATCTTCCCCATCCTTGCCGCACATAGCTGGGCGGGTTGCCGCGGCAACATCCGGCGGCCGGCGTGAGATCAGAAAAAGCTCGGCAAGAAAGCGCTGTAAATGCCCGTTCGAGCAGGGAGGGCTGGCGGGGGGGTACCGAGCGGGTACCCTGCGCGCGGGGGGCCTTTCATTGCCCGGAGGCAAATGTCAGGTGGGCAGGTACCCTGTTTTTATATTTCTATCTATCTACTTGACTTCAATAAGATGGAATTATAATCTCCTCCACAAAAGAGAACCAAGCATGAACACCGAGCTTGTACCTCCGCCACGGCCCTATTCCTGTCTGTGTTAGGTCGGGTAAATGGTAGCCGTTCCTACCCGCTAGCTTCCGGAAGGGTCATCGATGTTGCACTGAACAGAAATATGACAAACAGGGAGCCAGTCTGTGATGAGTCTATTTGGCACTCAGATGCCTGAAGGATCGATGCGCAATTCCAACGGGCACACCCCGGCTTCGCACACCCGAAACGCTCTCCGACACTTCATCCGCCGGCTGGTTGCTGTCCTATTCTTCCTCCTCATCCAGCACCGAATCGATGCCCAGATGGGGCCGGACGAGCAGCGACGCGCACCCGCCGTGGCGTACGCCCACCTGCCGCTGAGCTTTGAGCGCAACGACGGCCAAGTCAAAGCGGATGTGCGCTTCCTCGCCCGCGGCCCCGGCTACACAGTATTATTCAAGGCATCGGAGGTGATACTCGTACCGTCAGCCCGCCAAGGCAAGCCGAGGGTGGTGCGCATGCGATTCCTCGGTGCCGTGGGTGACGGCCGCACCACAGGCGTCGACATACTCCCAGGCACTGCGAACTATCTTGTCGGTTCGGATCGCGTCCGTTGGCACACGAACATTCCAACCTATCGGAGGATCAGGTACGAGGCAGTCTATCCGGGAATCGACATCGAGTGCTATGGAGATCCCCAGCGTCTCGAGTACGATTTCATCGTCGCCCCGGGCTCCGATCCACGACGCATAGAGCTCGAGCTGGACGGTGGCGGCGATCTGCGCATCTCCGCAGAAGGCGACCTTCTCATCGAGGGCGAAGCTTCGCCGCTTCGCGTCTCACGACCCCGAATCTATCAGGAGATCGACGGCGTTCGTCTCCACGTAGACGGGCGCTACATCTTGACGGGACGAAGGACCGTCGGATTCCAAATCGGCTCCTACAACGAGCGTCGCCCGCTCGTCATCGACCCGGTGCTGATTTATTCGACTTATCTGCCCGGATCATATAGCGACCTGGTCTCGGGCGTCGCGGTCGACGCGTCGGGCAACGCGTACGTCGTGGGGACAACGAGCTCGCCCGAGGAGTCCACGTGGCACGGCCTGCCGCAATATCCACGTGGAAACGCCGATGTCTTCGTCTCCAAGCTGAATGCTACCGGGACGGCGCTCGTGTACTCGGTCCTTTTCGGGGGCAACAGGAGTGACTGGGGCGAGGCCATCGCGGTCGACCCGCAAGGCCATGCTTACGTGACCGGTTATACCCAGTCGGCGGACTTCCCCACGCTGCACGCGATCCAGACTACGACGGGCAATGGGCTTCAGGATTCCTTCGTTGCCAAGCTGAACGCAACCGGTACTGACTTCGAATTTTCGACGTATTTCGGAGGGCAAGCGCCGTCTCGCGCCACCGCGATCGCTCTCGACGGCGCGTCCAACGTCTTCTTTGTCGGCGTAGGCAGCGTACCAACGTCCAATTCTGTCTTCGGCACGGGCAACGCCTTCGTGGCGAAGCTCGCTGCGAACGGCGCGGTACTGCTGTACTCGAGCAGCTTGGGAGGAACGGGATTCCAGCAGGCACTGGCGGTGACGGTCGATCCTGACCGCAAGGTCTACGTTGCGGGTACCACGGCCGCGGCAGACTTCCCAACCCGCAATGCGGTGCAGCCGGCACTCGCCGGCGAAACCGACGGCTTCGTTGCCAAGCTGACGTCCGCAGTGGAGGCGGTGCCGCTGCTCACCGACGGATTCGAGGGGGAGAACGGCGATACGACCGAACTCGGCTACACAGCTTTCGCCAACTGGATGGTCGCGGACGGGACCGCTGACCTGATCGCAAGCGACTCGCCGGACTTTCTACCAGGCAGCGGCCCTTACACGCGTCTCGGCGGTCTGGCGGCGATTCCATCCAAGATCGAATCGAAACAGGAGTACCGCTTGAGCCCTATGCAATCGATCTTTCCCGCCGCCAACCCGGCCTTCTATCGGCTGCGATTCAGCCTCGGTAGCGCGCCGGCAGGTCCGTCCGGGACCGGACCCGTGGTGACGGTGCGAGTCGGGACGGCGTTTGCCGAGACATTCTCGCTTCCGGATAATGCGCCGCGGAACACGATCGTACGCGAATTCGCAGTCACCAGTCAGACCGACGCGCGAGTGAGCATCTCACTTGAAGGCGGCGCGGCAGCGCTGATCGATGACGTGTCCCTGTCGCGGGTGGTGGAAACGCCGTCCATCTCCTACTCGACTTATCTCGGCGGCGGCCGCGCGGACAGTGTGACCGGCATCGTGGTTGATGCGGCGGGCGCCGCGTACGTCACCGGCCGCACCGCCTCGCCGGACTTCCCGACGAACGGTGCGAGGCAGCCGCAGTTCGGAGGCGGCCCGTCGGATGCTTTCCTGGCCAAGCTCGATCCTGCCGGCACGGCTATTCTCTATTCTTCGTTCATCGGCGGCGGCGGAGAGGATGCCGCCGAGGGCATGGCGCGCGACACGGAGGGAAACCTCTACCTCACGGGAGCCACGGCGTCCGCGAATTTTCCGACTACAAAAGCCATGCAAGGGCAGCTCGCGGGTATCTGGAACGCATTCGTTACCAAGCTGACGCCAGCGTTCGAGCTGCTCTACTCCACTTACCTGGGCGGAAGTTATATCGACTTCGCCTACACGATCGCCGTCGATGGGCAGGGAAACGCGTACGTGGGCGGACAGGCGAATTCGACGGACTTTCCCACCGAGAATGCGCTCTTTCCAGGCCACGGCGGAGACGCCGACGGATTCATCGCGAAGCTGCTGGACGCGCCCGATGTGCGGCTGATTGGACTGACGCCAACGCGCGGCGGCAACGCGGGTACCGTAACCGTAATGATCCGCGGCATCAACTTTCCGCCGGGTGCGGTGAGTGTGGAGCTCGTGGCCCACACACGTGAAGACATCGCAGCGATCTCCGCGGCGGTGATCGATGTAACGCACATCCGCGCCATCTTCGACCTCCAAGGGAAGCCGCCTGGAACGCGGGACCTCGTCGTCTCCTTCTCCGATGGCACCGTGGTGAAGCTTGCGGCTGCTTTCACTGTAGAGCCGGGGGGCGGTGCTGAGGTGTGGATCGACGTGATCGGCCCCAATCGGGTACGCGGCGGTGTCCCCACGAAGTACTTCCTGGTTGTCGGCAATCGCGGCAACGTCGACGCGATCGGTGTGCCGGTGACGCTACATGGCTTGCCCGAGAACGGCCACGTACGTCTCGACTTTGCGGTCGGCAAGATTCCAGGAGGACTTGATCCGGCCATCGCGCAGCTGCCACTCGATGTGCAGACCGCCACGGACCGGGCCGTTCCGCTCTTCCTGCCCCTCATACCGCCCGGTTCGACGCTGACCCTGCCGCTAATTATCACCCCGTCAGCGGGAGGCTCGTTCGCGCTGCAGGCCAAACTCGACGATGCGTACTTCATGAGCCGGGCGAGGGATATTCTCGCAGCGACACCCTCGACAGCGAATTGCATCAATGGAGTCGCAAAGATCCTTGGTGACGTAGTGGCATTGATTCCAGGTCCCGGCTGTGTGGAAGTCTTGTTCGAAGGACTCATGAATATTTATAGGGAGTCGGCGGTCGAGGCTATCGCCGAGGTGGGCAGGAGCTTCGGCTCGCCATCATCGCCGAAGAGTGTCAACCAAATCATTCTGGAGGCTGCCGTGGAGGCAGGTGCGGCATGCGGGAGAAGCGTCTTTCCGCCAGCCCTGCTCATCCAGCTCGGCATCCTCGCAGGCGATGCGTTCAAGACCTGGGAAGCGTGCGCCAAGATGCTGGACCGCCTCACCGACCCATTCGACGTCAGCGTCGTCTTCGCCGTCGATCCTAACGCCAAGATCGGCCCGCAGGGAAGCGGAACGGGGCGTTACGTCTCCGGCACCCAACCGCTCCGCTATGCAGTCTATTTCGAGAACCTCGAGACAGCCACGGCCCCCGCGAGCACGGTCGTCATCGAGGACCACCTCGACGCCACCACGCTCGACTTCGACACGCTGGAGCTCGGTCCGATCTCGTTCGGCAATGTGCAGGTCACGCCACCCCCCGGATCGGCCAGCTTCGAAAGCATCGTCGATCTGCGACCGAATACAAACCTGCTCGTCCAAGTCATTGCAGGGCTCGACCGCGGTGAGGGCATCCTGCGCTGGCGCCTCATGTCGATCGATCCGGCGACAGGACAGCCGCCGATCGATCCCGACGCCGGGTTCCTGCCACCCAACATCAATCCACCCGAAGGGGATGGGAGCGTTTTCTTCACAGTGTCGCCAAAGCAGGCCATCACGATCGGCACCTATGTGCCCAACCACGCCACTATAATTTTCGATACAAATGCGCCGATCGACACCGGCGTATGGTCGAACCGCTTGGACATGGAACCACCGATGAGCCAAGTCGGACCCATCGAATCACCCCAGTGTGGTCCCGAGGTTGCGGTCCAATGGTCAGGTAGCGATACCGGGTCCGGAGTGCTCGACTATGCCATCTACGTGTCCGAGGACGGGGGGATATTCGAGCCGTGGCTATGGCACATCCAGCAAACGAGCGAGATGTTCCTGGGAACTTATGGGCACACGTATGCATTCTCCAGCATTGCCCGCGACCAGACCGGTAACCGCGAGAGGACTCCCGCCTCAGCCGACGCAGTCGTGACCCTGATCGACACGGTCCCGCCCAGGGTGGTTTGCCCAGAAGGCTTGTCGATCCCAGCCGCGACGCCCGCCGGCGCGACGGCGACTTTCACCGCGACAGCGACCGACAACTGTGGTGCCGCAACCTTCACATGCAGCCCCATGTCGGGTTCGATCTTCGCGATCGGCACCTCGGTCGTCGAGTGCCTTGCAGCCGATGCTGTCGGCAACGCTGGAGCGTGCCGATTCCCCGTGCATATTGAGGGTGCAACGGAGCAAATCAGCCATCTCATCTCCAGGATTCGAGACGAAAATCTCCTTCCTGGCATCAAGAACAGCCTTTTAGCCAAGCTTGCGGCGTTATCGAACATCGGCACTGCCGCCGCGTGCGCAGCGCTCGCCGCCTTCCTGAACGAAGTGAATGCGCAGGCCGGGAAGCAGATCCCACAGGAGTTGGCAACCGACTTCATTAGAATGGCGAAACAGATAAGACGCGTGATGGCCTGTGCTCCTGACGACGCTGACTAGGAATTGTGAAGTCCAGTCTAGCAAAGCCAGATGCGCGACCTCACCGTAATCAGCCTATTCCGGTCCCCGCTTCGCTCCCGTTGCGAGGTGCGCAGCTGCGCAGCACTTAACCATGGCAGGCCCAAGCGACGAACGAGAGCTGGCGGGCGTGCTGCCCGGATTAGGTGCCGGATTAGGTGCCAACCGTTTCGTGGACGGCCGGTCGGCCCTTTCCCTGTCGGGGCTATCGCCCCTCAGCCCGCCGTCACCCCTCCGGGGTTCAGGGATTTTTGGGGAACTGTTCCCGGGGCTGACGCCCCGGGCTACATGCCGTCGCCCCCTTCGGGGGCTCGAAAGCAGCGACTCCACCCCCTTGGGAGTCTGCGTCAGGCCTCTATTTCGGCTTCAGGATCTCGGATAGCTCCCGCCGGAGATCGTCGAGCATTCCTTGCAGCTCCTCGCGGGTGAGGGGTGGAGTCTCCGGCTTCGGCTCGACGGTCGGAAGCTCCGGGGAGCTGCCGGGCTGTAGCTGGTTCAGGAGTTTGGCGACCTTCGTGCGGGCAGCGGTGGGAGCCGCCGGAGAGGGATAGGCCAGCTCAAAGAATTCCCGGACCTCGAGGCCGAGCGCCTGCACCACGGCGAGAAGGAATTCGACTTTGGGCTCGCCCGTGCCATGGAAGTACCTCACCAGGCTGGCGAGAGGGACTTCGGCCTTACGCGCGAGCGCGGCGTTGCTGACATCCAGAGTGCGCGCGAGGAAGCGGAGCAGCTCCATGAGCCGCCGCGTTTCCTCGCCGGCAGATCTCTTCTCTGCTTTGGGCTTCATGAC
The DNA here is from genome assembly GCA_036380715.1 of Thermoanaerobaculia bacterium. Taxonomy (GTDB): domain Bacteria; phylum Acidobacteriota; class Thermoanaerobaculia; order Multivoradales; family UBA5704; genus UBA5704. Next base: position 34,065 of record DASVEF010000228.1, on the reverse strand, counting down.
GGGGAAGCGTAGCCGCGCCCAGTCCTGGAATCAATCTCGCGGGGCGCAGGCACGACGTAACCCAGCCCTGGCCGGACGAGGTGCTGCGCCGAGCGAGGCTCCGCCCCGCTTGCAGTTCCAACCTCACGGCCATCGGGCGGCAATTCTTCGGTATATCATCGCTATGTACCGCCCAGCAGGTGCGGCTCGGCCTTGGTGCCGGCCGCTTCGTAGACAGCCGGCTGGAGTCAGAGAGGGGTACGCATCCGAAGGTGCTGAGCGAGGTATGGTGCTCGCCTGACCAGGCCCCCTGCGTACCTGACCAGGCATGGTGCTCGCCTGACCAGGCACGCTGCAGGCCTAGCCAGGCACGGCGTTCGCCTGACCAGGCACGCTGCAGGCCTAGCCAGGCACGGTGCTCGCCTCGCCAGGCACGCTGCAGGCCTAGCCAGGCACGGCGCTCGCCTGACCAGGCGCGCTGCGGGCCTGACCAGGCACAGCGCTCGCCTCGCCAGGCTTGGGGACGGCCGGTCGTGCCCGGTACGAGGCGGCAGCCGTTTCGTGGATGGCCGGTCGGCTGACCCCTCCCCTGTTGGGGCTGTCGCCCCTCAGTCCGCCGTCGCCCCTCCCGGGCTCGGGAATTTTGGGGGGGACGCGTACCCGGGGCTGACACCCCCGGCTACATGCCGTCGCCTCCTTCGGAGGCTCGAAAGCGGGAGTCCCTTTCCTCGTAAGTGCGCCAGGCACAGCAGGCTGCGTCCTCCCACGATGGTCGGGCCTTCCTGATCCCCCCGGTCCGTCAGGATGCAGAATGGCTCTGAATCGGATACAATCTGGAGCATGAGCACGATCCAGATCACATCCACTGCCGCTCCGTTTGACTCCCCGGAGATCGCCCGTGTGGCGGTAGGGGTCATCTCCACGGCGGATGCCATGGGGCTCCTGGAGGACGTGGAAATCCACTGTCTCGACCTGCCTTCTTTCCGGGAGGTGGTCGACAAGATCGCCTTGGCCGGCATCGGTACGGAGGTGCAGGCGGCCTTCTCCGCTCCTCCGAGCAAGATCGGACGGTCGGAGGTGGGCAGGCTCCTGGACCGTCTCGCCCTGGCGATCGAGGAATCGCCGTCTCCCGCCAACGAGTGGCGCGCTCTCGAGACCCTCTTCGGAACCGACCGGCTCGCCCATCTTCTCGAAATCTCGCCGGCGAGCGTCCGCCGCTATCGCGCGGGCTCCCGCCCCACGCCGGACAAGCTCGCCGGCCGGCTGCATTTCCTGGCGACCCTGGTGGGCGATCTGGCCGGCGCCTACAACGAGTTCGGGATCCGCCGCTGGTTCGAGCGGCCTCGGACCCTGCTCGGAGGCAAGGCCCCGGCCGATCTCCTGCGCGGCGATTGGGATCCGGAGAGCCCGGAGCCGAAGCGGCTCCGCGAGCTCGCCCAGTCCCTGACCTCTTCTCCAGCCACGTGATCGTCTTCCGCCACGCGGACCCGCGTTTCCCGTTCCTCTGGGAGACCGCGTCGCAGCCTCCCGGGCGCTGGCACGGCCCGGGGGAAGGTCCCGTCCACTACTTCGCGGACACTCCGGACGGCGCCTGGGCCGAGCTCCTCCGGCACGAGGAGATCCGCGATCCCGAGGACCTGGCCGGAATCCGCCGGGCCCTGTGGGCGGTGGAAGTCCCTGCTCCTCCCGATGCCCGGCCCGATCTTCCGGAGGAGGTGCTGACCGGAGGGATCGACTCTTACGCGGAATGCCAGCGGGAAGCCGCGCGCCTGCGGGCTCTGGGCAGCCAGGGACTCGCCACCCTCTCGGCGGCCTTGCTCCCCGGAGGAGCCCGCGGATGGATCGTCAACGACGGGCTCCAGGAAGGACCGCCCCGGAGCGGAGAGGTCTACGTCCTCTTCGGCCCGCGGCCCGATCTCTTGGGCTGGCCCGTCACCCTGGAGGGAAGGCCGCCCGACGACCTGCCGCAACGGGTCCGTCATTTCTGACCGCGGGCGCGGGGGCCGCGGCTTCGGAGCTGGCGCCGGCTCCTCCCCGGCAGCGGCGTTCCGCTGGGTGGAGCTTCCGGACCAGGGGACGTGGAGACGAGGCACCTGGCGGTGGTATGCTGACCTTCGAGGCTGGATATATGGCGCACAATCCACAGAAAGTTCAAGATCTCGCCAGGCAGATCGAGTCGCTAGGACCGGATGACCGGCTGGAGCTTCTGCGGCTCGTCGTCACGCCTGAGCTGGAGCTTCGCCTCCTTGTTGAGGATCTACAGCAGAAGGTCCAAGCCGCCGACTCTCGCGTGGTCGCTCGGGACGTAAATCGAGCCGTCCGCGAAGTCCGCTCAAGGCGAAGCCTCGCCTCTACACGCCCGCAATAGACGCTCTCGCAGGCACGAACACCCCAGCCTTCGTGGTCGAGCACAGTCTCCAGCGAGCGGTCCTCGATACCAATCTCGTCGTTCGGGTGCTCATCTCCCCTTCCGGAGTGACGAGCCGACTGTTGACCGCCTTGACGCAACGAGCTTTCCACTTCGTGACGTCCGAGCCCCTCCTTGCGGAGCTTGTTGATGTCCTCCGCTCGCCGCGTCTCCAGAAGTACGCCCCCTTTTCGGACCTGGATTTACGTCGAATCCTAGGGGTCCTGCGCCGCGTTGCCCTCGTCGTCCCGGGCCATTACCAGGGACTCGACAAGGTGCCGTCCGATCTCAAAGACAACATCGTGGTCTGCTGCGCTCTGGAAGCAGGAGCCGAGTACATTGTTACCGACGACCGGCGTGACCTGCTGCCGCTGAAGGTGATCCGCTGTGCGGGCTATCACCCTGTGCAGATTGTCAGCCCGCTCGCGTTTCTCCGGCTACTGGGACTCTAAGAGGGTGTCTCAGAAGTCCTCGTACAGTCGCCGTTGCGGGCCCTCACCCCCGTCCCCTCTCCCGTCACCGGGAGAGGGGCGCCCCCGCCCAACCCCTTCTCTCTTCTGTGTTTTCCCCCTCTCCCGGTGACGGGAGAGGGGGCCAGGGGGTGAGGGCTCTCAGCGGTGCGGCCTGCACTTTCGAGACACCCTCTAAGCAACCAGCGAGATGCCAGCCGCTGCCTTCGGTCCGCTCAAAAGATAGCGGGAGAGCGGTCCGCAGGTTCGCCGAGGTCGAGTACGAGGTAGAACGGATCGGCGAAGGCAACCGTGGCCTGGCCGGACCGGACGAGACGGGTGGCGAACGACTTGTACCCGGGGACTTTCCAGACCGTCACCCAGCGAGCGCCGAAGCGCTCCCGGATGGCGCGCGCCGGCTCGACCTCGCGCCCCTCCACGAGATCCACGTACAGCCGGAACCGCTCGGGGTCGGCGATCAGGAAGAAGGTGGGATCCAGGGCCACGAGCGACTGCAGGTGCGGCGCGTAGTAGAAGAGCGGCGCCGAGTCCGCCCAGTTCGCGGTGAAGACGCGCTCTCCCGGCCGGCCGTGCCCGGCGAGCCACTCCGCCATCGCGCGCGGCGGCGCGAACTGGCCGACGTGGTAGTCGCGCAGCCGGCTGAAGGTGAACAGGCCGCCCACGAGGATCAGCGCGACGATCCCCGCCACGGCGGCCCGCGACGCCTTCCGCCGCGCCGGGCTCCCGGGCAGTTGGCTGCCCACGGCGATCGAGAGCAGCGTCAGCGGCGCGGCGAGCTCGAAGAACCGCAGCCACAGGAAGAGCCCGGAGAGCAGGGCGAGCAGGGCGAGCCCCGCGGTGAGCAGCACCTGCGGTCGCCGCCAGTGGGGCCGGGTCGCCAGGAGGACGAGGAGCACGGCGGCGGCCAGCAGGGCCGGCCACTGGTCGGGCACCAGGCGGCCCTGCAGGGGCTGCAGCTCCGACCCGATCTGCGAGCGCAGCGCCTCCTCGCCGGCCGTCGCCTCGCCGAGCACGGTGACGTTCTGGATCCACAGCAGGCGCAGATTGTGGGGGAAAGCCGGATGCAGGCACTGGCCCGCGAACCAGCCCAGGCCGGTGGCAACGACGTCCAGCCATCTCCGGCGCGCCGGGGCGGCAGGGTCGAAGCGCGCGGCCAGGAGCCAGAGGATCGCGAAGGCGACCGGCATCCAGCCGCTGGCGTGGAACAGGCCGAAGACGGCCGCCACCGCGGCGAGCGCGAGAGGCGGGGCCTCCAGGAGCAGCAGGCCAAGGAAGAGGATGGTGAAGCCGATCTCGCCGTGGTGCGGGCGGCACATGGCCATGCGGGAGACGAAGGTCGTCCCCATGGCGGCGAGCGCGAGCAGGTAGACCGGCGCATGGGTCACGCGCAGGCGCCAGAGCACCCAGGCGAAGGCGCCCACCACCAGGAGCTGTCCGAGCACCGCTCCGGCCAGCGCCGCCCGCTCGATAGAGAGGCCCGTGAACGGCATGAGCAGGACGTGGAACAGCAGCTCCTTGTCCGCGAACCGCGCGAACGCCAGGGAGAACGGCGTCCATCGGAAGGACTCCGGCATTCCGTTGTGGAGCTCGCGGGCGAGCCCGACGTGGAAGTACTCGTCGAGGTCCCAGGGGTTGGGAGCCAGCAGGCGCAGCAGGGTGAAGTATCCGATGACCGCCGCCGCCGCGGCGACGATGGCCACCCAGGGTCGTCGATTCCCCGCCTCTTCCCTGTGAGACCCGCGGACTGGGGGCTGCTGGCCCGGCGACCGGCCCCCGCGCTTTCGTTTCGCCACTCGTCAGCCCTCGTCTCCAATATACAAAACGCCCCACCGGTGCGGTGGGGCGTCGTCGAGCGGTCCCGCGGGCGCGCGGCGCCTACGGGTGCGGGTTGGCGATGACGATGCGGCGCCGGCCGATGTAGGTGGTGACGCCGAGGTCGTCGGTGACGATGACTTCCAGCCAGTGCTCGCCGTTGGAGAACTCCCGGCTGTCGAACGAGATCTGCCAGCCCGGCGCAGCGCTCTCCGGGTAGCCAGGGTAGGCGGAGGTGACGGCCGGCCGCGCGAAGCCGTGGGTCGCGTTGCCGACGGGCGAGCCGTCCACCAGCACCTGGATCTGCGCCACGCCTTCCCAGTCGAGGGCCCAGCCGATCGCCTGGATGATCCCGCTGAAGAGCTGGCCGTTGCGCGGGTTGCTGATCTCGCCGAGCGTCTCCTCGTTGAAGATGTCTTCGTCACAGGTGAAGGTCACCGGCATCTCCGCGATGTTGGTGACTTGGCCGAAGTGGTCGCCGGCCCGGATGGTCAGCAGGTGCGACTCGGGCCCGTACCCGAAGGCCTCGATGAGGACGCCGATGTCGAGCACGAAGCGGAATCCGGAGTGCGGCGCGTCCGCGACCCCGGGGAACATCGGCACGAGGTCCATGCGGCGCAAGCCGTAGCAGTTGCTCGATCCGCCCGTGGCGGCGCTGTGGAAGCAGTCCCGCTGCGTGTTGAAGCGAACTGCGCGGTCGATCAGCAGCTCGACCCAACCCACCCCGGTGTCGTCCGCCTGGACGCCGTTGTCCATGGCGTAGCCGCTGACCACGGTGAAGCGGCGGGCCGGATCGGCGAGGTCGCAGTTGCCGCGCATCTCGGCCTGGCGGTTCGGGAACTCGATCTTGCCGAACGGCACCAGGTTGTGCGTCACGTTGTTGAACTCGAAGACCCTGGAGTTGAGGTTGACCACCTCGCCCGTCCGGCTCTTGACCCGCGGCGTGACCCGGTGGAGGCCGTTCAGGAAGCGGGTGGTGTCCAGCTCGAAGGCCCAGCCCGCGGCCGACGCGTCGGGGAAGCCGGGGAACTGCTCCCGGACTCTCGGACGGCTGCGCCCGAGGTCGGCGCGCCCGGCCACCACGCCGTCGACGAGGATGTCCACCGCCTCGACGCCCCCGTCGTCCAGGGCCCAGCCGTGCAGCGGCAGGAGCCCCTGTCCGGAGTTCCCTCCGCCCACTTTGCCGCCGAAGCTGCCGAACGGCGGAGCCGCCCAGACGGGAGCGGAGGCCGCCAGCACAGCCACCACCATCAAGGTCAGAATGACTTTGCGCTTCATCGCTTGAACCTCCACTACCGCGGAATCCCAAGAAGAGTATGAAAGATGGGGGACATGTCCGGCCACCTCTCAAGTATTACGTGAACTTTCGGGGATTGTATGAGCAGGTATAGCCGAATGTCAATCAGCCCTCACCCCCCAGCCCCCTCTCCCGTCACCGGGAGAGGGGGAGAAAGCAAATCCATCGCGGGTTTTCCCCCTCTCCCGGTGACGGGAGAGGGGGTCAGGGGGTGAGGGCTCGTCCGTCCGCCAATCCCTCCAGGCAGACCTCCACCAGGCCGGGCAGGCTGCGCAGGTCGTAGCCGCCCTCCAGGACGGCGAGCAGGCGGCCTTCGCAGAGCTCGCGGGCGAGCTCGCGCAGGCGGTCTCCCCAGCTCCGGAAGCCCTGCTCGGTGACGTTCATGCCGCCCAGAGGGTCGTTCTGCCAGGCGTCGAAGCCGGCGGAGATCAGCAGGGCCTCGGGCGCGAAGCGCCGCAGGGCGGGGATGACGACCCCTTCGATCGCCTCGGCGTACCTCTCGTCGCCGGTGCCCGCCGGCAGCGGCACGTTGAGGGTCGCGCCCTCTCCGTCGCCCCGTCCCCGCTCGTTCGCCGCGCCGGTGCCCGGGTAGAAGGGGTACTGGTGGGTGCTGGCGTAGAAGACGTCGCCGCGCTCCTCGAACAGGTGCTGGGTGCCGTTGCCGTGGTGCACGTCGAAGTCGAAGATGGCGACCCGCGAGGCGCCCCGGCGGCGCAGGTGCTCCGCCGCGACCGCGATGCTGTTGAAGAAGCAGAAGCCCATGGCCATCGACCGCTCGGCGTGATGCCCCGGCGGGCGCACGGCGGCGAAGGCGGTCCGCCCTTCGGCAGCCCAGTCGGCGGCCGCGAGCGTGGCCTCGACCGCTCCCCAGGCCGCGTCCCAGGTATCGGGGGAGAGCGGGTTGTCGGCCGAGTCGATCAGGGAGTCGCCGCGCCGGACCGCGCGCTCGAAGCGCTCCACGTAGCCGGCGTCGTGCACGGCCTCGACCGCCTCCCGCGCCCTCTCGTGGCGGGCGTCCTCCACGATCGGCCACCCCCGGCCGCGCAGGTGCTCCAGGATGCCCGACAGGCGCTCCTCGCGCTCCGGATAACCGCGCGGCGCGCGGTGATGGAGGCAGCGGGGGGAGGTGAAGATCTGCATGGGAGGAGGATGATAGCCGGATTCTTTCTCCCCTCCCGCGCGGACCCTCACCCCCGGCCCCTCTCCCACCCGCACTCACGCCCGCCCGGGAGAGGGGAGAAAAGCAGTTGCCTTTGCAATTTTCCCCCTCTCTCCCGGCGGACAGGGAGGGGGTGGGAGAGGGGCCGGGGGTGAGGGGTCACCGCCTCTTCAAATCGAACCCCTCCCGCGCCAGGCGTCTTCGGATGCGGTGCACCAGGCAGTCGATGCTGCGCGGGGTCATCTGCCCTCCGGTGGCCTGGGAGATCTCCCGGCTGGTCCAGCCTTCCAGGACCGCCAGGTTCATGATCCAGGCGTTGCGGCTCGCCGGGCCCAGGCCCTGGACGCGGCGGCAGCGGTGCAGGAAGAGCCGCCGCAGCTCTCCGTGCAGGGCGGCCTCCTCGGGCGTCGGCCCCGGATCGCCGAGGCTCTCGAGCCGGCGGCGCGTCCACCGGCCGATGCGGACTTTGCCGAAGCCGCCGCGTTTGGCGGCGCTCGCCGTCCGGACGTGGTCGAGCACGGCCCGTTCCGCGGTCCTTCCCAGATACGCGTCGAAGCCCGGCCCCTGCCACCGGCGCAGACGCGGCGATCCGCTCGCCAGCAGCCGGCAATAGACGTCCTGGACCACGTCCTCGACCAGCTCGTACCGGGCGCGCAGGCCGATCCGGGAAAGCTCCCGGCGCACCCGCCTCCGCAGACGGCCGTCGTGCCGCTGCACGACGCTCTCCCAGCAGGAATTGCTGGACGCCTCTCCAGGGACCGCACGGCCTTTTTCTCTGTCGACGATGGATTCCATCGGTCTCTCCTTCGTAGAAAGGAGAGAGATGGCGGCAGAGCGGCGCCTTCGCAGGCACCGTGTGGCAAGGGGGTGCGGTATTTATATCCGAGATCCGCGACTGGTGGCAAGGGGCCCTCACCCCCTGGCCCCCTCTCGGCCCGCCGGAGATCCTCCCACTGTAGAGACGCCCCGTGGGGCGTCTCCTGCGGCGGCGCCATTCATCAGGAATCCACGCGATGCCGCGGCACCTCCGGAGGAGGAGACGCCCCACGGGGCGTCTCTACAGTGGGGATCGGCATATCGACCATCGGGTACAATCCGCGTCCCGTGCTCCGACGTGCGCTCCTTCCCCTGACCGTTCTCTTCCTGGGGCTCGCAGCCTGTCGGGAAGAGCCTCCCGCGGCGGAGCCCCGGCCCCGGCTCGCCGGCGGGGCCAAGGGATGGAACGTCGTCCTTCTCACGGTGGACACCCTGCGCGCGGACCGGCTCGGCGCCTATGGATATGAGGTCCGGCCGACCAGCCCCGGGATCGACGCGCAGCTCGCCTCCGGGGTGGTCTTCGAGACGGCCATGGCGCAGCGGGCGGCCACCTGGCCGTCGCTCGCTTCGCTGCTCACCGGCCTCTATCCGAGCGCCCACGGCGTGGCGGAGAACGGCTACGGCTTCCCGGGGGACCTGCCGACCCTGCCCAAGGTCCTCGGGAAGGCCGGCTACCGCAACGGCGCCTTCCTCTCCAACATGTGCAAGGCCAACCACCAGGGGTGGGAGACCCTGCGCTGCACCGGCGGCCAGGACGGCAAGACGGTCCGCAACGCTCTGGAGTGGATGGGCGCGCAGCCGGGAGACCGGCCGTTCTTCCTCTGGGTCCACCTGTTCGGCGCCCATCCACCCTACTACAACGGCGGCGACCGGGCGCGGCAGCTCGATCCCGGCTATGCAGGATCGCTGGCGCCCAAGAAGTGGGCGCTCGACCGGGTGATGACGGAGAAGGTGCCGCTCGGCCCGCGCGACGTCCAGCACCTCAACGCTCTCTACGACGCCTCGGTCGAGGGCACCGACGGGATCGCGGCGTCGCTCCTCGACGGCCTGCGCTCGGCCGGCCGGCTCGAGCGGACGATCGTCGTCTTCACCGCCGATCACGGCGAGGAGCTCTACGCCCATAACCAATACCTCTACCACTCCTGCTCGGTCTACCAGACCACTCTGCACGTGCCGCTGGGGATCTCGGCGCCGGCTCTCATCCCCGCGGGCGCCCGGGTGCCGCAGACGGTCGAGCTGATCGACGTCATGCCGACCCTGCTCGCGCTGCTCGGCCTGCCCGTCCCGCAGGTGCAGCACGGCCGGTCTCTGGTCCCCTACCTGGAGCGCCCCGGCGGCGGCGGACCCGGCAAGCCGGCTTTCTCCGAGTACGGGTCCACGGAGATCCGCACGGTCGTCCAGGGGCGGTGGAAGCTGGTCTCCAATCCCGAGGGCCACGAGCCGGTCTGCATCCCCCAGGCCCCGATGCCCCACTTCCCCATCGCCCGCGCCGAGCTCTACGACCTGGAGACGGACCCGGGGGAGACCGCCAATCTGGCGGCGAAGAACCCGCGCACCGTGGCGGAGCTGTCCAAGCTCATCCGCGAGAAGTTCTCGGGATTGCGGAAGCGGGGTCCGCAGCAGGTGCCGGAGGAGATGCGGAAGGAGCTGGAGGCTCTGGGGTACGTGGCGCCGTAGGCCCCTCACCCCCCTGGCCCCCCTCTCCCACCCCCTCCCTTCCCTCGGGAGAGGGGGGAACGCCGACAGAGAGGATCGTTGTTCTGGTACCTTGTCCTTGCCTTGTGCCCCCTCTCCCGGTCGGGCGGGAGCGGGTGGGAGAGGGGGTTAGGGGGTGAGGGGTCGCCGGAATGCGCTCCCGGCTCCCGCTGTTGACACGCGGGGGCGCCTTGCGTACCATAGCGCTCCTTCGAGGCGGAGGGAGGTTAGCTCAGCGGTCAGAGCACCTGCCTTACACGCAGGGGGTCGCGGGTTCAAATCCCTCACCTCCCACCATTTGTGGGAGCCGCCCGGAGAAAAGCAGCCGCGGGGCTGTAGTTCAGTTGGTTAGAACGCCGGCCTGTCACGCCGGAGGTCGCGGGTTCGAGCCCCGTCGGCCCCGCCAATCCGATTCGCAGATTCGAGCTGGAGAACGCCATGCGCGACAAGATCAAACTGGTTTCCACCGCCGGCACCGGCTATTTCTACACCACGGACAAGAACAAGAAGCTCTCCACCGAGAAGCTGCGGATGAAGAAGTACGATCCCAAGGTCCGCAAGCACGTCGAGTTCGTCGAAGAGAAGCTGCGCTAGGCAGCCTCACCGCTGCGCGGCCGTTCCGCGTCCCTCAGGAAGCCCCCCGCCCGGGGGCTTTCGTGTTTTCGGGCCTCCGTGAAAGAATGCTCCGCGAGAGAGCGGGAGCGCGCGAGAGACCATCCCACCGCATCCCGACCTTCCGAGGCTGAAAAGGAGGAGACCCACGATGCCAAAGCACGAGTTGCCCCCGTTGCCCTATGCCTTCGATGCGCTGGAGCCCCACATCGACGCGCAGACGATGCAGATCCATCACGACAAGCACCACGCCACCTACGTCACCAAGCTGAACGAGGCCCTCGACAAGGAGCCCGGGCTCGGCGGGAAGAGCGTCGAGGAGCTCCTGCGCAGCATCGACCAGGTCCCCGAGTCGATCCGCGGCGCCGTGCGCAACCACGGGGGCGGACACGCCAACCACACGCTGTTCTGGGAGGTCATGGGCCCGGGCGGCGGCGGCAACCCGAGCGGCGACCTGGCCGCGGCCATCGACAGCGGCTTCGGCAGCTTCGAGAGCTTCAAGGAGAAGCTGACCAACGCCGCGGCCAACCAGTTCGGCTCCGGCTGGGGCTGGCTCGTGGCGAGCGACGGCAAGCTCGACGTCATCGCCCGGCCCAACCAGGACAGCCCGCTGATGGAGGGCAAGACGCCGATCCTGGGCGTCGACGTATGGGAGCACGCCTACTACCTGAAGTACCAGAATCGCCGTCCCGACTACCTCGCCGCCTGGTGGAACACCATCAACTGGCAGGCCGTCGCGGACCGCTTCCGGCGCGCCCGCTAGCTGTTCTCTTTCTCCCTTCCCTTCGCAGGTTCTCCTTTCCGAGGTCTTCGAGCAGGGTTCCAGGGCCACTGGAACCCTGCTCAGGCCACATATCTTCCTTGGGGATCACTCTCCAAACACAAGTATATAGAGAAGTTTGCACCTATATGCGCAGTGAATGGGCACATACATGCCTTCCATTGGGCGCATGACCAAGTTATTTTCAAGTATGGCCCCTCTAGAATAGATTCAAATGAAGCGGAGGGCAGTTTCAGCCAAACGGAATCCGCGAAGGAGGAAAGAGTCCATGGCCACCATCGACCGCAGCACCCAGTCGTTTCGTCGAGAAGAGCGACATCTGACGAAGGTCTTCAAGGCGCTGTCGGACGGCACCCGCCAGGAGATCCTGCGCCTGCTGGAAGGACATCAAAGGACGGTCGGCGAGATCGTCGGCAATTTCAACCTGTCGCAACCCACGATCTCCCGCCATCTTTCGGTTCTCAAAGAGGCCGACCTGGTCGTCGACCAGCGGCAGGGGCAGAATGTGATCTACCGCTTGAATGAGCCGGCGCTGTCGACCTCCATGCAGGAATTCTTCGGCCAGTTCCGCAGCTGCCAGGAAGTCATGCGGTAAACCAGCCGATCCCTTCTCCTCTCCGGAGCGTGTGCCTCCCCGCTATGCATCCTGGCGGGGTACGGTTATAATCGCCCGCGATTTGAGGGTAGCCGATCCTCGATCTTTCGGCTACCCTTTTTCTTCCCCTCTGGCGGTGTAGCTCAGTTGGTTAGAGCGAGCGGCTCATAACCGCTAGGTCATGGGTTCGAGTCCCGTCACCGCCACCAACTCGTTCGTCATGGATCTTCTCGTCCCTCTGCAGTCCTTCTTCCGGGATTTCCCCGATGGGGCCCCGCTCGGGCGCGGGGATGGCGTCGTGGTGGCCTTCTCCGGCGGGCCGGACTCGACGGCGCTGCTCCTCGGCATGGCACGCCTGGCGGAGCGGCTCGGCTGCGGGCTCGCCGCGGCCCATCTGGATCACGGCATGGATGCCGGCTCCGCGGAGCGCGCCCGGGAGGCCGCCCGTCTGGCCGCGCGGATCGGGGTCCCCCTGATCGCCGAGCGGCGTGAGGTGCCGGCGCTCCGCCGGCCGCCGGAGAGCCCCGAGGCCGCGGCGCGCCGGGTGCGCTACGAGATGCTGGAAGAGGTGCGCCGGCGGCTGGGCGCCCGCTACATCGCCACCGCCCACCACCGGGACGACCAGGCGGAGACCGTGCTGCTGCGCCTGCTGTTCGGCAGTGGCCTGGAGGGGCTGGCGGGGATCCGGCCGGTGCGCGGCCCGCTGGTGCGCCCGCTGCTGTCGGTGCCGCGCGCCGCGCTGCGCGCCGCGGTCGCGCAGGCGGGGCTCTCGCCGGTCGAGGACCCGACGAACGCCGATCTCGGCGCGCCGCGCAACCGGGTGCGGCACCGGCTGCTTCCGGAGCTGGCGGAAGGCGACCGCGACGGGCTCGCGTCGCGCCTGGCCCGGCTGGCCGGGCGGGCGCGCGGGGCCGGCGCGGCCCTGGACCGCGGCCTCGCCGGACGCCTGGCCGTGCGCGAGGTGGAGGGCGGCGTGGCCGCGGACTGGCGCGCGCTGCGCGACCTGCCCTCCGGCCTGCTCCCCTTCGCCCTCTCCCTGCTCCACCGCCGCGCTGGAGCCCCCTATCCGGCGGGAGGGCCGGCGCGCGGCGAGCTGCGTCGTCAGATCGCGGGGCCGATCGCGGGAAAGACCCCGCGCGTGGCCTGCGACTGCGGCGACGGATGGCTCTGGACGGTCGAGGAGGATCTGCTGATCCTGCGCCGTCTGGGGGTGGAACGCGAGCGGGTCCCTCACTTCACTTATACTCTTGAGATTCCGGGGGAGCTGGAGATCCCGGAGATCGGCGCCCGGATCGGCCTGCGCCGCCGTCCCGTGGAGCCCTGGATGTTCGAGGGCTCCCCCCGCCGCGCGGGCCTCGCGCTGCCCCTGAAGCCCGGGGACCGCGTGACGGTGCGCAACCGCCGCCCGGGAGACCGCCTGCACCCGCTGGGGTCGAGCGGCAGCCGGAAATTGAAAGAGGTCCTCGTCGATCACCGCGTGCCGAGGGGCCAGCGGGAGCGGCTCCCCCTGCTCTGCGTGGGCGAGCGCATCGCCTGGGTGCCGGGGGTAACGATCGACCATGGCTTTCGTATCACCGGAGAGGCGGCCGCCTGGGTCGCCACGTGGGAGAGCGAGACGCGATGAGCCCGAAGCCGAAGAAGAAGCCGCAGCACGCGCGCCCCGTCCCCGGGGTCGAGCCGCTGTTCGACGCGGAGACCGTCCGCGCCGGCGTCCTCGACCTCGGGCGGCGCATCGCGGAGAGCGGAGACGAGGACCTGATGGCCGTCGCCCTGCTCGGCGGCTCGGTCATCTTCTTCGCCGACCTGGTGCGCGCGGTCGAGCGGCCGATCCGCTTCGAGCTGATCCATGTGGCCTCCGGCGAGAATCCGGAGTCCGGGGTGGTGCAGATCGAATACCCGCTGCCGGTCGAGATCGCGGGGCAGAGCGTGCTGGTGGTCAAGGACGTGGTCGCCTCGGGGGTGACCGAGCCGTATCTGGAGCAGCAGCTCCGGGACCACGGGGCGCGCTCGGTCCGCTTCGCCGCGCTGATCGACATCCCGGACGACCGCAAGACCGGGTTCCAGGTCGACTATTCGGTCTTTTCAATCCCCCGGCACGGCGTGCTCGTGGGGTACGGGCTCAAGCACGAGGGGCGGTATGGCAATCTCCCCTATATCGGCCGGATCGGGAGGTCCGCGGATGGAGCCTGACGGAACCGTCCGCCCTCTCCGGGAATCCCCGTACCGGCCTTTTCGTTGTCACTGTGAGGGGTCTTGTACCCCCATAGCGTCGCCGTCGGCGCGCGTCCCGAGTGAGGTAGCCGAGCATTGAACTCTACTGTCAAGACGTTGTTTCTCTGGATGGCGATCTTCGTCGTCGTCATCCTGCTGTGGAATACCTTCCAGCGCAGCAAGACCGCCCGCGAGGAGCTCAACTACTCGCAGTTCATCGCGGCGGTCGAGCAGAAGAAGGTGGCGGAGGTGACGATCCGCGGCAAGCAGGTCTCCGGCAAGTTCAAGGGGGGAGCCGAGTACCGGCAGGGTGAGGAGTTCACCACCCAGGTCCCCGAGGTGACCGAGGACCTGATCAAGGAGCTGCGGAGCTCCGGCGCGGTCATCAAGGCCGAGGAGCAGCGCGAGAACCCGCTGATCGCGATCCTCTTCACCTGGGCCCCGGTGCTGCTCATCGTCGCGCTGTGGATCTTCTTCATGCGCCAGATGCAGACGGGAGGCAACAAGGCCCTCTCGTTCGGCAAGAGCAAGGCCAAGCTGCTCAACACGTCCGGCAAGAAGGTGACCTTCAAGGACGTGGCCGGCGTCGAGGAGGCCAAGGAGGAGCTGCAGGAGATCGTCGAGTTCCTCAAGGAGCCGCAGAAGTTCCAGAAGCTGGGCGGCCGCATCCCCAAGGGCGTGCTGCTGATGGGCCCGCCGGGCACCGGCAAGACGCTGCTCGCCCGCGCCATCGCCGGCGAGGCCAACGTCCCCTTCTTCTCCATCTCCGGCTCGGACTTCGTCGAGATGTTCGTCGGCGTCGGCGCTTCGCGCGTCCGCGACCTGTTCGAGCAGGGCAAGAAGAACGCCCCGTGCATCATCTTCATCGACGAGATCGACGCGGTCGGCCGCCATCGCGGCGCCGGCCTGGGCGGCGGGCACGACGAGCGCGAGCAGACGCTGAACCAGCTCCTCGTCGAGATGGACGGCTTCGAGTCCAACGAGGGGGTCATCCTGATCGCCGCCACCAACCGGCCCGACGTGCTCGACCCGGCCCTGCTGCGGCCCGGGCGCTTCGACCGCCGCGTGGTCGTCGACCGGCCGGACATCAACGGTCGCCTGGGCATCCTCAAGGTCCACACCCGCAACATCCCGCTGGACGAGAACGTGAACCTCACGATCATCGCCCGCGGCACCCCGGGCTTCGCCGGCGCCGACCTGGCCAATCTGGTCAACGAGGCGGCCCTGGTCGCTGCCCGGCGGAACAAGAAGAAGGTGGACAAGGAGGATTTCGAGTACGCCAAGGACAAGGTCCTGATGGGCGTCGAGCGGAAGACCATGATGCTGACCGACGAGGAGAAGCGGATCACCGCCTATCACGAGGCCGGCCACGCCCTGGTCGCCGCCTTCACGCCGGGCTCGGACCCGCTCCACAAGGTCACCATCATCCCGCGCGGCCGGGCCCTCGGCCTGACCATGCAGCTCCCGACCGAGGACAAGTACACGTACCGGAAGCAGTACGTGGAGGCCCAGATCGCCATTCTCATGGGCGGCCGGGTGGCCGAGGAGCTGACGCAGGAGGACATCACCACCGGCGCGGGCAACGACATCGAGCGCGCCACCGACATGGCCCGCCGCATGGTCTGTGAGTGGGGCATGTCCGAGCTGGGTCCGCTGGCCTACGGCAGCAAGGACGAGCCGGTCTTCCTCGGCCGCGAGTTCGCCCAGCACTCCGACTACAGCGAGGCCACCGCGGTCGAGATCGACCGCGAGGTGACGCGCATCGTACGGCTCGCCTACGAGAACGCCACGACGATCCTCACCGCGCACCGGGATGTGCTGGACCGCGTGGCGCATGACCTGCTGGAGCGCGAGTCGCTCGACGGCGAGGAGGTCTACCAGACCATCCGCGACATGACCGGTCACGGGCCCGCGCCCACCCGCCCGGTGCCCCCGGGCGAGGGCCTGGTCGTGGGCGGCCACGAGGTCCCCGAGGCGGTGATCTCCCCGCGGCCGGTCCCGGCGACCACGGACGCCGACAAGACCCCGGCCGAGCCGGTCGAGCAACCGGAGGTCGCCGGCGCCCAGCGCCGCACGGCCCAGCCCAAGGTGGCGGAGCCCAAGCCCGGCCAGACCGCGTGACGCCGTTCCCGGCCCGCCGACGCCGCCCGGGACCCTCACCCCCTAACCCCCTCTCCCACCCGCACTCCCCTGCCCCCGGGAGAGGGGGAACTCTGCTAAAAGCTGACTTGCTTTTCTCCCCCTCTCCCGGGTGGGTGTGAGTGCGGGTGGGAGAGGGGGCCGGGGGGTGAGGGTCCCGGGCGGTGGGAATGCGGGTGGGAGAGGGGAAAACCGACACAAACTGACGGTTTTCACCTCCGGATTGATAGACTAGGTTCGGGGCGCCCGCCCTGCCTGCTCATGGAGACCGCGCGAACCTTCGACATCCGCCAGACATGGAACCTCCGGCTTTCCGGCGACCGCCTGCTGACGCTCGGCGAACGGCCGCTGGTGATGGGGATCCTCAACCTCACTCCGGACTCGTTCAGCGACGGCGGCCTCTGGAACGACCCGCAGCGCGCGGTCGACCGGGCGCTCGCTCTGCTGGAGGAGGGGGCGGACCTGCTCGACCTCGGCGCCGAGTCGACGCGGCCGGGCGGCGGAGTCTACGGCGCGGGCGCGGCCACGGTGCCGCCGGAGGAGGAGGCCGCCCGTCTCCTGCCGGTCCTGGAGGCGCTGCGCGGCCGGACGGACGCGCCGATCTCGGTCGACACGCGCAAAGGGGAGGTGGCGCGGCGCGCGCTCGCGGCCGGCGCCGACCTGATCAACGACGTCAGCGCTCTCGCCGACCCGGAGCTAGGGCGCGCCGTGGCCGCGGCCGGCTGCCCCGTGGTCCTCATGCACAGCCGCGGCGAGCTGGCGAGCATGCAGCGGGGCATCCGCTTCCACGACCTCCTGGGCGAGGTGCGCAGCGAGCTGGCCGCGGCCCTGGGCCGGGCCACGGCGGCCGGCATCGACGAAGAGCAGGTCGTCCTCGATCCGGGCATCGGCTTCGGCAAGACCGCGGCGCAGAACCTGGAGCTCATCCGCCGCCTCGGCGAGCTGGCTTCGCTGGGCCGCCCCCTGCTGCTGGGGGCGAGCCGCAAGAGCTTTCTCGGCGGGGAGGTGAGCGAGCGGCTCGCCGGCAGCCTGGCGGCCGTGGCCCGGGCGGCGGATACGGCGGCCATCCTGCGGGTCCATGACGTGGCGGAGACGGTGCGGTTCCTCGCCGTCTGGCGGGCTCTGACCGGAGAGGAGCCGGAGGCATGAGCATCGCGCGCTTCTTCGAGCTGCTGACCTGGCGCGACGCCGTCGACGTCCTGGTCGTGACGGTCATCATCTACAACCTGCTGCTGCTGGTGCGCGGCACGCGGGCGGTGCAGATGCTGGGCGGCCTCGCCTTCGTGGGCATCGTCTACTACATCGCCCAGCTCGCCGAGCTCCCCACGGTCCAGAAGATCCTGGAGAACCTGCTGATCGTCCTCCCCTTCGCGATCATCGTGCTCTTCCAGCAGGAGATCCGGCGCGCTCTGGCGAACGTCGGCCGCAACCCGCTCTGGGGCCTGACCAAGCAGCAGAAGGTGGTCTCCTCGTTCGGCGACATCGTGCTCGCGGCGACCACCCTGTCATCGCGCCGCATCGGCGCCCTGATCGTCATCGAGCGCCTGCAGGGGCTGCGCAACTACATCGAGAACGGCATCCCGCTCGAGTCGCTGCTCTCCTACGACCTGCTGATCAACATCTTCACGCCCGACACGCCGCTGCACGACGGCGCGGTCATCGTGCAGGACGACCGGGTGGCCGCCGCGGCCTGCTTCCTGCCGCTGACCGCGAACCCGGAGCTGTCCAAGGAGTTCGGCACCCGGCACCGCGCCGCGCTGGGCGTCACCGAGGAGACCGACGCCGTGGCCGTGGTGGTCTCCGAGGAGACCGGCATCATCTCGGTCTGCTTCGACGGGGAGATGATCCGCGACCTCGACGGCAAGAGCCTGCGCAACACGCTGTACAAGTACCTGATCACCGACCTCTACCCGCAGGTAGGGGGCGCATGAACGAGGGCGCGCGGAGCTGGCTGCTGCGCCTACTGGCGCTGGGGATCGCCGTCAGCCTGTGGTTCGGCGTCTCGTTCGAGGAGCGCGAGGAGCTGAGCGAGCGGCTGGTCGAGGCCAGCGTCAGCTACAACCGGCCGCGCGGCTTCGTCATCCTCGACCAGGTGCAGAGCGTCAACGTGCGCCTGCGCGGGAGCCGCCGGCTGATCCGCCAGCTCAACCCGTTCATGGTCGACGTCCAGGTCGAGCTGGCGCAGACGCAGCCGGGCACGGTCACCCTCAACCTCGGCCCGGAGAACGTGCTGGCGCCGGACGGCCTGGAGGTGGTGTCGATCGAGCCCAACAGCATCCGGGTCGAGCTGGAGCGGGAGATCGCGCAGCGCCTGCGGGTCGTTCCGCAGATCGTGGGCAAGCCCGCGAACGGGTGGATCGCCGACGAGCCGGAGGTCTTCCCCAACCTGGTGCTGGTGAGCGGGCCGGAGTCGCTGGTCGGCCAGGGTCAGCCGCTGAGCACCCGTCCGATCAACCTGACCGGGCGCACCGCCGCGTTCGAGGAGAGCGTGGCGGTGATCCCGCCCGACCCGCTCATCCAGGTCGTGCAACCCTCCAAGGTCACGGTGCGGGTGCCCCTGCATCCGCCCGTGGCCGACGACGAGCCAGAAACGAGGAACCCAGAACCTTGAGCTCCAATCCCACGCGACGACTCTTCGGCACCGACGGCATCCGCGGCCGCTTCGGCGAGCCCCCTCTCGACCGCGCGACCGTGACCTCCCTCGCCGCGCACCTGGCCGCGACCCTGCGCGAGCGGACCGCCGACCCGGTGGTGGTCCTCGGCGGCGACACCCGCGAGAGCACGCCCGAGATCTGCCGCTGGCTGGCGGAGGGGCTGGCCGGGGGCGGAGCGCGCGTCCGCTACGCCGGGGTCATCCCCACGCCGGGCGTGGCCTTCCTGGCCCGCCATCTCGGGGCCGCTGCCGGCGCGGTGGTCTCGGCGAGCCACAACCCCTACCCGGACAACGGCGTCAAGCTGATCGACCCGGAGGGGCTCAAGTGGAGCGAGGAGGAAGAGGCGGCGCTCGAGCGACGGCTGGAAGCAGGCCCGGTCCCCGGGATTTCCCCTTGGGATGGGGAGCTCCCGATCGAAAGCGAGCTGCGGGAGCTCTACCTGCAACACCTCGCCGCCACCGTGCCCGGCGAGCGGCCGCTCTCCGATCTGAAAGTGGTCCTCGACGCGGGCAACGGCGCCGCCTCCTTCTACGCCCGGGAGCTGTTCGAGCGCCTCGGCGCTCGGGTGACGCTGCTCCACGCCGAGCCGGACGGCCGCAACGTCAACGAGGGGTGCGGCTCGACCGCGCCCGAGGAGATGGCCGCCCGGGTGGCGGCCGAAGGGGCGGACCTCGGCGCCGCTTTCGACGGCGACGCCGACCGCTGCATCCTGGCGGACGAGCGGGGCGAGGTGCGCGACGGCGACGCCATCCTCTATCTCTGGGCGACCTGCCTGCGCAGCCACGGCCAGCTCGATCCGCCGCGGATCGTCGCCACCACCATGAGCAACCTGGGGCTGGAGCGCGCCCTCGCCCGTGAGGGGATCGCCATCGAGCGTTGCGGCGTAGGCGACCGCTACGTGGTCGAGGCCATGCGGCGCGAGGGGATCGTGCTGGGAGGCGAGCAGTCGGGCCACGTGGTGCAGAGCGAGCTGGCGAGCACGGGCGACGGCCTGCTCACGGCCGTGCAGATGGCCCACATCGTCCGCCAGTCGGAGAGGCCGCTCTCCGAACGGCTCGCCGGGTTCCGCCGCTATCCCCAGATCCTCAAGAACGTTCGGGTCTCCCGCAAGCCCGACCTCGAGACCCTCCCCCGGGTCGCCGCCGCGGCGCGCACCGTCGAGGAGAGGCTGGGAGCCGACGGCCGGCTGGTCCTCCGCTACAGCGGCACCGAGCCGCTCGCCCGCGTAATGATCGAAGGTCCCGACCAGGCCTCCATCGAAGCCCTGGCCGGGGAGCTGGCCCAGGCGATCGTTGAAGAGATCGGGGCTAGGCCCTGAGGGCTTGGCTCGCGGTGGCGCCGGTTCGCCCACCGGTTGCGCCGGCTCCCATGGGGTGCGCGCCGGTTTACTGTTCGGCGGTGCCGGTTAACCGGTCGTCAGTGTCGGTTTACCGGTAGGCGGTGCCGGTTTGCCGCTGAGCCGTGTCAGTTTGCCGTTGGGTGGTGCCGGTTTACCGACAGGCGGTGCCGGTTCGCCACGTGCCTGTGCCGGCTCGCCGTCGCACGGTGCCGGTTCGCCGTTGCATGGTGTCGGTTCACCGTCGGACGGTGTCAGCTCGCCGTCGGGCGGTATCGATTTACCGCCGGATGGTGTCGGTTCGCCGTCGGGCGGTGTCGGTTCACGCGCGGCGTGCGGCAGGGGCCTGCCGGCGTGGATTCCGACGCACTCCGGCCGCTTCCCGGCGCACGCGGCCTGATCCCTCGGCAGCCCACTGGAGAAAGGACAGAGTTGATGCCCGAAGACAAAGATCCTTTCGCTCACGATACGGGTTCCTCCGCTCCTTGGACCTTCGAGGGCAGCCGTGACTTACAGATCCGGGTGGGGCTTGAAATGACGCCTGCCGAAAGGCTCCGTTGGCTCGAAGAAACGGTGGAGGAGCTGCTCCCCTGGGTGGGACGTGCGCGGCTGGGACGTCCCGTAAATTCCTCGTCCTGATCTACTCCATTCGAGAATCTAGGTGCGGTACGCACATTCCTTCTCACCCGACCTCGGCCCAACGGGCCGGGAGAACGGAGCCCAGGGCTTGTTGACCCAGGGCACCGGCCTGCGGCCTCAGAAGCCCTGGGCTGGAGTCTACCGGCCCGTTGGGCCGGGTGGATGGCTTGGGTTGCGGGCAAGCGAGCCCGCGCTAGGAAGTCCTCTGGATGTTCTGGAATGTTCGGCTGGCACCTCTGTGGCCCTTGGATCGCGCTCAGGCGAGCCATCGGCTGGCAGCGTGAAGTAGAACGCACTGCCAACACCCGGCGTGCTCTCGAACCAGATCCGGCCGTCGTGGGCCTCCACGATGGCCTTCGCAATCGGCAGCCCCAGCCCCGTTCCCAGCCGCGCGGTTCGAGTCGCCTGCCAGTAGCGATCGAATACACGTCCAGCGTCTTTCGGGTCGATCCCCGCGCCGGTGTCGGAAACGACGAATCGAATGTCGGAGCCCGCCGGCTCGACCCGGACGATCACCTCGCCACCTTCGGGAGTGAACTTGATCGCGTTGCCGATCAGGTTGCCGAGGACTTGTAGGATCCGGAGGCGATCGAGGCACGCCGACGGCAAGTCGCCAGCGACGTCACACGAGAGACGGACCAGCTTGGCGTCCGCCTGCGGTCGATAGGCCTCGCTCATCTCCGCCACTATGCCCACGATCTCGTGTACTTGGCGGTCGAGGCCAAGCTCCTGGCCGGCGTCGAGTCGTGCAAAGTCCAGTAGGTCCTGGATCAACCGGCCCATTCTCTCCGTGGCGCGAATGATGACGCCCAGGTGCTTGGCACGTTGATCCTCGGGAATCGACACGGAGTCGAGCAGGATTCGGGCGCTCATGTGGATCGTCCCCAGCGGGTTGCGCAGGTCGTGCGAAACGATCGAGAGGACCCCCTCCCGCGCGCGCACGGCCTGCTGCGACGCTCGATAGAGCCGGGCGTTCTCCACCGCCAACGCAGCGCGTCGGGCGAGCTCGGTGGCCGATGGCACCTCCGCCGGATCGAAGTTGCGGCCCGACTCGGCCATCGCGAGTGTCAGCACCCCGAGCCTGTTGCCATGGGCGATGAGCGGGAGGCACAGGAGGGAACGCACACCGAGCTCCCGGAGGAGTCGTTTGTAGTCAGGGGTCGGGGCGATCTCTTCCAGGTCCGAGTCTGTGAGCGCGGGTAGATGTACCGGCTCGCCCGTGCGGAGGGGGCGGGCGAGAGGACTGCGTCCCACATCCGGGGGATAGGGGCGCGCTCGTGCGAGCAGGCTCTCCCTGCTCGGGTCGCGGTGCGCGGTGGCAACCCGCCTCAAGCCCGTCTCGTTCTCGACGACGTCCACGAGGCAGACGTCTGCGATCGAGCTGACGGCCAACCGGGCGACGTTGTCGAGTGTGACATCGTAGTCCAGGGAGGAGGCGAGGACGCCGCCGACCTCGGCCAGAAATGCGGCCCGCCTTTCCGCCGCCTCGGCTCTCGCGCGCGCGAGCTCGGCCTGCTTGTACAGGCGGGCGTTGTCCACGTATACGGCAGCTCTCGAGGCCAAGTCTTCAACGAAGGTCAGATCCTCGGTCGAATAGGTCCCACGCGACTGCATAGCCACCAACGTGATGGCGCCCACCGTTCGCCCCCTGGCCACCATGGGCACGATAATGGCCGAGCCCAGGCCCAACTGTCGCAGCAGCCGCAGGTGGTCCTCGCTCTGTGCGATCTGGCGCAAGAACGCCGCGGGGACCTCGGAGAGGAGCAAGGCCTTCCCCTCCCGCAGCACCAGGGAAGCGCCCGCGGCGGCTCCGGGAACCGGCGGGTATCGGGCGGCCATGTCAGCGGCGATGCGCTCCTTGGCCGGATCGACGTGGGCGATGGCGAGCCGCTGAATCTCACCGCTGTCGCTCACCACGTCGACTGCACACCAGTCGGCGAAGCGCGGCACCGCCAAACGAGCGACCTGTTGGAGTGTATGCTCGTAGTCGAGCGACGTCGCCAGGACCTGCCCAACTTCAGCGAGGAAGCGGCGGGTTTCTTTGGGCACTCGGCCGGTCATGCGCTAGAGGTGGGTGTCCCCGGCCGCCTCAGGCTGATAGAGGACGGCCTCGACCTTGAATCGCCGCCGGCCGCCTGGAACGTCCCACTCGATCTCGTCACCCTCGCGGTATCCGATCATCGCGGCTCCGATGGGAGCAACGATCGAGATCTTCCCCTCCGCGAAGTCGGCCTCCGCCGGATACACCAGGGTGTACTCGACCGCGGAGCCTTTGTCGAGGTCCAGCAGGCGCACGCGCGAATTCATGGTGATGACGTCCGCGGGGATCTCCTCGGCGGGGACGACGATTGCGCGATTCAGCTCGTCGACCAGGTCGGCAAGGTCACCGCGGTCCTTGGCCTCGGTCATCTGGCCGATGAGCTCGAGTCGCTCGCGATCTTTGGACGTGACGTAGATGGCGCGATCTTTCATAGTTCCTCCTAGCCAGCCCTACCCCGACTCATCCTACTCCTCAGGACGGGAGCCTGCCAACCAGCTCGGTTGCACTGAACGGCCCCGGCTCGGCGATCAGCGACCGTGCGGCGTCCACCTGGTCCCAGGTGTTCCACAGCAGGACCCCCCGCACCCTGCCGTCTCGGAGGTAGAAGACCACCCCCTTGCGGAAGGGCTGCTTCCAGTCCGCCACCAAATGGAATTGCTTCTCCTTGGGGCACCGCGACTACCCTCCTCCGGTCAGGGACAGAGCTTCGCGGAGCATCTGGTTCGCATAGCCCCACTCGTTGTCGTACCAGCTCATGACCTTGACCAGGTCGCCGTCGATGACCCTGGTGAGGTCGAGATCGACGACGGAAGCGCGGGAGTCGCCGACGATGTCAGAGGAGACGAGCGGATCGCGTGACACGCCGAGAACGCCGGCGTAGCGCTTCGTTTCGGCCTCCTCGGTGAAAACCTGGTTCACCTCTTCGACGCTGGTCTTGCGCGAGGTGAGGAACGTGAGGTCCGCGATCGAGCCGACGGCAATGGGTGCCCTCACCGCGATCCCATCGAACAGGCCTGCGTACTGCGGGAGCGCCCGCGTCGTGGCCAACGCAGCCCCCGTGGTGGATGGCACCAGGTTCGCGGCTCCGGCACGACCGCGACGGAAGCGCTTGTTTGGCCCGTCGACTATCGACTGGGACGCGGTATAGGCATGCACGGTGGTCAGCGCCGCCTTCTCGAAGCCGATACGCCGGCCGATCACCTCGACGATCGGCGTGATGCAGTTCGTAGTGCAGCTAGCGCAGGAGAAGATGGCACCACGACCTCCCCGCACGTTGGCACCATGAACGACCGTCTCCACCTCGACGTCTTTCGACGGCGCCGACAGGAGAACGAATCGAGCGCCCGCCATGACGTGCTTTTCGAGATCGTCACGGCGCGCAAACGACCCAGTGCATTCGAATACCAGGTCGACTCCCAGCTCCTTCCAGGGGAGATCCAAAGGGTCGCGGCTGCGCAGAGTCCGCAGCGTGCGACCATCGACGACCAGATCGCCGGCCTCGACGGTCAACGGCTTCGTGAAACGCCCGTACACCGTGTCGAAACGCAGCAGATAGGCGAGGTTCTCGACCTCGACGAGGTCGTTGACGGCGACCAGGTCGAGCGCCGGCTGGTCGATCACCAGGCGCAGGATCGCGCGTCCGATCCGTCCCAGGCCATTGATAGCGACCTTGCAGCTCATACCGTCCTTCCTGCCTTCCCCATGAGCGTCCGGGCCAGGGCCGGCGACCTCCTCACAACTGCTCGCCCTTCCCTCCCTCGGAGCGTGCGATGGTGTCCAGCGCCAAGGCGGAATGTGCGTAGGCACCTCCGGCCCGCATCTCCGCGGCGACCCAGATCGCCTCCATGATCTCCTCAGGCGTTGCCCCGTGACGCCCGGCCGCACGGGTATGGGCGCGGATGCAATAGGGGCATTGCGTCACGTGCGCGACGGCTACCGCGATCAGGTGCTTCATCTTGACGGGTAGGGCACCGTCAGCGAAAACGCTTTGGCTGAAGACTCGAAAGGCCTCGGCCGGCCCAGGCGCTAGTCGGCTGCGCTGCTCGGCAAGCTCCCGAGTCGCTCGAGGATACATCTCTTCGGGTTCTCTCACGTGCTGCTCCCTTCAGGATGCCCGGCTTGTTGTTCCTGTTGACCTCATCGTTCCACGGCCGTAGGATGCGACATAAGGCAGCACGCGGCAATGGCCCGTTCGTACCGTGCAGAGGCACAGTTGTCTCATTTGTGGGTGCGCCGAGAAACAACGATGCTGGAAGCGGAGTTGTTTGCGTTGCTCGAGCAGACGGCCGACGCCGCATACACGGTCACCGAGGACGGCGAGGTCTGCTCTTGGAACAAGGCCGCTGAGGAGCTCTTCGGCTATTCCGTCGAGGAAGTGCTCGGCCGCAACATCCACGAGGTGCTCGGGGCCCGTGACGCCCTGGGCACTCAAGCACTCGCAGGCGGCCTTGAAACGGCGGTCCGCCGATGGGACGGAATGCCCCCCGGGATCCCCAATTTCGACCTCGAAGTTCGGACGCGGCCCGGCGGCCGGATCTGGGTCAACGTCTCGACAATCGTTTTCGACCCCCCGCGCTCGGGACGCCGGCTCTTCGTGCGGATGGCACGAGACATCTCCCAGCGCCGCCGCGACGCGGAGTTGCTGAACCGGATGCTGGAAGCCGCCCGGCAGTTCGTTGCGCTTGCCAGCGACTCGTCCGACCACGCACAGGTCGAGCCGCTATCCGAGCAGGAGCGCCGCATCCTGAAGCTCTTCGCCGAAGGGCGCAGCTCCACGACCATCGTCCGCATGTTGGATATTTCCGCGCACACGCTCCGCAACCACCTGCACCACATCAACCGCAAGCTCCGCACCCACAACCGCCTCGAGGCAGTCACCCACGCGCAGCGACGCGGGCTCATCGACTAGCTGCGCGCCGTTCGGGCTAGTGGACCCTGGCTTCCGGGACACCCGTGCCCCAGACCGGTACGAACGGCTCATTGCGGCCCGCGTGCGGTACGTTCATCATGCACTGGGAGCGCACGAGCGCAACCATGCGGCACCGCAAGCCTCTACGAAGGAGAAGACCCATGTTGATACGAGTTGGCCACTCGAAAGACGTCGCCGCCGGGCGTATGCGCGTCTTCGACGTGGCGGGGACCAAAGTGAACGTGGCGAACGCGAACGGGCGCCTGTACGCCTTCGACGACACCTGCACGCACGCGGGGTGCTCGCTGGCTATGGGGAAGCTGGACGGTACGACCGTGACGTGCGCCTGCCACGGCAGCCAGTTCGACGTGACCACCGGTGCGGTGCTCCGTGGACCGGCGCGGCGGCCCGTGCGCTCCCACATCGTACAGGTAGAGGCCGAGGACTTGCTTGCCGAGGCATGAGTGATGGCAATGATCGACGTCCGCCAACGCCTACAGAGTCCCTCCGGGGGGGGCCGCGACTTCCATTCCTTACCGCTGCTGGAGAAAAAGGGAATCGCGACCATCTCGCGGTTGCCCGTCAGCATCCGCGTCCTCCTCGAATCCGTAGTACGCAACCTGGACGGCCGGCGCATCCGCGACGAGGACGTCGAGGAGGTCGCCCGGTGGCAGCCAGGCGCGACGCGGACGGCGGAAGTGCCGTTCGTGGTCGGGCGGGTGTTGCTCCAGGACTTCACCGGCGTGCCGCTGCTCGTCGACCTCGCCGCGATGCGCTCGGCGCTGGCCCGGCGCGGTCGTGACGTCGCCCTGGTGCAGCCGCTGGTCCCGGTCGACCTCGTGGTCGACCACTCGGTCCAGGTCGACTACTCCGCCCAGGCCGACGCGCTCCGCCTCAACATGGAGATGGAGTTTCACCGCAACGACGAGCGCTATCGGTTCCTCAAGTGGGGCGCGCGGGCATTCGACGGCCTGCGGATCGTCCCACCGGGGTTTGGCATCTGTCACCAGGTGAACCTGGAGTTCCTCGCGAGTGGCGTCCTCGAGAAGGGCGGAACGCTCTATCCCGACACGCTCGTCGGTACCGACTCGCACACGACGATGGTCAACGGCCTCGGGGTCGTTGGCTGGGGTGTGGGCGGCATCGAGGCGGAGGCCGCCATGCTCGGCCAGCCGGTCTACCTCCTCCTCCCCGACGTGGTCGGAGCTCACCTCCATGGCCGGCTACGGGCGGGCGTGACAGCGACCGACCTCGTCCTGCACGTCACCGAGCTCTTGCGACAAGCGGGCGTGGTCGGGAAGTTCGTCGAGTTCCACGGCGAGGGCGCCGCCAGCCTATCCGTGCCCGACCGCGCCACACTCGGGAACATGGCACCCGAGTACGGTGCGACGATCGGCTTCTTCCCGGTGGACGAGCAGTCCTGCCGCTACCTCCTGGCGACCGGCCGCAGCGCCGAGCACGTCGAGACGGTGCGGCGCTACTTCCTGGCTCAGGGGCTGTTCGGGATGCCGGCGGCCGGCCAGTGCGACTACTCGTCCGTCCTCGACGTCGACCTTGCCGCCGTCGAGCCATCGGTTGCCGGCCCCAAGCGTCCACAGGACCGGATCGCGCTGGGACAGCTCAAGGAGCGCTTCCTCGCGCTGCTGACCGCCGAGGACGGCTACGGCAAGCCGACTTCCGAGATCGCCCGACGCGTGACGGTGCGGCTTGGAGATGGCAAGCAGCCATGTCCGGGCGGCGGGGAGCAGTCGGGCGACGCGTTGCCGGGCGGGAGGGCAAACGACACCAATCCGCTCACCGAGGCCGAGATGATGAACAATCGGCCGACTCCGAGCCGGCCGGGGGAGGCGAGCGCGTCGACCGGGCCGGCGGCCACTTGCGAGGTCGCACACGGCAACGTTGTCATCGCGGCTATCACCTCGTGCACCAACACCTCGAACCCGGCGGTGATGCTCGCCGCGGGCCTGCTCGCCAAGCGCGCGGTCGAGGCCGGGCTCAGCGTCAAGCCGTGGGTGAAGACCTCGCTCGCACCTGGGTCGCGCGTGGTCAGCGAATACCTGGGCAAGACGGGATTGCAGCCGTTCCTCGATCGCCTGGGCTTCCAGCTCGTCGGCTTCGGTTGTACGACCTGCATCGGCAATTCGGGGCCGCTCGACCGCGGGCTCGAAGAGGCGCTCGAGGAGAACGACCTCATCGCCGCCAGCGTGCTCTCGGGAAACCGCAACTTCGAAGCCCGCATTCACCAGAGCGTGAAGGCGAACTTCCTCATGAGCCCGCCTCTCGTGGTGGCGTTTGCGCTCGCCGGGCGGATCGACGTCGACCTCACCCGCGAGCCGCTCGCCGTCGTGGGCGGGCGGGAGGTCTACCTGCGCGACCTGTGGCCGGCGATGGAAGAGATCGACGCGCTCCTGGCGGCGGCGTTCGACCCTGCCGAGTACCGGCGCGTCTATGCGGACTTTTCCGACCAGAATCCGATGTGGAACCAGATCCCCGCCGGGAGCGAACCGCTCTACGAATGGGACCCCGCCTCGCTCTACATCCGCGAGCCGCCCTACTTCGACTCCTCGATGGCCGGGCCCCCGGCAACGGAGGTCACCGGGGCGCGCGCCCTCGCCATCTTCGGCGACTCGATCACCACCGACCACATCAGCCCGGCCGGCGCGATCGCGCCGAGCTCACCGGCGGGCGCCTACTTGCACTCTCACGGTGTCGCCCGCGAAGACTTCAACAGCTACGGCGCGCGTCGCGGCAACCACGAGGTGATGGTCCGCGGGACGTTCGCCAACGTGCGCATCCGCAATTCGATGGTGCCGGGGGTCGAGGGCGGCTTGACTCGCCACGAGCCTGACGGCGAGCGCATGGGCATCTACGACGCCGCCGAACGATACCGTGTGGGGGGCGTGCCCCTGGTGGTGATCGCCGGGCAGGGCTACGGTGCAGGCAGCTCGCGGGACTGGGCCGCCAAGGGCACCCGCCTTCTGGGGGTGCGCGCTGTCATCGCAGGCGGCTTCGAGCGCATCCATCGCGCCAACCTGATCGACATGGGCACCCTCCCGTGCCAGTTCCCGCAAGGGGTCACTGCACAGACGCTCGGGCTGGACGGCACGGAGGAATTCGACCTGGTGGTGGGCGAGGCCTTGCGCCCACGCCAGCCGGCAACTCTCGTCGTCAGGCGCCGGGACGGCCGGCGCGACGAGGTGCCGCTCGTGCTCCGCATCGACACACCGATTGAGGCGGCGTACTTCTCGGCAGGCGGGATCCTCCCCTACATGTTGGAACAGTTGCTGGCCCAAGAGGTCAGCGGGAAAACAGCGCCGTGATCCAAGATCCTACCTGCCTAGCGCACGAACCGGAGGCGAGCATGAACACGATCGTCCGTCCGGCTCTCGGAATCCGCCAAGAAAGGACATACCTGTGCTCAAACTGAAACGCGCTTACGACCCGGTCTCGCCCGAGGACGGCGTTCGGTTCCTGGTCGAGCGCTTGTGGCCTCGCGGCCTCACGAAGGAGAAGCTGCAGGTGGACGCGTGGCTGAAGGAAGCCGGACCCAGTACGGAGCTCCGGAAGTGGTTCAGCCACGATCCGGACAAGTGGGCCCGGTTCCGCGCCCGATATTTTCGCGAGCTCGACTCGGCGCCCGAGGCGTGGCGGCCGATCATGTCCGCGGCAAGGCGCGGGACCGTGACCCTCATCTACAGCTCCCATGACGAGCAGCACAACAATGCCGTGGCGTTGCGGGAGTACCTCAGGATGAAGCGACGCGGGCCGTCAGCGAAGGCGGCGCCCCTCGCCGCCAATCGCACGAGGCGAGTCTCGGGGTGACGATGCCATCCGGTGCCCAGGAGGCGCTGATGGTTCAGGCAGCTCCACCCGCGGCAAGCTCGACGGCGCGATGGCGGCCGACGGTGGTGATGCCGAAGTGGTGCTGGCGCGTTTCGTCGAAGCCGGAATCGATGTCGACGCGCTCGCCATCCAGCTGCAGCGAGACGGCACGCAGGCGTTCGTGAAATCGTGGCAGGCACTGCTTGGCCGCATCGCCGAGAAAAGCGCGGCCCTCGCGCTGAAATGAGCAAGATGCCGATTCCTCTCCATGATTGTTCTCCCATCGCCAAGTCACACGACTCTGACGCTGATGTCGGACTGCAGAGGGTCTTGAGGTTTTTTTCGGTCGCCACGATGCTCATGACAGTGCCGCAGGTCTTGACGATCTGGATCGGTCGCGACGCCACCGGGGTCTCCCTGGTAGCGTGGACCTCGTATCTCCTTTCCGCGTGCCTATGGTTCGTCTACGGTCTCCGTAGGAAGGACAAGACGATCTACTTCGCTTGTGTCGGCTGGATCGTGCTCGATGCAGCAATTGTGGTCGGCGTCGTCGTCCACTCCTAGCCTTGCGGACAGCGAGTCGCCAGCCAGCGGCTGAGCTTCGAGCTCCGACAACACACCCGCGAGATCAAAACGGCATCGGGTGACCGCCGAGGCGCTCGCCAGCCGTCCAAATCCCGAGCAGCCGTGACAAGATTGCGGTGGCGAGAAAGGAATCTGCCATGGGCTCTGACGCTCCCCGCCGTTGCTCACGCCGCGCCCTGATCCTCGGGCTGGCGCTCACGGTGCTGCTGCCCCCCACCGTGCGCTCGCAGAAGGCACCGGCGGGCTACGATGCGCTGGTCTCCCTCTTCGCGCAG
Source organism: Thermoanaerobaculia bacterium (assembly GCA_036380715.1). Classification (GTDB taxonomy): domain Bacteria; phylum Acidobacteriota; class Thermoanaerobaculia; order Multivoradales; family UBA5704; genus UBA5704. The sequence continues at coordinate 3,832 of DASVEF010000228.1, read as the reverse complement.
TGGCGGGCCTTCGAGCCGCCGCCGCGGCGCGATGGAGCGCCCGACTATGGGGCGGCGGCCATGGCGGCTCAGCACGAGGGGCTGCGCGCCTTCCAGGCCCGGTTGCGGGCGATCGATCCGAGCGGCTGGCCCATCGCGCAGCAGGTCGATTACCACCTCGTGCGGGCCGAGATGAACGGGCTCGACTTCAACCACCGCGTGCTCCGCCCCTGGGCCCGCGACCCGGCCTTCTATCTTTCGGTGTGGACCGGGCAGAGCGACACCCCGGCCCATGAGGGGCCGACCCACCACGCCGTGATCGAGCTGTGGACGTACACCTTCCCGCTGGCGGCGGCGGATGAGACGCGATTGGCCGCGGAGCTGCGGACCATCCCGCCTCTGCTCCGGCAGGCGCGGGAGAGCCTGGTGGGCAATGCCCGCGAGCTCTGGCTGACGGGCATCGGGACGATGCGTGGCCAGGTGGCGGCGCTCGAGGATCTGCAACGGCGGACCGCCGGGGCCGGCGAGGCCCTCGACAGAGCCACTACGGCGGCCCTGCGGGCGACGCAGGACTTCGTCGCCTGGCTCGAGGAGCAGGCGCCCTCGAAGACCGGCCCGTCGGGGATCGGCAAAGACAACTACACCTGGGCGTTGCGCAACGTCCACCTGATCCCGATGACCTGGGACGACGAGGTCCGGCTGCTGCGGCGGGAGCTCGACCGCGCCCACGCCTCCCTCCGTCTCGAGGAGCAGCGCAACCGGCATCTGCCGCCCCTGGTCGCGATCGCCTCCCCCGAGGAGTACACGCAGCGGGCCAACCAGGCGGTGAGCAAGTATCTCGCCTTCCTGGCGCGGAACGAGATCATGCCGATCCGCGGCTCCATGGATCCGGCGCTGCGCGCCCACCTCGGGGCCTTCGTGCCCCTCGAGTCGCGCAACTTCTTCCACATCGCCATCCACTACGAGCCTATGACGCTGTGGACCCACTTCTATCACTGGTGGGACTTGGCGCGCATGCGGGAGGAGCCGCACCCCAGCCCGATCCGTCGTGGCCCCCTGCTGTACAACATCTTCGCCGGCCGATCCGAGGGTCTGGCCACCGGGGTGGAGGAGATGATGATGCACGCCGGTCTCTACGACGACAACCCGCGGGCGCGCGAGATCGTCTGGATCATGCTGGCCCAGCGCGCCGCCCGCGGGCTGGGGTCCCTCTACGTCCACGCCAACGAATTCACCCTCCAGCAGGGGCGCGATTTTCATGTCGAGTGGACCCCCCGCGGCTGGATGCGGAAAGACCTCGATCTCCTCGGCTTCGAGCAACAGCTCTATTTGCGCCAGCCCGGCTATGGCAGCAGCTACATCACGGGCAAATACCAGATCGAGCGTCTGCTGGCCGAGCGCAGCCACCAGCTCGGCGGCGCTTTCAAGCTCTCCGACTTCTTCGCCGAGCTCGATGCCGCCGGGGTCATCCCGGTGTCATTGATCCGCTGGCAACTGACCGGCAAGGACGACGAGATCCGCGCCCTGCTCGCGGGCGACGACTGATCGCTTGTTCGCACGCCGTGGCTTCTTCGCTCCCCAGACGGGACGCCGTGCCGCGAAGAGGCTGGCTCCTCGACCCGGCTTCAGATCTCCTGCCTTCTTCGTGAGCGGGGATCGGGTAAGATCGACGAAATCCCTGTCGCGTTCGAGACGGAGACCCCACGATGCAGACTCCCCCGGCTCTCCGCGCTGTCGATGACCTTGCTCCGGACGTGCAGCCGGCGGAGGACCTGCGGCCGGACGGCCCGACTTGGGGACCCGTGAAGAAGCTGCTCTTCCTCGTCGCCTTCGTGTATCTGGTCCTCTATAACTTCCCGTCCCCCCTGTACTACCTCCACATCGACCAGGTCGACGCTTGGTACTTCCAGCTATGGAGACCGCTCGTGCCCTGGGTCGCGAAACACGTCTTCAACGTGACCATCACCGTCCACGGCGGCGGGGACTCGGTCTTCGCCTACGTCCAGATCTTCTGCTTCCTGGCGATCTCCATCGCGGCCGCGCTGATCTGGACCCTCCTGGACCGGAAGCGGCGCAACTACGCGCGGCTCTACGAGTGGCTGAGGGTCTACATCCGCTTCGTGCTCGCGGTGACCCTGATCGAGTACGGGGCCTGGAAGATCTTCCCGTCGCAGTTCATGGCGCCGGACACGGACCGCCTGATGCGGCCCTTCGGGGACTTCTCCCCCATGGAGCTCCTGTGGGCGTTCATGGGCGCGTCCGTGGCCTACAACGTCTTCACCGGCCTGGCCGAAATGGCTGGCGGGCTGCTCCTCACCCTCCGCCGGACCACCCTGCTCGGCGCGCTGGTCTGCATCGGCGTGATGAGCAACGTGGTGATGCTGAACCTCAGCTATGACGTGACGGTCAAGCAGTTCTCCGTGCACCTGCTGCTCATGGCGGTCTTCCTGGCGGCTCACGACGCACGGCGCCTCGCCAACATGCTCGTGCTCAACCGCCCGGCCGAGCCCGAGGAGGTCCGTCCGCTCTTCCAGAGAAAATGGCTCGCCCGCACCGCGGCGGCTTTCGCGGCCGTGTTCATCCTGTATGAGACCGGCACGCTGCTGTACGGGTCCTACAGGGACTTGGTGGACTATGGCAGCGAGGCGGCGTCCAGGTCGCCGCTGTACGGGATGTGGACTGTCGAGGAGCTGGTGGTGGACGGCAAGGTCCGGCCGCCGCTGGTCACGGACGAGAAGCGGTGGCGGCGGATGTTCTTCAACACGCCCGGCCGCTTCACCATCCAACTCATGAGCGACTCCCACGAGCGCTACAACCTCGTGCACGACGAGAAGAAGAGGACGCTCGTCCTCAGCAAGCGCGGGGATCCCAGTTGGAAGACGACTCTCGTCTACCGGCAGCCGCGGCCGGACGTCCTGTTCGTGGAGGGATCGTTTGACGGACACCAGGTCCGGGCGCGGCTCCTCCTGACCGAGCCGCCCGAGCTCCTCCTCGTGACCCGGGGCTTCCACTGGATCAACGAGCGCCCGTTCAACCGCTGAGCGCTCCGTCCAAACAGGTTCGGGGGGCTGTGGCTTTTCCGCTCCCCGGACGGGACGCCGCTGCTGATATCGTTGGAGCGAGCGTGAGCGTTGGGCGTGGTCAACGAAGGAAGAGAGGACGACGATGCCGAAGATCGCCGAGCTGTTGCTGGAAGAGCTGGATCGGGAGGCGGCCGGGACTCGCCGCGCGCTGGAGCGCGTCCCGGAAGGGCGCAATGACTGGAAGCCCCACGAGAAGTCGATGCCCCTCGGGTATCTCGCGGGGCTCGTTGCGACCATGGTGTCCTGGGTGGATGCCATCATCACCCAGGATGAGCTGGACCTCGCCGCGCCGGGCGAGTACGAGACCAGTAGCTTCGACACGAACCGCGAGCTCCTGGAGGCGTTCGACCAGGCGTTGGCGCGGGCGCGCAAGGCCCTTGCCGATGCGAGCGACGATCATCTGTTGACCACGAGCTGGAGGCTGGCCGCGCAGGGCCGGGTGATGGTGGAGGTGCCGCGCTACGTCGCGATTCGCGATCTCACCTTGAACCACCTCGCGCACCACAGGGGCCAGCTCACCGTCTATCTGCGGCTCAATGACCTGCCCGTCCCGTCGCTCTACGGGCCGACGGCGGACGAAAATCCATTCCAGTAGGGAGGACGACGGACATGCTCCAGCAGACCACGCATCTGGCCCAGGTCCTGGCAACGGACCTGGGCGTCGATCCGGCCTATCGGCATGCCCCGAAGCGCGTCACGCCGGGCGCATCGCTCGAGCTTCCCGGGATGGTCCTCAAATGGTACGACGTCCATCCGGAGGATCGGCCCGT
>DASVEF010000227.1:0-6700 GCA_036380715.1 Thermoanaerobaculia bacterium | reverse complement strand
CGGCCCCCGAGCCTACGACGATGTACTCCCACTCCTGCTGCACGCGTCCTCCGGTCTACAGAGTCTTGACGAACTCGATCAGCGCTTCCTTGTCCTGGTTGGACAGATCCTTGCCGAACTCGTGCCCGCGGTCGACGATGAAGTCGGGACAGGCGCTCAGCGAGAGGAGCCCCGGGACGTTCCTCTTCAACAGCTCCGTGGCCTGCTGCTCGTTCAGCTTCTCCTTCTTGATCCGCAGCAGGTCCCGACCGGTTTTGCCCAGCGTATCGGCCAGCCTCCTCAGGTTGAACCGCGGGTCTTTGTTGTCCAGGTTGATGTTCGACAGCAGGTTGATCGGCGTGCCCTTGGGGATCGGTCCGATCGTCACCATCCCGTTCTTGACCAGGTGGCTCAGGGCCAGGATCGGCTGGAAGAGCCTCGGGAGCGCGGCGGGGGAGACCTTGAGATAGGTCACCCGGTCGGTGCGGTGGACGAACTTGCCGCGCCTCTCCGGCCACAGCATCTTGCGGATGGAGTCGTTGAAGGCGTCCATGCGCCCCTTCGTCGAAGGATCGCCGGTGAACGTCCCGATCTCGTTGTTGTGCAGGTAGGGGGCGCTGGACCAGATCGCGACCAGCGACGGTACCCGCGTATAGCCCCGGCCGCCGGCCGGGGCAGGCCAGGGGGCCTGGTTCTTGCCTTGCACCGGATCGTAGAGCGTGAGATTGCCCACCGACGGGAGCTCCTTGTAGCTCTGCGACGAGAAGTTGTCCCAGACGTGGCCCGCGATGGCGTTGGGCGCCATGGCGCTGCAGATCTCGGTCTTCAGCACGTCGACCGGGATGCGGGCGTCGTTCGACAGGTAGTTGCCGGTGAGGAAATCCGGCGCCTTGACGATCGCGGTCATCTTGGTCTTGAAGTCCGGCGTCTCGGTCCACCGCCAGTAGTTGTCCCAGCATTCGCGGTAGCGGCTGCCGATGCACCCTTCCTCGCCCAGCCGGGGCACTCCCGAGGCCGCCGGCTGCTCCGGCAGCTTGCTCGAATGGCAGCGGGCGCAAGTCTCGGCGAAGACGGTCTTGCCCCTGTCCAGGCGGCTCTGGTCGATCATGGCTGCGCCGCCCGGAGCCTGGGCCAGGGGCATGGGATAGCCGCCCCGGGTGAGATAGGCCGCCATGTCCGCGGCCCGCTTCTGGGTGGCTTGCCAGTAGATCGAGTTCTCCTGCGCCGCCTTCACCGGGATCGGCGTCTGGCTGCCGGCTCCGACGATGGGGCTGATGTGCCGGAGCCACTCCTGGTGGTACTCGCCAATGTTGATGTAGACGCGGGTGAGCGCGGCGTCGACGCCCACCGAGTCGGCGCCGTCCCAGAGGATGTGGGGCACGCCGAAGGAGGGACCTTTCTCCTTGAGCTCGGGCAGGTCGAGCGCGCCGCCGGACGAGGTCTCGAAGGCCCTCTTCTCGCCATTGGCGACCCGCTCCCTGACGTTGAAGATGGCGTTCAGGGCCCGCGGATTGTTCAGGTTGTCGGCGGGGATGAAGGAGGTGTCCACCGTGCCCGGCCGCGAGCTGTCGAGCAGGTGCCAGACGAAGTTGTCGGATGTCACGTTGGGGCCGAAGATGCGGCCGAACCAGAAGTACTGCGCGCCGATGGTGCCCGAGAGGTTGGCGAGCTGCGGGCTCTCAGGATTGGCGGGCGGGCTGAGAGGGTGCGGGCTCACATGGCAGAAGGAGCAGGCCATGGCCACCCGGTACGGACGAACGAGGTTGCGGTCGTTGAAGAATCTCGGGTCGGTGTAGAAGGCGTCGCTCTTCATCGCCTCCATCCACCGCTTCCTCGCCTTCTCGTCGAAGTTGGGATTGTCGAAGATCCGCAGCCCCAGCACACCGGAGGCGCGGCCGTAGATTTTCGTCTTCTCCTCGGGCTCGGCCGGTCCCGTTGGGCGGTCCAGGCAGAGCCCGTACTCGTCGGGCTGGGTGGCCTTTGCGAATCCGGGCTCGTTGATGAGCCCCAGATAGCAGAAGCGGGTGTCGCGGCTGTAGTAGCGGAAGGGGGCCTGGCCGGTCTTGCTCGGGTACATGGTGGCCGCGCAGACCCCGTAGGCCTTGTCGCCGGGCTCATAAGTGCCTGGCGGCGTGGCGTAGCCGCTCTGGCCGTAGGCGCCCACGCCGTACCCCTCTTCCGTGGAAGCGGTCTGAAGATTCAGCTCGTACGCCTTTGCGCGCTGCTCCTGCTCGGGCGAGCAGGGATAAGACGAGAGGGTCTTCAACAGATCGAAGGTGCCGAAGCTGTTGTTGGCCAGCCAGTCCCAGAAGGCCTCGTTGCCACCGGACCACATCATCCAGGTGTTGCGTCCACGGATCTCGGCCGGCGAGAACTGGCCGCCGCCGTCCATCCCCCGGAAGTAGTCCGGCTCGTTCGGCGCCTGGTCGAAGAACGCCAGCTTGACGCCCTTCTGCATGGCCTCGTCCTGCGCGAAGCCTTTCAGGCCGGCCACGCGGCCCTTCACCGGGCCGGCAGCCGGTTCCTTGTCCTCTCTGGCCCTGCAGGACAACAGGCCATTGGCGAGCAGCGCCATGGTCACCAGGGCGACGACAACCGCGACAGTCCTGTTCTTCATTTACAGGGTTCCTCCCCGGCGCTAGGCCGGCCCAGCGGGTTGAGTATCGAGCAGGTCAGAGTGGTGAGCACTTCTTTCTCTCTCCAGCCGAGCCCCCCAGCGGAAAAACGGCTGACAGAGAGAGCCCTCTCAGAAGCTGTGCGTTCTCGTTTCGGTACTCATCCATTGTACAGCGGTGCAGTAAGGAGTCAAGGCGATCGGCCCACGGCTGACCGCTGAATGCCAGGAGGCTCCGTCTGACGGAGGAAGAGAAGCAGAGCCTGCTCACCCCGGCTCCTCCCACCTTCTTCACGCCGGAGCACCTGGAGACGGCCAAGGGAGAACTTCCGCCGTCTCCACGCCGCCGGAGTGCCGATCCTCACGGGGACCGACGTGGCGACCTACGACGTGAGCATCCACCGCGCCTCTCGAGCTGCTGGTCCAGGCCCGGCTCGATCGCAAGGACGCGCTGGCCGGCGGCGGCCTCGGCCGCCGCCGGCTTTCGGCCTCGCCGACTGCGGCCAAATCGCTCCGGGCCTCCGGGCCGACGCCCAAGTGCGCATGGGCGTACACTCAACCTTTTACAGCAGTCTATAAGATTGACAAAAAGCTCCTGCGGACTAGAGTAGGTCCACGCCATACGATTGAGGTCATGACAGTCATTCCTGTGCGCGTCCCATGAGGCTCTGGAGGGGCGGGCGGGTCCGCAAGACCGTGCCGGCTCCACCAACAACACGGATCGTCTTGAAAATGGTCGTTTTTCGACCAGAAGGGTTGAGCCATGCAAATCTTCCGCGCATCGGTGATGCTTTTCGCAATGATGTTTTTCGGCCTGCTTGGATCTTCGGGGATTCACGCCCAGGCCTGCTCTCCCGGAACGTTCTTCGTCAGCAGCTTTGTGGACGGCTTTTCTCCCTCTGTGCCGCCTCCTGGCGGCTTCTGTGTGGAGGACAACGGCGCCGGGGATCTGGACTCCGCGGTGGGCGTCATCCGGTTTCAAGAGACGGTCAGCGACCCGCTCGCCGGCACGAAACAGTTCGAGGCGACGGCGCGACTCCTGCCAGGGCTCCCTGTCATCGGCGGATCCAATGGTTTCGGAGTCCAGTTGGAAGAGCTCCGGGAGACGACCCTCGCCGGGTCTTCCACACAGGTCGTCCCCTCCGTTTCAATCTTTGTCCAGGCTGCTTTCCATTCAGGCCTCCCTTCAGACCAGGGAGGGTCGGTGACCACTCACCTGGAGCTCGGCCAGATCCCGCCACAGAGGGTCAACGTAATCGCTTCGGGATGGCTGACCGGACTGCAATTTCATTCGTTCGGCCAGGCGATCTACCGGGCCCCCTCGAACAGCCTTGTGCCCCCCGACGGCGTAGGAGAGATCATACCTGGTGCGGCAAGCTCGGAAACGGTCACGCTCCAGGTTGCGAGCACCACGCAACAGCCAGGGTCGGTCGTCCAGGTGAAAGAGGCCAGGGCGACCGCGAATCTCTTTGTGCCGTCCCGGGAGTGTCTCGACAGCAACTTCTTCGTCAGCACGTTCTCGGGCGATCTGTTTGTCGACGTGCTTCCGTCCCGGGGCTTCTGCGTCAGCGACAACGGACCGGCCGACCTGAACCCGAGCCAGGGGGTGATCGTTTTTGACCAGACCGCCAGAACCCTGGACGGAACGAGAAAACAGTTCAAGGGCACCGCCAAAGTGGTGCTCGGAGGAGGGTTGGCCCCGTTCGGAGTCGAGCTGGTCGATTTCCAGGAGACGGTCCTGGCCCAGCCCTCGGACGGGGGTCGTATCCGGCCGATTCCGATCTATGTCCTGAGCAGGTTCTCCTCTGGAGTTCCGAATGATCTTTGGGGCCGCGTCGTGACCCATATCGAGGGCTACACGCAAAATCACGTGGTCCCATTCGACGTGATCGATCAAGGCTACTGGGCCGGTGTGCCGCGGGTCTCAGCGGGCCATATTATCGGCATCCCGGACAGCCCGATCTCGATCGAACCGATCGATGTGACGAGCCCCGTCGCCTCGGGCATGCTAGGCACGGAGACGGTGACCTACCGGTATCTCGGCACCAGCGCCGAATACGGAGCCACGGTGTTCATCACCAAGGCCAGCGCCGTCGTGCAGGTCGCCCCGGGGCCGGCCATAGAGCGCGAGATCGAGGTCACCCCTCCCGTGGCGGAGAACTACACCACCGAGATGCATTCCGTCACGGCCATTCTGGATCCGCCTCAGGAAGGCATTGAAGTGACGTTCTTTATCGTGGACGGCCCCAATGCCGGCGTCATAGAGACCGTGGAGACCGACGCCCTCGGGAGGGCCACTTTCACCTATGCGAACACCGGCGGTCCGGGCGTGGACACGATCCTAGTCGTGGTGGATGGCGTCATTATCGACGCGGTATCCAAAGTATGGATCGAGGATAAGCGACCACCCGCCTGCGCCCTGACCGGCTCCGGCACCGACACTTCGGGGCATCCATACATCGAAATCACGGTCCAGGACGCGGATAGTGGGCTGGCGGACGTCACGGCGCCCGAGAAGATCAACGCGGTGGTGGACATCCCTCCCTTCCTGAAAGGGACGACCGACCCGCTGGTCGTGATCGCGACCAAGGTCGACAAGACCAAGAGGTCCCAGGTCGAGCTGCAGATCCTGGATCTCGCCGAGAACGATACGTTCTGCGATCCGGTGCTGTTGACGCTGAGCCGTCACACCGGCAAGCCGGAGAGCGTGATCCTCACCGACATCCCACGGCAAGAGCACCTGGTGTTCATTCAGAACGGCGCGCCAGGCCTGACTCATCTGAGCCTGGACGTCAACGGCGAAAAATTCCAACTCGGCGGATGGAAAGAGGGAGAAGAGCGGGAGATCGACATCTCTTCGGCGATGAGGGAGGGAGACAACACCATCACCCTGACCGCGCACGGCAGGCCCGGGGGAGAAGCGGTCGTCCTCATCCACGACTGACGCGCCTTACCCGCGCGCTCACGGCCTGCCGGCCGGGCCGTGAGCGCGTGGTGTTCTCGTGCTAGCATCCGGCCGGTGAGAGTCGCGGTCATCGGCGGCGGGCCGGCGGGGCTGTACTTTGCCCTGCTCATGAAGAAGGCGAATCCGGCGCACGAGGTCACGGTCCTCGAGCGCAACGCCCCGGACGCCACGTTCGGATGGGGCGTCGTCTTCTCCGACCAGACCCTCGGCAACTTCAAGGCCGCCGATCCGGAGAGCTTCCAGGAGATCTTCGACAACTTCGCCCGCTGGGACGACATCGACATCCACTACAAGGAGCGGACGATCACATCCGGCGGGCACGGCTTCGCCGGCATCGCCCGGGTCAAGCTCCTCGAGATCCTGCAGCGCCGCGCGGCGGAGCTCGGCGCGGACCTCCGCTTCGGCGTCGAGGCGCGCGACGACTCCGACCTTCCCGCTCTCGGGCTGGGCGGCGCCGATCTCGTGATCGCCGCCGACGGGGTCAACAGCGCGGTGCGCAGGCGGCACGCCGAGCGGTTCCAGCCCGACGTCGTCACCGGCAAGGCCAAGTACGTCTGGCTCGGCACCACGCGCCTCTTCGACGCCTTCACCTTCGTCTTCATCGAGAACGAGGCGGGCGTCTTCCAGGCTCACGCCTACCGGTTCAGCGACAGGTACTCGGCTTTCATCGTGGAGTGCGACGAGCCGTCCTGGCGCAACGCCGGCTTCGACCGGATGGACATCGACGCCACGCTCGCCGCCTGCGAGGAGATGTTCGGGCCGTGGCTCCAGGGGCACCGCCTCCAGGCCAACATCCCGCCCCATCAGCGCGCGGCGCCGTGGCTCAACTTCCCCCGCGTCCACTGCGCCCGCTGGTGGCACGAAAACATCGTGCTGATCGGCGACGCGGCCCACACGGCCCACTTCTCCATCGGTTCGGGCACCAAGCTCGCCATGGAAGACGCCATCGGCCTGTCCCGCATCCTCAACGAGCAGCCGGACCTCCCGCGGGCTCTCCAGGCTTACGAGGAGGAGCGGCGGACCGAGGCCCTGCGCCTCCAGAACGCGGCCCGCAACTCCATGGAGTGGTTCGAGAACGTCCGGCGCTACGCGCGGCTCGATCCCGAGCAGTTCGCCTACAGCCTGCTCACGCGCAGCCAGCG
>DASVEF010000226.1:0-15038 GCA_036380715.1 Thermoanaerobaculia bacterium | reverse complement strand
TTTGCAGAAACCAGTGAGACAATGATCCGACTAGCCATGGTTCGTCTGATGCTAGGCCGGTTGGCCACATAATGGACTTTCCAAACACCCTCTAAGGGAGAGATCGTTTCTTTGGTCACCTTGATCCTCGGCGGCGCCCGGAGCGGCAAGAGTCGATATGCGCTGGAGCTTGCGGCGCGCCATGTCCGGCCGGCCTTCGTAGCTACCGCCGAACCCCTCGACGACGAGATGCGGGACCGGATTCGGCATCACAGAGAGGAGCGGGAGGAGAGCTGCTTCACCCTTGAGGAGCCGGTCGACTTGGCGGGAGCCTTGGGACGCCTGCCGGATGGCACCGGGATCGCGATCGTCGACTGCCTCACGGTCTGGCTGGGCAACTTGGTCCACCGCCGGGGGGCCGAGGGTCTGTCCGGGAATCTGGAGGATTTCGGGGAGGTCGCAGCGTTCCTCGGCGTTATCGACGATCCGCCCTGCCCAGTGGTGGTGGTAAGCAATGAGGTTGGCCTGGGAGGTGTGTCGGACAATGCCTTGGCCAGGACCTTCACCGATCTCCTCGGCCGGCTCAATCAGAAGGTCGCGGCGCGGGCGCAGCGGGTGGTCCTCCTGATCAGCGGTCTGCCTCTCGTCCTCAAGGGGGAGCCGGAATGAGGGAGCCGGCTCGGATCTCCCGAAGGCTCCCGGTCGCAGGCCTTCTTATAGGCATTCTGCTGGTCGCCGTTCCCGGGGGCACCCGTGCCGCCCAGGAGCCGCCCGGCCGTGTCGTTTCGCTGGCCCCCTCGCTGACCGAGCTCCTGTTCGCCGTTGGCGCCGGCGATGCAGTGGTAGGCGTCACGACGTACTGCAACTACCCGGATGCAGCAAAGCGGCTTCCCAAGATGGGAGGGATCGAAGACGGCAGCATCGACCTCGAGCGAATTTTTGCTCTCCGGCCGGACCTCGTGGTCGCTATCGGCAGCCAGAGCCAGACGGTCGAGGTGCTCCGCCGCCTGGGCCTGCGAGTGGAGGTGCTGCCCTCCCAGACCGTCGACGACCTCTTCAACGCCGTCTCCCGGTTGGGAGGGCTTCTGGGCCGCGAGGCGCAGGCGGAGCGTCTCGCCAAGGATCTGAGACAGCGGATCGAGCGGATCCGTAAGGCTGTGGCCTCCCTGCCCAAAGAGCGTCGGCCGCGGGTGTTCTACCAAGTCTGGGACCGGCCGCTGATGACCGCGACCCGCCAGACCTTGATCGGTCAACTGATCGAGCTTGCCGGCGGCGTCAACGTCTTCGGAGATCTCCCTGGGCGATATCCTCAAGTGAGCCTGGAGGCGGTCCTGGAGCGCGATCCTGAGGTGATCGTCGCTCCGGATCACCATGCCGACCGGGTGGACCTGCGAAGCCTGGCACAACGGCCGGGTCTCGCCGACGTCAAGGCGGTCCGGAGTGGACGCATTGTGATCCTCAATGGCGATCTGATCTCGCGGGCCGGGCCCCGGATCGTCGAAGCCCTGGAAATCCTCGCCCACGCGCTCCACCCCCGCCTCGTCTCTCCTCCCAAGAGGGCCGGAACCCCCGGCGGAGGCCGACGGTGAGCCGTCGCGCTTTCGTCGCTCTCATCCTGGTGCTCTCTACGGCGCTCCTGCTCGTCGCCGTCGCAAGCCTGGGTGTGGGAAGTGCGGAGATCTCGGCCGGACGGATCTTGACGATCCTTACGGGTCCCGAGACCTCTTTGGAGCGCACCATTCTCCTCCAGCTTCGGCTTCCCCGGATCCTGCTCGCGATTCTCGTTGGCGCTGGCCTCGCCAGCGCCGGGACCGCTTACCAGGTGCTGTTTCGCAACCCCTTGGCGGACCCCTTCGTCATCGGCGCGTCGAGCGGCGCGGCCTTAGGGGCGACGCTGGCGATCCTCGCCGGGTGGGGGATCGATATGGGTATCGGCGCCCTGCCGCTGACCGCCTTTCTGGGCTCGCTGGCGGCGGTGGCGCTGGTCTACCTACTCGGGGGGAGCGGTGCATACGCTTCACCCCTCACCCTGCTGCTGGCGGGAGCCGCGGTGAGCACCGTCGTCGGCTCGCTAGTTTCCCTTTTGATGATCCTCTACGACCAGAGCCTCGGGGTGATCTTCAACTGGCTTCTGGGTGGCCTCGCCACTGCCACCTGGCAAGAGATCGGCTACGGCGCGCCGATGATCTCGGCCGGCGTGCTCTGGCTATGGTTCCTCTCCCGCCCCCTCGACGCTCTTGCCCTAGGCGACGACGAGGCGCAGAGCCTGGGGCTGTCGGTGATCGGGTTTCGGTCCGCGATCGTCTTCGGTGCCACCATCACCACCGCCGCAGCGGTCTCGATGGCGGGCATCATCGGCTTCGTCGGCCTCGTGGCTCCCCATGCCGCCCGCCTCGTGGTTGGGACCCGCAACAGCCGATTGCTGCCGGCGAGCTGCCTCCTTGGCGCTCTGCTCCTCCTGCTGGCCGACGACGCAGCCCGCAGCCTGGCCTCGCCGCAGGAGATTCCGGTCAGTATCGTCACCGCGCTTATTGGGGGGCCTTTCTTCCTTTACCTGCTGAGGCGTCGGTCCGCGGCGACAGGAGGGCTGCCGTGACCTCGCTCTTGGCCGCCGACCGGATCGCCTGCGCCTACGGGGAACGGACCGTGCTCCGGGATTTCGAGCTGGTGGCGGAGCCCGGCACGCTGACGGCCCTCCTGGGACCCAACGGCGCGGGCAAGAGCACCGCGTTGCGGGCCCTGTCGCGGCTCCTGCGGCCCGGCAAGGGCGCCGTGACCCTCGACAGTCGGGACATCTGGCGGCTGCCGCGGCGGAAGTTCGTCCGTCACGTCGCTTTCCTTCCTCAGACCGATGCCACCGTGTGGCCGATGACGGTCGAGCAGGTGGTCCTCCTCGGCCGCGTCCCCCATCGGGGATGGTTCCTCCCCTATCGCAGCGAAGACCGGGAAGCCCTCCGTACCGCTCTGCGGCAAGTGGAGCTGGAGGATCTCTGGGCTCGCAGTCTCAACTCCCTCTCCGGCGGGGAACGGAGGCGGGCCATGCTCGCCCGCGCCCTGGCCCAGGATGCCCAAGTCGTGCTCCTGGACGAGCCGGGCGCCCACCTCGACCTGCGCCACCAAGTGGAGCTCTTCGATCTCCTGCGCCGTCTGAGCCGGGAGCAGGGGGTCGCCGTCGTGTTGACCGTCCACGACCTCAATCTCGCCTCGCTGTTTGCCGACCGGGCCATCCTCCTGAGCCAGGGGCGCACCGTGGCTCAGGGCGTTCCCCGGGATGTCTTGACGCCGGAGCTCATCCGCGAGACCTTCGGCATCTCGGTGGTGGCGGTTTCCCATCCCCGCTGCGAGGCCTCCATGGTGCTGCCGGTCCCTCCCTGCGCTGCGGCCGAGGGTGGGTGAAGAGGATCTTTGTCATGTCCGGCAATTGGTGGGAGAAAGCGCAGCAAGCCATGGACGACAAGGTCAAGCCGCCCGGCTCCCTGGGCAGGCTCGAGTCCGTGGCGATCCAGATGGCAGCCTTCCTGGAGACTCTTGAGCCCCGGCTGGAGCGGGCCCGCATCCTGATTTTCGCCGCCGATCACGGGGTCTCGGCCGAAGGGGTCAGCGCCTATCCCCGGGAGGTGACGGCCCAGATGATGCGGACCTTCGCCTCCGGCGGGGCCGCCATCACCGTCCTCGCCCGCACGCTGGGGCTAGAGGTGGAAGTGATCGATGTCGGCGTGGACGCGGGGCTTCCGTCGTTGCCGGGTGTCGTAGCAGCCAAGGTGCGCTGCGGCTCCCGGAATTTCCTCCGCGAGCCGGCCATGACCTCCGAGGAGCTGGAGGCTGCCCTGGAAGCAGGCCGGGCGGCCGTGCGCCGGGCCGTGGACGGCGGGATCGACGCTGTTGGGCTGGGCGAGATGGGCATCGGCAACACCACCGCCGCCGCCGCCCTTCTCTCAGCTCTGACCGGTGCTCCGCCACACGACACAGTGGGCCGGGGCACCGGCGTCGACGACCAGGGATTGGCCAGGAAACGGTCCGTCGTGGAAGCCGCGCTGGAGCTCCACGGTCCTTCTCTCGGCGATCCCCGAAGCGCTCTGGCGGCTGTGGGCGGCCTCGAGATCGCAGCTTTGGCCGGGGCGGCGATGGAAGCTGCCCGCTGGCGTCGGGTGGTCCTGGTGGACGGGTTCATCTCGACGGTGGCTGCCCTTGCGGCGGTGCGTCTCGACTCGACGATTCGCCCGGCCTTTTTCTTTGCCCACTGCTCTGCCGAAAGCGGCCATCGGCTGGCCCTCACCACCCTCGACGGCGAGCCCCTGCTCGACCTCGCCATGCGCCTGGGTGAAGGGACCGGCAGCGCTCTGGCCTTCCCCCTCCTCAAGGCGGCGGCGGCCGTCCTGCGGGAGATGGCTACCTTCTCCCAGGCCGGTGTTTCGGACCGGGCCGGCGAGGGCTCCCCGTGAAAGGTCGGATCATCCAGGAGGGGCGGCTCTTCTGGACCGCGCTGACCCTGCTGACCCGCCTCCCTGCTCCCCATCTGGCCGAGTTCCAAGAAGAGTGGCTGGCGCGCTCGGCAGCCTACTTCCCGCTCGTGGGACTCATTGTCGGGCTCCTCGCCGCTGCAGTCTATTTCCTGGCAGACCTCCTCTGGTCCAGCCCGGTGCCTGCGATCCTGGCTCTGGCCGCCGTGGCCTGGGTGACGGGAGGGCTCCACGAGGACGGCTGGGCGGATGTCTTCGACGGCTTCGCCGCCAGCCGGGACCGCGAGAGGATCCTTGCTGTGATGAAGGACAGCCGGATCGGCTCCTCTGGCGCTTTTGCCCTGATCCTCCTTGTCTTCGGCAAGCTCGCCGCCCTGGCGACCCTGCCCCTGACGCGGGCCCTTGCCGCCTTGGTTGCCGCCCATATCTTGAGCCGCTGGTCGAGCCTGCCTCTGATGTGGGGAATGCCCTATGCCCGGCCCGAAGGCGGGATGGCTCTCCCCCTGGTCGGCCGGGTCAGCGGCGGCCGCCTCGCCGCCGGCACCGTCGTCGCCGGCCTGATCACCGTCCCGATCCTGCGCTGGGCGGCAATCCCTGCCCTGATTGCTGCCCTGGTTGCCGTGATCGCCCCGGGGCTGGTGTTCAGACGGCGCCTGGGAGGGATCACCGGCGACTGCCTGGGAACGGCCAACCAGCTCGTCGAGCTTTCGGTGTTGCTGGCCTTGGCGGCCCACCCGCGCTTGGCGCCATGAAACGGCTGTACCTAGTCCGCCACGGAGAGGTGGAAGGAAGCGAAGGCAAAGCGGTGGGCCACCTGGACCTTCCGCTCTCCCACCGCGGCGCGAGGAGCATGGGAGTTCTTGCGGCCTCCTGGCGTGGCCCGGCTCCCGACCGGCTCTTCACCAGCGATCTGCGCCGCGCCGCCGAGTCTGCCCAGATCTTGGCTGCACAGCTCGGGATTGCGCCCATACCTGACCCGCGCCTGCGCGAGCTCTCCTTCGGGAAATGGGAAGGCTTCTCGTGGAACGAAATCCACCACCACTATGGCCCCCACCTCGCGGCCTGGGGAGAACGCTGGTGGGAGCTCGCACCCCCCGGTGGCGAGACCTTCAACGATCTCTCGCGGCGGGTCCTCGCCTGGTTCCGTGAGTTGGAGGAAGGAGAGGTGGTCGCGGCCGTAGGCCACGGGGGAAGCCTGCGAGCCCTTTTTGCAGCGCTCTTGGACGTCCCCAGAGGCGAAATATTCGACCTCCGGCTGGACCACTCCCACGTCTCCGCCCTCCTCGCGGAAGGCGGGAGTTATGTGCCCCTATTCATGAACCGGAGACGCTTTTTCTAGATATTCCAGATTAAGAACAGGCGTCACAGGGGCCCGAGGCGCATGACCGGACGCTGGACTACTCGGTACCGCGGATTTCCTCGAAAATCACTACCCTAGCGCGCCAATTATCGGGTACAAGCCCCAGTGGGGCCGCCCGGGTAGTAGCAGCACTTAAAGATGACCCGTGTACGAGTGTTGCCATTGCCGTCTACACAGGGTTCCTCCTGAAGCGGAAGGAACAAGCCACACGCGTTGCAAGAGGCGACCGCTTCGGAGCACTCGCGAATCGGGCAACTGACCGTAGCTCGTGTTGGAGCCGAGCTAACTAGGCTGAAGACGGCGAAACTGAGGCACAGCATAAAACGGACGAGAGTAATTCTGCGCATGTAGAGTTCTCCTTGAGGCTGAATTGATCTTCCGGTGAGAGCGCGCCTTACCAAGAGGATCCTCGCCTGGTTTCGTGAGCTGGAGGAGGCAGATGTGGTCGTGGCCCGCGGGGGAAGTCTCCGGGCCTTGAGTGAGCCTCCCCAGGCTGCACTCGGAGTCAGGCGCTACAGAGGCCTGTGGCGCCTGACCGGACGTCTGTACTGTCTGGACTACTGGGTGCCGCAGATCTCCTCGAAGGCCACCAGCTCCGGCGCGGTGCCCCCACTCCAGGAAAGACCAATGACCGAACCGTTGTGCACCATCAGGTGCGACTCTCCCACATGGGAGAATACCCACTCGCCCCGGTGCAGGTAGAACAGCGCGAAAAACAGACAGGATTCAGAGGTCGAAGAGCACTGGCAGAAGCAATTCTCCTGCGGAAACTGGCAGCCCGTGTTCTCAATGCTGCAAACCGCCGCTCCGAACCTGAACGAGTCGTCGAAAGTGAAATCTAGCCCTGAAAGCTGGAGCAGCTCGATCGTATTGATGACAGGATCGTCAAACTCTACGCATTCTGTGATCACTCGATTGCCGAGGTCCACGACAAGCGCGGCTTGGTTGGCGAATGCAGCAGGGGACGTGAGCAGGGTCAGCGACAGGATCAGGAATAGACAAAGCCGAATCATCTGCGGTCCTCCTAGAGCCCTTGCGCGGCTCCGTTGCGGTTAGAGAGAATCATTTTCTCAGTAGGGCACTTTCATCGGAGGCGCCACGGGGAACCCGTGGCGCCTGGAAACTGCACGCTGGACTACTGGGTGCCGCAGACCTCCTCGAAGGTTACTACCTCTGGCGCTGTACCCCCACCGAAGGAAAAAGCGATGACGTCACCGCTGTGCACGATGAGGTGCGACGCGCTGACATTGGAGGACACGAACTCGCCCCGCCGCAGGAAGAAAAGGGAGAAGAACAGACAGGATGGCGAGGTCGCAGTGCACTGGCAAAAGCAACTCTCTTGTGGAAACTGGCAGCCCGTGGCCTGGATGCTGCAAATTGCCGCTCCGAAGTTGAACTCTTGGAACGTGAAATTGAGCCCCGAAAGCTCAAGCAGCTCGAACGCGGTAGTGACAGGGCCCTCGAACTCCACGCATTCTGTGATCACTCGATTACCGAGATCGATGACGAGCGCAGCCTGATTGGCCAAGGCCGCAGAGGATGTAAGCAGAAGCAGTGACAGGATGAGGATTGGAAGACGTCGGATCATGTGCGGACCTCCTAGAGCCCTTGCGGCTCCATCAAGGTGGGATGGAAAGCGGCTGCCAGAACGCCTGGCCAGCTCGGTGGGATACCTCCGCGGGTACAAGTTTTCGCCACTTGCTTAGTATGGCACTTTACGTTAGGAAGCTCAAGCTGAACAGCTCAATTTCCCAGAGCCAGATGCTCTTCCGCAACGCCCGTCTACAATACGCGCCATGCACCTCCATCGCCTCGCCTCCGGCTACGCGGTCTCCCGCACCCCTGGCGGCCCTCTCCGCTCCCTGCGTTCCGATCCGTTCCGCACTCCTTTTGAAGCCTGGGACCTCGGCGATCCGGTGGCGCCGGGCCGGCTGCTCGCGCCGGCCGCTCCCGGCAAGATCGTCGGCATCGGCCGCAACTACCGGGAGCACGCCAAGGAGCTGAACAACCCGATGCCGTCGGAGCCGGTGATCTTCCTGAAGGCGATCTCCTCGCTGATCGGCCCCGGCGACGCGGTCGTGCTGCCGCCGGAGAGCGAGCGGGTGGAGTACGAGGGGGAGATCGCGGTGGTGCTGCGGGAGCGGCTGCGCCGGGCCTCGCCGGAAGAGGTACGCCGGGCCGTCCTCGGCGTCACCTGCGCCAATGACGTGACCGCGCGCGATCTGCAGCGCAAGGACCCCTGCTTCTCCCGCGCCAAGTCGTTCGACACCTTCTGCCCGCTGGGTCCGGCGATCCGGGTCAGCCCAGACCTGGAGAATATTCTGGAAGATCTCGAAGTGATCACCCGCGTCAATGGCGAGGAGCGCCAGCGCGCCCATGCGCGGGAGATGGCCTGGGGGATCGTCGACCTGCTGGTCTACGCCTCGCGCATGATGACCCTGGAGCCGGAGGACCTCCTGCTCACCGGCACGCCGGCCGGAGTCGGCCCGCTCGCGCCGGGCGACCGGGTGGAAGTGGAGATTCCGGGGGTGGGAATCCTGGAGAATCCCGTCGAGGCGTTCTCTTCTTAGAAGCCCTCGCCGCCGGAGCCCTCACCCCCGTCCCCTCTCCCAGAGGGAGAGGGGTGAAATTCTGAAAGGGGCTCAGAAGACAGCATTTTCTGCTGAGCTTCCCCTTCTCCCTCTGGGAGAGGGGGCCAGGGGGTGAGGGCCCGCCACGGGAACAGCGCCAGCGCTCCGGCCAGCAGCAGGTGGACCGCGCCGCCTCCCGCGAGGCCGCTGAACAGCAGGGCGAGCCAGGCCGAGAAGAGGAGGAGCGCGAGGACGGATCTCGCCAGAAGGGAGCGCATCGTCCGCCCAAATTATCACGGCGAGTGGAGTATCCTGGGACTGGGTGTTCCTATGATCCAGGCAGTAACCTTCGACGTCACCCATACCCTGATCCACTCCCCCCGGCTCGGCGACCTGTACTCCGAGGTGCTGCGGCGGCACGGCGTCGCGGTCGAGCCCGCGGAGGCGGGCCGGCTGGTGCGGGAGGTCTGGCAGGAGCTCGCCTGCCTGGCCGAGCCCGGCCGCGACCGCTTCACCGCCCACCCGGAAGGCCCGAGGGGGTGGTGGAAGCGGTTCCTGGAGCGCTTCTGCGAGCGCCTGGAGGCGCCGCCGCCTTCGCCTTTCGCCGCGTCCGAGCTCTTCCACCGCTTCGCCACCGCCGAGGCCTGGGAGGTCTATCCGGAGGTGCCGGGCGCGCTGGCCGCGCTCCAGGCGCACGGCCTGCGGATCGGCGTCGTCAGCAACTGGGACCCGCGCCTGCCGGCGCTGCTGGAGGAGCTGGGGATCGCCGACTTCCTCGACGCCATCGTCTTCTCCTCGGCCGTGGGCGTGGAGAAGCCCGATCCCCGGATCTTCCGCCAAGCCCTGGCCCAGCTCCGGGTGCGGCCCGCGGCGGCGCTGCACGTCGGCGATGGACGGCTGGAGGACTTCGAGGGCGCCATGGGGGCCGGGATGCGCGCCCTCCTGCTCGACCGGCAGCGGGGCTCGGGAGACCTGCGGGACCTGTCGTCCCTGCCGGCGCTGCTGGGCGCCGGGCGGGTCGAGAGCCGGCGGGGCTTGTGCTAAACTGGCGCAGCACTCATGAAGATCTCCACCAAAGGTGAATACGGGATCCGAGCGATGCTCTACATCGCCATGCACTGCGACCGCGGCCCGGTGACCAGCCACGAGATCGCCAGGCACCAGGGGATCCCCGAGCCCTACCTGCGGCAGATCCTGGCGCTGCTCTCCAAGGACCGGCTGATCCACTCCAACCGCGGGCCTCAGGGGGGCCACACCCTCAACCGCCCGGCGTCCGAGATCACGCTGCGCCACGTCCTGATGACGCTGGAGGGGCAGACCACCGCGATCGACCAGATCCTGGCGCTCCCCTGCACCATCGGCGTCGGCCCCGAGCACTGCGCCATCCGCGAGGTCTTCCTGGAGGTCAAGCAGGCCATCGAGAAGATCCTCAATACGACCACCCTGGCGGACATGGTGGAGCGCCAGCGGGTGATCCTGGAGTGCCACATCTCGGTGCCGCACGACCTCGACGACGCGGCGCGCCGGCCGCTGCTCCCCATCATCCCCGGATAGGCCAATTCGAGCTTGTGACGAGTTGCACAAGCGAGCTGGACTTGTGCTACACTGCGCCCGCCGAGGAGAAGGGTGTGGCCGGGCTTTCCCGCGATGGCTGACGATTCGAAACAACGAGCGAGTTGGGTCCGGTTGTCCGGAATCGGCTTCGAGCTTGTCGCCGCGGTCGCGGGTTTCACCCTGATTGGATACTGGTGGGATCGGCATTTCCAGACGGAACCCTGGGGATTGCTCGTCGGGGCTCTGCTGGGTCTCGTCGGTGGGATGTACAACCTGATCCGCCAATCGCTGCTCGCATCCAGAGAAGCCGGTAGCGGTCCGAAGACGACGAACCACGGCAAGCGACGATGACCGGACGCCCGACGCCCACCGCGGAGTATCTGCGGTTCGTGGCGTGGGTGGTCGCCGTCGCGGTGGTCGTGGCGCTGCTGGGATATCTGCCGACCCGGCGGCTGGGGGGTGAGGGAGCGATCCCCGCCCTGCTCGCCGGGTGCGCCATCGGAGCGCTGGCCTCGGTGCTCGGAGGATTGCCGACCGCCCTGATCCGCGGAGGCACGCCTGCAGCGCTGGTGACGCGGCTCGGAGCCTCGACCGCCATCCGCTTGGCGGCCGTGGTGATCCTGGGGGCCGTCGCCTTCCTGAGCGGTTGGTTCCCCCTGGTGCCGCTGCTCCTGTGGATCGCGATCAGTTACGTGGCCCTGCTTGGAGTCGATGTCTGGTACGCCCTGCGGAGCCAGGGGACCGGGAAGAACGTGGAGACTCGATGATGCTTGCTTTTCTGATGGCTGCTTCCCCGCTCGAGCACGTGACCCAGCATCCGCTGGTCCAGATGCCGGCCCCCCACGGCCTGCTCACGCCCGAGGGGAAGATCACGCTGCTCTCCGACCAGATCGTGATGATGATCGTAGCCGGCCTGATCCTGATGCTGATCGTGCCGGTGCTGGTGCGGCGCCGGCGTTCCGCCGACGGCGTGGGCCGGCTGGTCCCCACCGGGTTCGCCAACTTCTTCGAGGCGCTCTGCCAGTACCTCCGCAAGGAGGTCGCGGAGCCGAACCTGGGCGAGCACACGGACCGCTTCATCAAGTACATCTGGAGCGTCTTCTTCTTCGTCCTGACGATGAACCTTCTCGGCCTGCTGCCCATCCCCGCCATCTCGGCGGTCTTCGGCACTCATCTCGGAGGGACGGCGACCGGCAACGTCTTCGTGACCGGCACGCTGGCGATCCTCACGATGGTGATGATGGTGGTGAACGGCCTGCGCCTGGGCGGCAAGCACTATCTGGCGCACTTCTGCCCCGGGCCGCTGTGGCTGGCTCCGCTGCTGATCCCGGTGGAGATCATCGGTCTGGGCGCGCGCATCTTCGCGCTGGCCGTCCGTCTCTTCGCCAACATGGTGGCGGGCCACATCCTGCTGGCCGTGCTGCTCAGCTTCATCCTGATGGCGGGGGCGTCGATGGGCGCGGGCGGCGGCTTCGCGATCGCGGTGCCGGTGGTCGTCGGCAGCGTGGCGATCACGATGCTCGAGATTTTCGTCGCCTTCCTGCAGGCGTTCATTTTCACCTTCCTGACGACCCTCTTCATCGGCCAGTCGGTGGTTTTTCATCATGAGGGCCACCATGACGACCACGGAGAGGGGCACCATGCCAGGGAGGCGGCGCACTGATTCTGAATCCATTTCGCCATGCCCGGAACGCGCGGGGCACTCGGGTCATGAGGCGTAGCTGCGATGGCGAACGACGAGGGGCTGCCGGCCTCGCACGGCGGCCGAAAGGAAAGGAAAGGACATTCTCCCGATGAACAAGAGGACTGCCAGAATCGCGTTGTTGATGATCTTCGCCGGTTTCGTGCTGATGTTCGCGTCGGCCGTGCCGGCCCACGCCCAGGCGCCGGGTGCGGCCGGGGCTGTGGATGAGGCCTCCTATTTCCTGTCTACCCGGGGCGCGGCCCGCCTGGGCGGCGCGATCGGCGCCGGTCTGGTGATGATGGGCGGCGGCGCGGGCGTCGCCCGCATCGGCGCCGCCGCGGTCGAGTCGATGGCGCGCCAGCCCGAGGTGGCCGGCCAGATCAACACCGCCATGATCGTCACCGCCGCCATGGTCGAGGGCGCCACGCTGTTCGCGGTGGTGGTCGCTCTGCTGGCGGTCCTCACGTAGGAACCTCCCCCTGGATCCGCCCCTCCCTCCGGCGAGGGAGGGGCATGACTCGAGAGTACGGCTGATGATGAAGAGAGCTCTGGTTGCACTGTTCACTCTGGCCCTTGCGGCCCCGGCCCTGGCAGCGGAGAGCGCCGAAGGTCATGGGGAGCCGAGCCTTTTCTCCGGCGACATCGGCAACGCCATCTGGACCGTCGTGATTTTCGTGCTGGTGGTCCTGGTCCTCGGCAAGTACGCCTGGGGGCCGATCCTCAGCAACCTCCAGGCCCGCGAAAGCTTCATCCTCGAATCGCTGG
Source organism: Thermoanaerobaculia bacterium (assembly GCA_036380715.1). Taxonomy (GTDB): domain Bacteria; phylum Acidobacteriota; class Thermoanaerobaculia; order Multivoradales; family UBA5704; genus UBA5704. Next base: position 2,666 of record DASVEF010000226.1, on the reverse strand, counting down.
AGACGGCGAAGCGGGAGCGCGAGGAGGCGGAGGGCCGGCTGCGCGAGTACGAGGCCCGGCTGGCCCAGGCCCGCGGCGAGGCTTCGGCCATCGTCGACGAGGGGCGCCGCGACGCCGAGGTCGTGAAGCGCAGGATCGAGGAGGACGCGCGCCAGGAGGCGGATCGGACGATCGAGCGCGCCAAGCGCGAGATCCAGATCGCCACCGACACCGCGACCAAGGAGCTTTACGCCCTGTCCGCGCGCCTCGCGACGGACCTGGCGTCGCGGATCATCCGCAAGGAGCTCACGCCGCAGGACCACGAGCGCCTGATCGCCGACTCGATCGACGAGCTGAGCGCCGCGGCGTCGCGCGAAGGCGGGAACGCATGGCGAGCGTAGGCGAACGGAACCAGGCCCTCGGCCGCTTGTACGGCAAGGCGCTCCTGGACCTGGCCGAGGAGCAGGGCCAGGGCGAGGCGCTGCTCGGCGAGCTCGCCGAGCTGGCGGAATTCCTCGACCGGACGACCGAGCTCCAGGACTTCCTGGGCAGCCCGCTGGTCGACGAGGAGGTCCGCGAAAGGACGATCGAGAAGCTTTTTCGCGGGCGGATGAGCGACCTCCTGGTCGACTTCCTGCAGGTCGTCAACCGCAAGGGGCGGCTGAGCGCGCTGCGGGCGATCGCGGAGGCCTACCGGCGCGAGTACCGGGAGCTGCGCGGCCTGATCGACGCCCGCGTCCGCACGGCCGTGCCGCTCGGCGAGGCCCAGCGCGTCCGGCTGACCGAGGCCATCGCCCGCTTCTCCGGCCGGCGGCCCGACCTCGTCGAGACGATCGACCCCTCCCTGATCGCGGGCATGGTCGTCGAGGTCGGCGGCAAGAAGATCGACACCAGCGTGGCAACCCACCTGAAGGAAATGGGCGCCGCCCTGGAGCGGCGCGCCTCCCAAGAGATCCATCGCGGCAGTGTGTCCATGGAGTCGTAACGAGGAGCATTCATGAAATTCAAAGTCGATGAGATCGCGTCGGTCATCACGGAAGAGATCCGCCGCTACCGCACGCAGATCGACCTCTCCGAGGTCGGCAAGGTGCTCGAGGTCGGCGACGGCATCGCGCGTATCTATGGGCTCACCGGCGCCATGGCGGGTGAGCGTCTGGAGTTCCAGAACGGCTCTTTCGGCCAGGTGTTCAACCTCGAGGAGGACTCGGTCGGCGCGGTCGTCCTCGGCGACTACCTGGAGATCCGCGAGGGCGACGAGGTCCGCCGCACCGGCGAGCTGCTGTCGGTTCCCTGCGGTCCGGCGCTGATCGGCCGCGTGGTCGATCCGCTCGGCCGGCCGCTCGACGGCAAAGGAGTCGTCGAGACGCCCCACCGCCGGCCCCTCGAATACAAGGCCCCCGGCATCGCCGGCCGGCAGCCGGTCAACGAGCCGCTGCAGACCGGCGTCAAGGCGGTCGACGGCATGATCCCGATCGGCCGCGGCCAGCGCGAGCTGATCATCGGCGACCGCCGCACCGGCAAGACCGCCGTGGCGATCGACACGATCGTCAACCAGCGCGGCGGCGACGTGATCTGCGTCTACGTCGCCATCGGCCAGAAGGAGTCGACGGTCGTCGGCATCGTCGAGAAGCTGCGCGAGCTGGGCGCGATGGACTACACCATCGTGATCTCGGCCGGGTCCTCCGACCCGTCGCCGCTCCAGTACATCGCCCCCTACTCCGGCGCGGCCATGGCCGAGTACTTCATGTACGCGGAAGGCCGGGCCACGCTGGTGGTCTACGACGACCTGTCGAAGCAGGCGCAGTCCTACCGCCAGCTCTCGCTGCTGCTCCGCCGTCCGCCGGGCCGCGAGGCCTACCCGGGCGACGTCTTCTATCTCCACTCGCGCCTGCTGGAGCGCAGCGTGAAGCTGCGCGACGAGTACGCCGTGGTGCCCAAGGACACGCCCGCGGACAGCCGCGACCGCTCGGTCGTGCTCAAGCATCCGGAGGGGCTCGCCGCGCCGGCCGACCACCGGCCGGACGACGCCGAGGGGCTCTACCACCGGCCGCACGGCCGCCACAAGGCCGAGGCCTGGCTGGCGACGCTGTCCGACAAGGACAAGTACCGCGTGCACCGCTTCCCGGACAGCGGCGGCTCGATGACCGCGCTGCCGATCATCGAGACGCTGGAGGGCGAGGTCTCGGCCTACATCCCGACCAACGTGATCTCGATCACCGACGGCCAGGTGTTCCTCGAGGACGACCTCTTCAAGTCCGGCATCCGCCCGGCCATCAACGTCGGCCAGTCGGTGTCGCGGGTGGGCGGCGCCGCCCAGATCAAGGCCATGAAGACCGCCGTCGGCACGCTGAAGGGCGACCTCGCCCAGTTCCGCGAGCTGCAGGCCTTCGCCTCCCTGGGCTCCGAGCTCGACAAGGTCAGCCAGCAGCAGCTCGACCGTGGCATGCGCCTCACCGAGCTGCTGAAGCAGGGCCTCCACTCGCCGATGCCGGTCGAGGAGCAGGTGCTGTCGCTCTACGCCGGCACCCGCGGCTACCTCGACGAGGTGCCGGTGGCCGACGTCCGCCGCTTCGAGTCGGAGCTGCTGGCGTGGTTCCGCACCCGCCACGGCGACATCCTCGACGGCATCCGCACCGGCGGGGCCATCCCCGACGAGTCGGCGTTCGAGGCGGGCATCAAGGCCTTCG
>DASVEF010000225.1:0-14594 GCA_036380715.1 Thermoanaerobaculia bacterium | reverse complement strand
GGAGGAACGACCGCCCGCTGCCGGCCCCGGAGCCTCTGCTCGCCCTGGCGGACCCCGTCATGCCGGGCGCCGGCGCCCGCCGGCCGGTCCGCCCGGCGGCTGAGCGCGCGGTGATGTTCGCCGATCCCATCCAGCTCGGGCCTCTCCCCTACGCCCGGCGGGAGGGGAAAGCCGCGGTGCGGCACCTCGGCGGCGGGAGCGTGCTCCGCGTCGGGGAGGAGGCGTCGGAGGGTTATCTGAAGACCTCGCCGCTGGGACAATTCGGCGTCCTCCATTTCGCCACCCACGCGGTGCTCGACGACCAGAACCCCGAACGTTCCGGCGTCCTGCTCACCCCCGCCCCGGCCACCGAGGACGGCCTGCTGCAGATCCGCGAGATCGTGCCCCTCGACCTCGCCGGCCGCGTCGCCGTCCTCTCCTCCTGCCGCAGCGCCTCGGGCACGGTCCTCCGCGGCGAGGGAGTCATGGGCATTGCGCGCGCCTTCTTCCAGGCGGGCGCCCACACGGTCGTGGCCAGCCTCTGGCCGCTGCGCGACGACGACGGCGCGGCCCTGTTCGACCGCTTCTACACCCATCTCGGCGAGGGGCTGAGCGTGGCCGAGGCCCTGCGCGCGGCGCAGCGCGACCGCATCGAGAACGGCGCCCCCGCCTACGCCTGGGCCGGGCTGGTCGTCCTCGGCGACGGCGACCTGGTGCCCCTCCCGGGCGGGCGCCGGGGGCCGGCCTTCCAGCCCTGGACCGCCGCCGCGGCGGGGGGCCTGCTCCTCCTGCTCCTCGGACTCGGCGCCCTGGCCTGGCTCCGCCGCGAGCGGCCTCTACAGCAGGAAGCCTGACGCCAGAGCGCGCAGGGTGTCCAGGGGAGGGCTGACCCGGACCTCCGCGTTCTCGGGCACCTCGAGCGACAGCTCCAGACGGGCCGCCGCCGCCATGGGCGAGCGAGCGAAAAAAGCGTCGAGGTGGACCCGGACCAGGCCCGCTTCCACCTCGATCGGATCGCCGGGGGCGCCCTTGCGCTCCCCGGCCTGGACCTCCCAGCGGGCCAGCTCGCGAGCCCAGCCGGGCACCTCGACAGTCAGCCGGCTCATAGCAGCGCGAAGGACGAGATCCGGTTGCCGAAGTTCTCGTCTTCGCGGGTCGGCGTCTGGAGGAACGTGCTGTTTTCCGGAATGCTCTTCGGCTGCGACCGCGGAGCGACGAGGTCGTGCAGGGACGGGATCGCCGCCGCGATGCCGTTGGCCACCACAGCCACCCCGAAGACCCCCTCGTCCTCCTTGTGCTCCTCGGCGTTGAAGAACATGGCTCCCTTGCCCGGCATACCCAGAAGCAGCAGCGACCCGAAGGTGTCGTTGGCACCCTGACCATTGATCGGGAACTCGAAGCGGCTGAGCTTCGGCTCACCGCCGCTGGCGAGCACCAGGAAGGTCGCCGGCGAGGCGGGATCGGCTAGCGCGGTCAGCGTCCGCGCGAAGCGGACCACCATGCCGGCGAAGAACCCCAGCGAGCCCAGGCCGGGCAGCGAGGGCAGATTGACCGACAGCAGGTCGAGAGCTTGCGACAGCGCGCCCACGACTCCCAGGAGCGAGGCCAGGCTGCGATAGGGAGACTCCGGCGGGAGGAGGAGCAGGACGTTGCCGTGGGTGCCTCCCCGCGTGGTCAGGTCGAACCCGGCGTGGACGAAGAGCGCGATGACCGTGGGGATCTGCAGCGCCGGCACCGGCACGGAGACTGTGAGGCTGACCGAGGCGGTGATGGTGGCCGGAGGAGTCGGAGGATCGGTCGGCGGCACCGCCGGAATCTTCGCCGTGAGGGTGACGGTGGCCCGCATCTTCCGGATGGTGGGCGGCACCGTCGTCCCTTGGTCCTCCTCAACCCTCGGCACGAACAGGAACGCGGCCCGGTCCCGAGCGGTTCCGAGATTTTTGAACTCCCCTCCTTCCTCGTTCTCCTTGACCTCCTTGAGCGGCTTGTCCTCATGGTCGAGCGCCTGCCACTCGACGCTCACCGAAACCGGGATCTCGGTGGTGACCGTAGTCGGGATCGGGATTCCGCCGACCAGTTGTCCGACGAGGCCGGGAGTCCCCGCGATCGGCAGCAGGCTCCCGGGATGGAAAACCGTCTTGGGGCCGGTGACGAGACTGTTCAGCGTCGTCAGGTCCGGATGGAACGCCCGCATCGCCGGCGCGAGATCGTCCGTCCCGAACATGACGTCCTTGGTAAGCCAGGTGAGCTGCACCTTGCTTTCCACGATCTCGGTGACGACGTCGACGAGGCTCAGGCTCGCCGGCAGGTTCTCGATCCGGGCCACGGCCGGCTGGCCGATCTGCGCGGGCGCGTCGAGCGCGATCTTGAGGTTGAGGCTGTCCCTCAACGCATTGAGCTTGTCTTGAAAAACGGTCATGGCATCCTCCTGATTCGAGCGTTGCGAGCAGAGCTGTGGGTTCTGGTCAGGCGCCCCGGCCCGGGGGTACCTTCGCCGGACGGCGCTGGAGCTTCACGTAGAGATCGTCGCCGCTGCCCAGGATGTAATCGCCCGGGTCCAGGTCGAGCGTGTCGGCCGAGCCGGTCTGGAAGCTGATGACGAGCTGCCCCTTCTCCTGCGCCTCCAGGCGCCAGCCCGCCCCGCTCGGGACGAGGCTGTGCTTGAACAGATAGCCCAGGGTCATCACTTCGCGCTTGTTGATCCAGATTCCGAACGGAGATTCCACTGTATCCATGATGCTTCCTCCAGGGTTGCGCGGGTTGAGGATGGCCACACCCGCCATGCAAAGAGACGCTGGAGGATTCCCAATCCCCTCACCTGGCCTCTTCGGGTATCCTGAGAGGGCTTTTGGATCATGAAAGGAGCGCGTCCGATGGCCTGGATCAAGATGACCGGGTTCCAAGACCCGGACCTCACGCCCGAGCTGGCCGAGGCCTATCAGTCGCTCGGCCCCCACATGCCTCCCGAGTACATGGGGGGCAAGGATGTCGCGGAGATCGTGAAGGTGCACAGCCTCGATCCCACGGCCGTGCGCACCGTGTTCACGGCGGGCCTGCACCTGATCGGCGGCCCGTCGCCGCTCTCCCGCCGCGAGCGGGAGATGATCAACACGGTCGTCTCCACGGCGAACCGCTGCTTCTACTGAGCGGTCAGCCACTCGGAGTTTCTCCGAGAGGTGTCCCGGGAGGACACCCTGGCCGACCAGCTCAGGGTCGATTACACCCAGGCGGACCTGGCGGAGCGCGAGCGCGCCATGCTCGACTACGTCGACAAGCTCACCCGCACCCCCTGGGCCATGCGGGAGAGCGATGTCGAGTCGCTGCGCGCGGTGGGGTTCGACGACCTCGCCATCCTGCACATCGTCGCGCTGACCGGATACTTCAACTACGTCAACCGTGTCGCCGACGCGCTGGGAATCAAGATCGAAGAGGGGACCTGGGAGAAGATGCGGCGGCACGGGCCGATCCCCTGGCAGGAGGAGTCGGGGTCGTATCACGGGGAGCCCGCGTCTCCTGGTGGCGCTTCCGAAGCGGCCCTCACCCCCTAACCCCCTCTCCCGTCACCGGGAGAGGGGGAATTTTCATGCCCTGTCTTTCTCCCCCTCTCCCGGCGACGGGAGAGGGGGCCGGGGGGTGAGGGCCCGCCGTCTCCACACCACCGCGTAGATCACCACATTCAGCACCACCACGAACGTCCCGATCGCCAACTGCACTCCCCGCGTCAGCTCTTCGGGGTAGAGCACCGGCAGGACGTAGTGCTCCACGAAGCCCCCTGAATAGCCGGCTTCTCCTCCGAGGCGGCGAAGGTGGTTTTCGAGGGGAGTCAGGGGACAGATGCCGGCGAGGAACTCGATGCCGGCGCCCCAGATGGCGGCGGGAAGGTGGAGCCAGGCGGCGCGGGGCCAGCGCAGGGCGAAGAGCCCTCCCAGAACCACGAAGAGCACAAAGGCCGAGTGGAGGACGACGACCAGGTCCGCGAGGAACCGGTAGAACATGGCGGTCTACCTCGCCGCCAGATCCTCGCGGCGCACGGTGAGGTCCTCCACCCGGTTCAGGTCCACCTCGACGCCCATGCCCGGGCGGTCCACCGGGACCTGGACCCAACCGTCGCGGTCCATGGTCCACTCGGGGACCACGATGTCCTTCTCCCAGTAGCGCTCGCTCGGCGAGAGGTCTCCCGGCAGGGTGAAGTTGGGCAGCGAAGCCAGGGCGACGTTGTGGGCGCGTCCCACCCCGCTCTCCAGCATGCCGCCGCACCAGACCGGGATGCCCTGCCGCTGGCAGAGGTCGTGGATGGCCCGCGACTGGGCGAAGCCGCCGACCCGGCCCGGCTTGATGTTGACGATGCGCCCGGCGTTGAGGTCGATCATGTCCTGGGCGCGGTCGACGCTGGTGATCGACTCGTCCAGGCAGATCGGCGTTTCCATCTCCCTTTGGAGCTTGGCATGGCGCATCAGATCGTCCCAGGCGAGCGGCTGCTCGATCATCATCAGGTCGAACCCGTCGAGCTGGCGCAGGACCTCCAGATCGTCCAGCGAGTAGGCGTTGTTGGCGTCCGCCATCAGCGGCGCCTCGGGTCCCAGGGCTTCGCGGGCCGCCCGGATGTATTCGACGTCGGCGCCCGGCTTGATCTTGACCTTGACCTTGCGGTACCCGCGCTCCAGCGCCCCCCGGGCCTTCTCGACCAGCGCCTCCGGGCTCTTCTGGATGCCCAGCGAGATGCCGACCTGGATGCGGTCGCGCGTGCCGCCGAGGATGTGGGAGAGCGACACGCCCTCCATCCGCGCGGCCATCTCCCAGGCGGCCATCTCGACGGCGGCCTTGGCCATGTTGTGCCCGCGGAAGTTGACCTCCAGGGCGGGATGGATGTCCTCGGGTCCGCGGAACCGGCGGCCGAGGACCCGCGGCGCGATCCATTCGCGGAGGGCCAGCCAGGCCGTCTCGATGGTCTCGGGGCTGTAGTTCGGCCCCTCGCCGGCTACGCACTCCCCCCAGCCTTCAGCCCCGTCGACTCCCTGGAGATGGATCAGGAAGATGCGCCGATGGGACTGGGTGCCCGAGGAGATCTGGAACGGCTCCTTCAGGGTGAGCGCGATCTCGCGCAGGGTGATGCTCCGGATCTCGATCATGAGCCCTCTCTCGCAGTTTCTCTCAAAATAAGACCGTAGAAGCGGCGGTCGCCGTCCCGGATGTACGACTCCACCCGGTAGCCACGCCCGAAATAGTGCTGGAACGCCCGGCGGGTGGCGCCGCGCCAGACCGCCGCCCGGTCGATGTCTTCGCTCTTGACGTCCTGGATGCTGGCGGGGATCTCCACCCGCACGCGCGGGGCGTCGGGCAGGGGGCTCCCCTCCTCCGCCGCTTCGAGGCCGACGGCCGGGGTATCCTGGAACCTCTCCGGATCGGCCTGAAGACGCCCTGCGATCACCTCCTCGACGCGCGGGCTGGCGATCTTCCAGCAGACGATGAAGCGGTCGGTGCCGATCCCCCGCGCCAGCTCGCTCCCCATCTCGTCGGCGTACATCTCCTCCACGTACTCCTTGACCTCCGCGCCGAGCCGGTTGAGGTTGAGATGGGCGTTGCGCGCTTCCAGGGGATCGTAGGTCCACTCGACCTCCTCGATCCCGAGCGGCAGGAGCAGGTCACGCTGGAAGAGCTTGAGCCGGGTGCCGAGACCCAGATCGCGCCCCTCCGGCGCCACGGCCAGCATGTGCGACCAGTGGAACGGCCGGCGGTCGCGCACTCCGGTGAGGCCCCAGACGAAGCCGAGCATCCGGCCGTCCGCGGCGAAGGCGCCGGCCGCGATCCCGCCGACCTTCTGGCTGATCTTGAGGATGCTCGCCGGCACCAGGTCCGAGAAGTCGCGGCCCCAGGTGACCCTCTGGAGCTCCACGCAGGCCCGGTAGTCCTCCACGGATTCGAGCGGGCGCAGCGCGACCTCGCCGGGCTCGGCCGTCACGGCGTCTCCCCCAAGGCCTTCAGATCCGCCTCGGCGGCGATGTACGCGAAGGCGGCCCACTGGCCCGTGGCCAGGACGTCCCGGAAAACCTTCACGGCCTCGTCGCGGCGGCCGTTGTACAGGTGCCAGTTGCCCACGCCGTAGCCGAGCGTCGCCGGATCGAGTGAGTCTCCCTCGACCGCGGAGGCGAGCAGCGCCTCCGGCGAGATCTCTCCCCGGTACATGAGCAGCAGCTTGTGGTAGGCCGCGTTCTCCAGGATCTTCATGTCCAGGCGGATCGGGGCGAGCACCGCGGCGGCCTCCTCGTCCCGGCCGAGGCGGCGCAGCGTCATGTAGAGCCAGTGGCTGGTGGCGACCTGCATGTCCGGGTTGGCCGAGACTTTCATGCACTCCTGGTAGGCGCGCAGGGCCTCCTCGAAGTCTCCCTGGAAATAGTGGGCCAGCCCGAGGTGGTACCAGATGTTCGACTGAAGCGTGCTGGTCGGGATGTTGTAGGCGTTGGGCAGCCCGTCCGGCTCGACCTCGTCGGGCTTGCCGGCGACGAGCTTCGCCGCCGCTTCGAGGTCGGCGGCGGCGCGGTCGAAGTCGCGGAGGGTGATGTACCGGTGCCCGCGGTGGCGCAGGAACCGGGCGTCCCGCGGGAACTTCTCGACGCCGCGGGTGAAGATCTCGATGGCTTCGCGATAGCGGCCCAGGTAGGCGGTGCGCCGGCCCAGCCAGATCAGCGCGTCCGCATCGCCGGGCCTGGCCTCGGCGGCGGCCCGGGCTTCGGCGAGCTTGGCCTCCCGGTCGGCCTGGACCTCCGGCGGCAGCTCCGGAGGGACCAGCGGCTTGCCGAACAGCGACACGGCCTCGGCGTCGGCCGAGAGGGCCGCCGGGGACGGCGAGGGGGCGGTGCCGGCGCAGCCGGCGAGGAGCGGCAGGGCGAAGGCGAGCAGCGTGAGAGGGCGTCCGAGGTGCATGGCTGCGGATTCTATCCCGAGGGTCCCATGGTAGGGTGACGGCATGGCGCTGTCGGGGATCGATTTCAAGCGCTACCGCAAGGTGCGCCGGTTCGTCACCCGCGTCTTCGTCCACGTCCTCTGGTGGGATGTCCTGCTGAACGCGCCGGGGTTGCGCCGCTTCCGCCGGCCGGCCGTGGAGCGCTGGGCGCACATCGCCCGCCGCTACCGCGCGCTCGCCGCCGAGATGGGCGGCGTGCTGATCAAGCTCGGACAGTTCTTCTCCGTGCGCGTCGACCTCCTGCCGCCGGAGGTCACCCGCGAGCTCGCCGGGCTGCAGGACGAGGTGCCGCCCGAGCGCTTCGCGGACATCGCGCGCCAGATCGAGGAGGACTTCGGCCGCCCCATCGGCGAGGTGTTCGCCTGGATCTCCCCCGAGCCGGTGGGCGCGGCCTCGCTCGCCCAGGTCCACCTCGCCCGCCTCCCCACCGGCGAGGAAGCCGTGGTCAAGGTGCTCCGCCCCGGGATCGAAGTGCTCGTGGAGACCGACCTCGCCGCGGCGGCGCTCGCCATCCGCCTGCTGCGCGTCTCTCGCAGGATCCGCCGCCGGGTCGACCTCGCGCGGCTGGCCGAGGAGATCGGCGCCACCACCCGCCGGGAGCTGGACCTCGCCAACGAGGGGCGCAACGCCGAGCGCTTCGCCCAGGACTTCGCCGGCGATCCCCGGGTCTACATCCCCCGCGTCCACTGGGCCTGGAGCGCCCCTCGCACTCTGACCCTGGAGAACGTCGGCTGGCTCAAGATCGGCGACCGGAAGGCGCTGGAGCGGGCCGGGATCTCCCGCCCGGAGCTGGCCCGCGTGCTCTACCGCACCTACATGCGGCAGATCTTCGTCTCGCACTTCGTGCACGCCGACCCCCACCCGGGCAACCTCTTCGTCCGACCGCTGCCGGCCGAGGGAGAGGCCCCGTTCGCGCCGGGTGATCCGGTGCCTCCGCCGCCGGGCGGCGGCCCGCGCGACTTCCAGGTCGTCTTCGTCGATTTCGGGATGGCCGTGGTCATCCCCGAGCGGCTGCGCGGGGCTCTGCGCGAGTACGTCATCGGCCTCGGCACCAAGGACGCGGTGCGCATCGTCCACTCCTACGTCAGCGCCGGGGTGCTGCTGCCGGGCGCGGACCTGCGCCGCCTGGAGGAGGTCCACGAGGCTCTGTTCGAGCGCTTCTGGGGGGTGCGCATCGGCAGCCTGCACGAGGTGGCGATGTCGGAGGCGCGCTTCTTCCTGCGCGAGTACCGGGACCTCCTCTACGAGATCCCCTTCCAGGTGCAGGTGGACCTGCTCTTCGCCTCGCGCGCCGTGGGCCTGCTCGCCGGGCTGGCCACCCAGCTCGACCCCGAGTTCGATCCCTGGGCCGAGACCCTCCCCTTCGCGCGCCAGCTCGCCGAGGAGGAGCTGCGGCGCGACTGGCGCGACCTGCTGCGCGAGGCCATCGTGCAGGGCCGCGCCCTGCTCGGCCTGCCGCAGCGGATCGACGCCCTGATCTCACGCGCCGAGCGCGGCAGCCTGACCGTGCAGACCGCGCTCGCCCCCGAGGCCCGGCGCACCATCCAGCGCCTGGAGCGCTCGATCCAGCGCACCGGCTGGATGATCGTCGCCGCCGCCGCCCTGATCGCGGGCGTGATGCTGGAGCTGAACCGCCCCGGCCAGTCCGAGGGCGAGATCCTGCTCGCCGTGGCGGCGCTGACCTTCCTCTACGGCGTGCTGGCGAAGCGGTAGATCGGCGACTCGTCAGGGTTTCACCGCCGCGTGAATGCGGTCCAGCGCCTCCGCTGTCTGAACGTCCCGCTCGCGCCGCGTTTTGGAAGGGGACTTCCGGTTCCGCAGTATTTCGGCCAGAAACGCCAAGTGCTCCGCGACGGACGAGCGTTCCGTATAACCCGCCCTCCCGGCCATTGCCCCCCGATAGGCCGCGATCACCTCCGACTCGATCTCCGGCTTCGTCAAAGTTCGCTCGACCAAGTGCTGATGGAGCATCGCATCTGCGACATGGATGCGGTAGAAGAGCTCGTCGGAGCTCTTCGACAGCTTTTCGCCCTCCTCCCGGCACTCCTTGATCAGGACGAGGACACTTTTTTTATCCTCGCCCTGTTGGATGTCGCCGAGCGCGATCCGGCAGGCGATCCAGTTGAGGGCCGGATAGGGATCGACGCGTTGGAGCTTCTCCCTCGCCACCTTGTGGGCTTTTTCGTAGCTGGAGGCCGCTTTCCGCAAGGCCTCCTCGCGTTCTGCCTCTCCGGTCGCGGCTAGGGCGAGCCGCTTATAGGCGCTGCCGGCGATCGACAGTCTCTCGGAGGTTTCGCCGAGCGCGATCAGAGCCTCGATCCTGCCGAGCGCGTCCTGGATCAACTCCTTCGGAGAGACCTGTCCCTCGCGCGGTTCCTGGCGGAGCTGGTCGGCCCAGCGGGTCTCGAGGTTGACGAGGGTCTCGACAGTCTTCAGCGACGCTTCCGCTCCCCAGCTCCCGAACGCGTCTCGGTAGGCCCTGATTGCATTCTCCCAATCTCCCAGATCCTTGTGCAGGTTCCCGAAGGCCTGCAGGACCTCGCCATCCTGCCATTCTTCAGGCAGCTTGGACTCGATGTCATTGAGCCGTTTCTTCAGGGCCTCAACCTGGGCCAGATCAGCCTTCCGGGCTTCCGGTTTGAGGTTCTTGAGCTCTTCGATGAGCTCGCTTGGCGTCATGTAGGAGAAGGTTTCGTTCCGTTTCTTCTCGCGGGCCACCCGCAGGTCGAAGACGAAGTCCGGATCGCCGTAGCATTGGTAGGCTCCCCAGGTGTTGCTGGACGGGTCTTTCTGGTAGGCCTCCTGGCGCGCCCGCAGCACCGCGCGGCCGAATGGCTCGTCTTGCATGAGCCCCTGGTAGAGCCTGCGCGCGAACACCGGCGCCACGTGGTCGTGCACCGCCCAGCCCGCGACGACCAGGGCGCGGACCCCCATGCGGATCAGCTCGAGAGCCAGGCTGGCGGCCAAGCGGTGGAACCGCCGCTGCGTCATCGCCGATGTCGGGCTCTGACGCTGCCCCACGCGGCCCAGGTGGCAGCAGTTGACGAAGACGAACGGAGGAACCGAGCGGAGCTGCCCCAGCTCGACGGAGGTCAGCATCGCGCCGCTGCCGAGCACCATGCCGCTGCGCTCCGGGTGGAGGACGTCGTAGTGCCCATGGCCCGCCAGATGGAGGATCTGGTAGTCCCGCGCGAACAGCTCCCGGACGACATCCGCCGCGGACTGCTGGATCACCGGGACGACCGTGAACGCCGAATCCACCAGCATCGCCTCGACCTCCCGCGCCTCTTCCTGGGCTCCCGGAAGGGGCACGAGATGACTGGGAGGGTCTCCCACGACCAGCGCGGAGCGGCCGCGCGGCGGGCGCACCACGGAGCGGAACTCCCTCTCCTCCGTGCGGAGCTGGCGGATGATGCCCACGCAGGTCCCCAGCGGATCGACCTTCTCCGTCTCCAGCGAGCGCTCGGTGAGCAGCTCCCAGGGATACTGGACCGTGCGCTCGTCGAGCAGGAGGACGAGGTCGGTCTCCTCGCGCGCCTGTTCTTTCAACACGTTGGGGATCAGCAGCTCGAACAGGGTCTTGGATGTCGCATCGTCGTACTGGGGGTTGGAGGAGGCGTCGCTCACCATGGGGTCGATCAGCGCGCGCTGAACTCCGAGGTGAAGCCGCTCGGTACGGGCGCGCTCGGTCAGCACCTCGAAGGTGAGATCTCCTTCCTCCTCGTCCTCCAGGACCTGGAGGCGCTTCCACCAGCCATCCTGGTACGGGCTCGTCGGCGATCCGACCTTACCCTCCTTGCCGCGGAGCACCTTCAGGGCCACCTCGAGCCGCTCGTTCCCCTCGGGATCGAGCCGCAGATAGGAGACGAGCTTCTGCGTTGCGCGGGCGGCCCGGCTTGCCACCTCCTCGTAGAGCTCCACGAGCTCCACCCTGTCGATGCGCACCTTCTCCCAGAGGTTTCTGGCCTTGAGCACCCGGTTGGCCTCCAGGGCGGCCCGCACGATGGCCGTGACTGAGTCCTCCACGCTGAGGGAGCGGCGGCCTCCCCCGGTCCCGATCAGGATCGAGCTGAACGCGGCCGAACGCCATATGCCGACCTCGCCGGCTCTGTCAGGGGACTCCGCGACTGTCAACGCATACCGGAGAGCCGCTCGCATGACTCCCTGGGTGACCGTCGCCGCAGACAGCTCGCCGACCTCTCCAAGCCCGATCACCAGTGCTCCCGGCGGTGTGGTATTCGGAGAGACGACGACCTCGAACGTCCCCTTGGGTCCTGGATAGAGGCCCAAGTGATAGCGCTCGCTCAGCGCATTCTTGAGCTGCTCGTCGAGCGCCTTCTCTCCGCTGACAATCGTGTCCCCCGCATAATGGCCCACCGCCAGGGGGTACTGGCTGTAGCGAAGGTTTCCGTGGACGACCGAGACATGCAGGACGATCTCGTCCTCGGTCCGCGGCCCCGCCAACGAGAACCCCAGAGCGGCGGCCACGAGATCCTCCTCGCCCGGGAAAAGCGAAGGAGTCTCCTGAGGAGGGGCAACGAGCGAGGAGCTCGCCCGCAGCGGCTTCTGCCCTGAGAGCGATTGTGTCCGGCCCTGGCCAAGCAACTCTGACAGACCGCCGAAGACGGCGGAGTGCCGGATGAGCTCACCGTGGGATTTCTCCACATACCAGGCCGGCAGGGTGTCAGTCAGGGCAGAGACGTATAAAACCCGGCTGTCACCCTCTCCCGTCCCTTGCCAGAGCGGGTTTCCCGCTGCGTCTTTATCCAGACCAACCGGAGTCCATGGAGCCCAGCCTACGACGCAGACCACTCCCTCGTCCTTTCTCGCGCTCTCGAGCGCCGCCGCCAGGGTGGACCGGCTCTGTCGCGCGTCCGCCAAGCGGGCCGCATCAGGCACCGGCAGGGGTGAGCCGTCGACCGGGTCCATAGCCGGGACCTGAGCCCACCAGCCCTCGTCGAGAGCCTCGTCCGGCAGCATCTCAAGGAGGCCCGGCCAGCCCGCGAAGAGGCCGGTGATGCCACCGACCTCGCGCGCGAGGTCGACGATGTCGAGCTGGCGGACGAGCTCCTCCTCGCCGCGCAGGAGTCGGGAGGCGAAGTGGGTGCCGCGGACCGGCGTGCCCAGCAGGGCCAGGCGGCCTCCTCCGTCGCGCAGCCCCTTCCAGACCGTCGCATCGGCGGCGATCAGCCCCAAGGCCACCAGGCCGCCCTGGCCATGGGCGAGGATGGAGACCCGCCGGCCTCCATCCAACTCGGTCTTCACAGCCTCAGCCAAGCGCTTGCCTTCTTCCAGGACCGATTTCCGGCTGTCATATGGAAAGAGCCTGGCCTGATAGCGCAGCACGAGGTGGTCTCTCAGCGCGTCGTAGGGCGGCAGGAGATCTCCGGCTCCACCCTGTCCGGGGTCTGCAAGGCGCTCCAGGCCGCCCATGGCCAGCGCGTCGATGCTCGGCCAGACCTCCTCTCCCTGGGCGTCGCGCAAGGTCGATCCGAGGAAATCCGGCAGGAGGAAGACGACCGGGCCGTCCGCCGGCCCCTCCGCGCGAACGCCGCGGAGCGCCCGGGTCGGCTTCTGGGGCGGTCCCGCGAAGAGGTCCCCCTGCCGCTCCGCGCCTTCCCGGGTCAGCCAGGCGTGCAGCCGGTTGCGCGAGCTGGGGTTGCCGAAGTAGCTGAAGTGGTTGACCTCGGAGCCGCGGTCGAAGAACAGGTAGATCTTGTCCCGGCCGGCGCCGCCGTACATCGAGTCCGTGTTGACCACTAGGTCGTGCTTGGTGAGATAGAAGAGATCGGTGGCCAGGGTCACCAGGCTGCGGCGGATCCCGCCGCCGACCTGGACGTCGCCGGCGATCACGCCCAGCTCGCCCGCCACGGTCAGCCTCTCGCGGTTGAGCAGGTTGATCACCGGCGACTTGGGCATCTGGGCCTCGAGGCCGGGGAGCCGCGCCGGGTCCATGCGCCGCCGCGCCACCTCCATTAAGGTGGCCTTGAGAATGTCGTACAGCACGCTCGCCTTCAGGACGGGGATCAAACCGAACAGGTTGAGGATGACCGACAGGTAGAGGTCGAGGCGGCGGGAGGCAAGGATCGTCCCCTGGGCAGGGCAGGCCACGCGCACGAAGCGCTCGATCGTGAGCTTCCTATCGTGGGCGAGCCGGGACAGCTCCTGGAACCGCTGAACGTCGTCATTCCGGCCCGCCTTGCGGAAGGGGTCCAGCTCACCGTCCGGGATCTCGCCGCGCGAGACCAGCTCGCCGACCAGGCCGCCGCGCGAGTGCGAGACGAGGTGGACGCGGGCTCCGCCCGGCAGGACGTTCAGCAGATCGATGGCGTTCTGGATCGGGCTGACGCTCAGCGTGTGATGCTGGAGAGCGTAGATCCGCCCGGGGTACCGCTTCAGGAGGTCGCGCCACTCTGCGGTCGGGACCGGCTTCTTCGAAGCGTCTTCAGGAGCGAGCTTGCCGAAGCTCCCCAGGGTGCTCGATGCGGTGCCGTGGATGAAGACCAGATACGGACCCGGCCCCGCGAGGTCCCCCGGCTTCACCGCGCTCCCGGCATCGAGCGCCAGATCGGGCGGGCACGGATAGAGGCCCGGTTCCGGCTCGTGTTTCTTCTCGAAACGTTGCACGGCCAAGGCTTCGAGGCCGTCGGCCAGCGGCTTGACCGGACTGATGCCCAGGAGCTGCATTCCCTTGATGACCCAGCCGGCGGTGCCGCGGGTCCGGGGTCCTCCCGGCAGGGTTGTGGGGATGCGCAGCTCGCCTTCCGGGATCGGCCGGATCTCCCTCGCGGACCGGACGGACCGGGTCAGCTCGCCCTTCGCCAGATCCTCCCGGAGCTGACTAACCGACATCCACTCCTTCACCCCCCCTTCCAGCTCGACCTCCACCACGTCCCGCTCGTCGGCGTCCGGGAAGACGTGGGCAGAAGGCGCGGCGCCGCGCACGGCGACATCCACCCGGGCGGCGTGGCGGACGGTGATCTTCAGCTCGGCTTCCGGATCTCCGGGAAAGAGGGTCTCCTCCCTCCGTTCCGGCTCGACGGGGACACCCGGGATGATCAGCTTGACCGGCATAAGGCTCCTCTTGTCAGCGGTTGTGGAAATCTTAACAGCTCCGAAGGTCCCCGCGTGGCACCTTTTCTGCAACCGCGAAGGCTGGGGCGGCGCCGCGCCGCAGCGGCGTTCCGCATCCCGGGAGGCCCCGATGATCCCGCAGCACCGCGCCTGGCTTCTCGTCGCATTGCTGCTCGCCGCCTGCGGCGGCGAGGGCAACGTGACGACCGACACCGAGGCCGCCGATCCGCCCCGCACGCCGACCTCGGAGATGCGGGAGGAGAGCCCCGGGGGCGGCGGCAGCGCGCAGGTGGCCCTCACGGGAGGTCAGACGGCCGCGCCCTCCTACATTCCCACCTGCCTGGTGACCCCCGCCGAGGGGGTGCGGATCTCCATGGCTCCGGAGGGCGATGGCCCCTCGGTGGAGATCCGCGTGGTCGACTTCACCGCGAGCGGGAAGTACCGGGGGACGGCCAGGGTGTGGCTGCCCGGCGGCGAGGGCACGCCCCGGGAATCGGCCGGCGCCGTGGACGTGCAGTTGAACAGCCAGCCGTTCGCGGAGAAACTACAGAGCGGCACGCTCTTTTCCGGCTCGTTCAGC
>DASVEF010000224.1:0-16170 GCA_036380715.1 Thermoanaerobaculia bacterium | reverse complement strand
CGGCGTCAAGGTCCCCTTCACGATCACCGCGGGGGCCTCGACCAACTCGATCTTCGTGGACAGCACCGGCCGGGTCGGCTTCCGGACCTCGACGCCGGTCCTCGACCTGCACGTCGCCACCAGCAACACGCCTGCGATCCGCCTGGAGCAGAACAACTCGGGCGGCTTCACGGCCCAGACCTGGGACGTCGCCGGCAACGAGGCCAACTTCTTCGTCCGTGACGTGACCGGCGGCTCGCGCCTGCCGTTCCGCATCCGGCCGGGCGCGCCGACGAGCTCGATCGATATCAGCGCCGATGGCGACGTCGGCATCGGCGACGCTTCGCCGACCTCGGCCCTGCACGTCAAGGGGAGTGAGACGGGCGACGGCATCAGCGTCGAGCGCGGCGGCGCGGATCAGGACACCATAATCAGGTTCCTGAACGAGATCAACGTGGCCAAGTGGACCCAGAGCCTCGACGGCGGCCTTCCGGAGGACCTGTACGTCTTCCCCGGCGCGAGCTCGCAGGATCTGCTCCTGCAGGTCAACGAGGCGGGGACCAGCTTCGGCAACGTGGGCATCGGCACCGAGAACCCGACTTCGAAGCTCCACGTGGTGGGAGACCTGACGGTCACGGGCGCCAAGAACTTCGCGGTGGCCGATCCTGACGACTCGACTCGATCGATCTACTACGCCGCCCTGGAGGGCCCGGAGGCCGGCACCTATTTCCGGGGCACGGCCAAGACAGTCGACGGCAGAATCGAGATCCAACTGCCGAGGTACTTCGCGAAGCTGACCGAGGTCGAGGGCATGACCGTACAGCTCACTCCGGTCGGCGGCTGGAGCCAGCTTTACGTAGAGGAGAAGACCCCCGAGCGGCTGATCATCCGGGTCGCCCAGGGGAACCACGACGTGCAGTTCGACTATCTCGTGCAGGGTGTCCGCAAGGGCTACCACAACTTCCAGGTCGAGCGGCCGATCAACCTGAACCCCCGCCGCTAGCTCGCCGGCAGCGCCGTCCGGGCTATCGGTAATTTTTACGAGTCCACGCCGTCCCACTCCCGTCCGGGGCGGCGTGGCATCTCCTTTCTCTCCCCTGCCAGTACGCCCTCTTCTTTTAGGCCTGATCTTTGCAGCTCGCGGCGGACAAGGACGACCACAGGTATAGGTCTTCCGGGAGCTGTATGCAGTAATGCAGTCGATGCTCCTTCCTAGATGTAACAGAGTGAGGTCACTCGTGAAAGGAGATCCCATGAAGAATTCGTGGAAGCGAGCAACCGTGCTCCTCGTGTTCATGCTGGCCTGGTGCATGGCGGCGGCCCACGCTCAGGACAAGGCGACCGACCGCGAGGCGCTGGCGGCCCGCCGGGCCGAGGCGGCGGAGCTCATCGGCAGGATGTTGAAGGACAAGTCCGTGCGGGTGGTCGAGGAGAGTGTCGTCAAGGCCGAAGCCGAGCGGACCGCCCGCTCTCTCTCCAGCGAGCAGCTCGAATCGCTCCTCGATCGGGGAGACCTGGCGGTGCTCGCCAAGCAGGCCGTGCGGGCCAACACCGTCGCTGACGCGGCCGATGGGCAGATCCAGGTAGCCACCGAAGCGGCCATCGGCGATCCGAAGTCGGAGCTGCTCTTCGTCCCTGTCGAGCCCTGCCGCGTCCTCGATACGCGGTTCATGGCCGGGGGCGCGATTGCGGCCAATACCCAACGGCACTTCGAGGTGGCCGGCACGACCGGCTTCGACTCCCAGGGAGGCAAGGCGGGCGGCTGCGACATCCCGCTGGGGGCCTCTTCCCCGATCGCGGCGGCGGTGGTGATCAATTTCATCGCGGTCAGCCCGCAAGGGCCCGGCAACCTGCGCGCCTGGGAGTTCGGCCAGCCCGAGCCCCTCGCCAGCATCATCAACTATGCGACCGTGCCGGGGCTCAACATCGCCAACGGCGTGATCGTCCCGATCGCCGGCATTTCCACCGTGGATAAGGATCTGACCATTCAGGCCGATGCCAAGGGGACGCACGTGGTGGCGGACGTCACCGGTTATTTCACGCGCTTTCCGGTCGAGCAATTCCAGGGCGGCGTCAAGTCGACCGTCATCACCACTCAGATCACCACGCTGATCGGGCTCTCCGACGGCACATGCAAGGAGTTCAACTCCTGTACGGTCACCGCCGACCTGGATGGGACGGTCATCGTCGAGGCCTGGGGGCAGTTCGTGGTGAACCACGTCGCCGGGACCACCGACCGGGTCGCTCTCGGCATCGAGACTGCGAATCCGGTCACCTGTAACTCCGACAACTCGGTCGACAGCTCCGACCACGAGGTCTCGGCCTCCCTCGGCAGCAACCCGGACGTGGACTTCACGATCAGCCACGGCCGCGCCTTCAATATCGACGCCGGCCAGACACGCACCTACCGGCTGAGCGGCCAAGTGATCAACGGCGCCAGCTCGGGCGACGCGATCGAGAACTCACGCATGATCTGTACCTTCATTCCCGATTGAGCGGAGCCGAGCGAAAGGAGTCGACATGAGGACTTTCTACAAGACAGCCTTCTGCCTGGTCGCCGTCCTTGCCGGCTCGATCGGGCTCTCATCCGCCTCGAGGCCGGAGGCCGCCGAGGCCGCTCTGCGGACACACGCGCAGAGCCGTATCGCCGAGCTCATCAAAGAGTGGTCCGTCCGTCCGGTCGAGCAGGCGGCCGTGGACAAGGACGCCAACCTGCTTGCCGCGTCTCTGACGTCCGAGCAGCTCGGCGCCATCGCCGGCGGCGAGGACGTGGCCCAGGTGATCGAGGCGCAGGGCGGGCTCCGTTCGGTCAGCGCGGCGGCCATCGGAGACTTCAAGCGGGAGCTGGTGTTCGTGCCGCTGCCGCCGTGCCGCGTCATCGACACCCGGGTCCCCGGACAGGCGCTACAGCCGGCCCAGATCCGGGAATTCAAGGTGGCGGGGACGACCGGCTTCAGCTCCCAGGGAGGCAACCCGACCGGCTGCGGGGTCCCTGCGGGAGCCGTGAACCCGAACGCCCCGGCCGTGGTGGTCAACGTGATCGCCGTCAACCCGCCGGGCTCCGGGTTCATCCGCGCCTGGGCCACGGGCACGCCCATGCCGAGCACCAGCGTGGTCAACTTCGCCAACGTTCCCGGCCTTGCGATCGCCAACGGCATCGTTGTGTCGATCAACGGCACGTCGCTGGCGTCGTCCGACCTCACGGTTCTCGCCGAGGGCTCGCCGGTCCACTTCGTGGTGGACGTGACCGGCTACTTCACCCGCTTCCCCGTCGAGCAGGTCGAGGCCGGCGCGAAGTCGATCACGGTGATCGCGGACGGCGGCGGCGTTGACCTGTCCGGCGGGGCTTGCACCGAGGTCAACTCCTGCACCGTCAGCTCACAGAGCAACGGTCAGATGATCGTCCGCACCTGGACGCAGGTCCGACTCAACCATGCCACCACCCCCGGCGGCGACCGCATCGCGGTGGGCGTCAAGAACTTCGACCCGACGACCTGCTCCAACAACGACCAGTCGATCAATGCCACCGACTTCGAGGTGCCCGAGTCGCATCCGAACGACTCGAGCGTCGACACGACCATGTCCCATAAGCGCATTTTCCCCCACTCTGCAGGAACCAGGACCTACTACATCAACGCCCGGATGATCACCGGGGCGAGCTCGGGCGACGTTATCGAGAGCTCCCGGATGATCTGTACCTTCATCCCCAACGACCCCAGCTAGCGACTCTCCTCCCCCTGGCGTAGCGCGCGCAGCGCCTCCGCCAGGGGGCCGCGGTCCGCATCCCAGGCCCGCCGCGTCCCGGCCGGAACCAGGGGGCGGGCGAGCCTGCGCCCGGCGAGCCGCAAGGCCGCCCCCCAGCGCAGGGCTCTCGCCGCTCGCGCCGCCCATCTCTCCCCCTTGTGCTTACGGGCCCAGCGCAGCAGGTCGGTCCACAGGAGCGCCGGGTGCTGCCGCCCCAGGATGCCCACCGCTCCGGAATCGCGGCCGATCGTGGCGCCGTGGTGGTGGAGCACGCGGAAGCCCGGCGCGACCTCCACCTCCCAGCCGGCCTGCCGGACGCGCAGGCAGAGGTCGAGGTCCTGGCCGTAGAAGCGGAACCGCTCGTCGAGCGGACCAGCCGCCTCCCAGGCCTCGCGCCGGATCGCCAGCGCCGCTCCGGTCACCCAGCCGACCCGCCGCGGTCCCGCCTCAGCCGCGAGCGGCCGGATCCGCCGGTAGAAAGGCAGCCGCCTCAGCAGCGCCGGCAGCCCGCTCGACAGGGCGAAGAACCAGGCGAGGGACGGCTCCGCCCCGCCGCTCCATTGCGGGCTGCCGTCCGGGTAGTGGAGCGCCGCCCCGACCACCCCCAGGGAGGTGTCGGCCGCGAAGCGCGCCGCGAGCGCATCCAGGGCCGGAGGCTCCACCTCGGTGTCGCTGTTGAGGAGCAGGAGGAGGATCCCGCGGGCGGTCTCCAGTCCCTGATTGGCCGCCCGGGTGAAGCCGGCCGGCTCCTCGTTGCGGAGCACCCGCACGGAAGGGAAACGCGTCGCGATCGCCTCGGCAGTGCCGTCGCGGCTGCCGTCGTCTACCAGGAGGATCTCCGTTTCGGGGGGGGCCGACCGTTCGAGCGACTCCAGGCAGCGCAGGGTCAGCTCGCGGGTGCCGTGTGTGGGGATGACGATCGAAAGCCGGGGAGGAGGGGAGGACGGCATGGCGGCGCTCAGGGGCCGGGCGGCGCCGGACGGACCTCGATCCGGCGACGGGCGGCGGTTCCGGTCGCCTGGTCGAACCAGCCGACGTTCTCCTGCACCAGAGTGACCGCGAGATCATACGTACCGGGCGCTTCCGGGGCTTTCGCGCGCACGATCATCCGAACCGTTTCCCCGGGAAGGACATCCCCGGGCAGGAGCGACCGCGTACCTTCCGGGACCACGGAGGCGCCGGTCACTGCGTCGAACCAGCGGTATGAAGCGGCTACCCGATGGCTGCCGGCCGCCATGGCGAGCCCGGTCGCCGACCAGACAGCATCGCTCCGGTTGACGATCCGCACGGGAATCCGGACCTCCTGCCCGGGCGAGACGACCGCCGGGGCCTCGCCGATCTCGATCTCGGCCCGCGGATCGGCGAGCGGCACCGGCTCAGCGGAGGAGGGTGGGAGCAGGCGCCGGCCAGCGGGACCGGTGTATACGAGGTATGGCCCGACGCGAGTCTGCTCGTAAGCGACGGCGGCGCTCTCCAGCCGGCTCCGGAAGTCCGCCAGGTTCTGCCGGGCGCCTGTCCACTGCAAGGGGTCC
The DNA here is from genome assembly GCA_036380715.1 of Thermoanaerobaculia bacterium. Lineage (GTDB taxonomy): Bacteria > Acidobacteriota > Thermoanaerobaculia > Multivoradales > UBA5704 > UBA5704. The sequence continues at coordinate 10,915 of DASVEF010000224.1, read as the reverse complement.
ATCCCCTCCAAGTCCACGTGGAAGATGTAGGCCACCCGGTCGAGGCCGTCGACCTGGCGGGTGTACGCAGGATAACGGTCCCAGCTTGCCAGGGGAGCGACGACGATCCGCTCGCCGCTCAGGAAGGTGGCCTTGTACGCTGTCCAGTACCAGGCGTAGCCGCCCCGGATCCCCTGCTGTCTCAGGAAAGCGAGAACCTGTTCGAGCGGCTCTCCGCGGCGGACTGGCCGCAGGCCGTCTGACAGGAGGCCGTGGTCGCGGTACCAGGCCGCGATCTGGGCCGTGGGATGGGCGACGAGCAGAAGCCCCGCCGCCAGAGACAGAGGCAGCGAGCGCTTCCGCAGACGGATCAGGGCGCCGCCGGCCAGCACGGGCAGCGCGCTGAGAGTCGGGAGGAGGTAGCGGTTTGAAAGAGCGTCCTGCGGATTCCGGCTGAGGATCATGAGCAGGAAGGTTGCCGGCACCAGCAGCACCAGGAGGCTCTCGGTGCTCAGCCCTTCGGGACTGCCCGCCATCGCCCGCAGGATCTCGCGCCCGCGGCGGGCGAGGGCCCAGAGCCAGGCGGCGGCATAGACGAAAAGGACGGCGACCCCCAGGATCCGCGGGATGGGGCCGGAAGAGCCGACGTACTCCACCAGCTCGGGAGAGCCGCTGGGGTTGACGCCGAAGAAGGCGGGCAGGCAGGCGTCCACCAGCAGGCGCGCATTCGCCGCAATCTTGGCCGGGCCGGCGAGGGCGTAGACCGGCTCTTTGTCGCCGCCCGCCTCGCCGAGAACGGCCGCGAGCTTCGGCGCCCAGCCGATCAGAAATCCGAGGGCGAAGAGCGCCGCAGAGACGATCTGTCGGCCGGCCAGGCCGAGGGCCGCGCGCCGCGTCTCGGCCGAGCGCGCAACCAGGGCTCTCCAGGCGAAGGAGGAGACGAGCGCCGCGCCGGCGAGGACCGCCACGTACACCAGGTACAGCTCGTAAATGTAGAGCCCGAACCCGACCAGGAACCCGAGCGCGACCCAGTCGAGCCGCGATTGGCGGCTGCGCAGGACGTGAACCTGGCAGAGGGTCAGCGTCCCCCAGGCCACAAGCAGGGCAAAGCCGCCGGCGGCCAGCGTGCTCCAGCGGACGAGCTGCGGCGAAAAGGCGGCCAGCAGCGCCGCGGCCACCAGCCCCTCGCCGGGACCGTAGATTTGAGCTCCCAGGAGGAAGACCGCGGCGACGAGGGCAAGGAACAGGGCGACGGCTCCGAGCTTGAAGGCGAGGGGAGTCATCCCCATCACCAGAACGAAGGGGATGGTAAGGACGCCTTCCACGATGCCGTAGTAGGTCGTGTCCCAGTTGTAGAGGGTGAGCTCACCCCGTTCGAGCAGGTGCTTGACGACCAATGCGTCCACCGCCTCATCGGCCATGAGCTCGCGGGGGGCGTTGACGAGGGCTGGAACGCGCGGCACGACCGCGGCGGCGAGCACGAGGACGAGGAGGAGGACGTGGACCCGGCCCACTCGGCCGGAAAGAGACGGGGCGATGGTCACGCGCCGATCGCTTCCAGCCGGGCGACGATCTTGCGGGCGGTATTCTGCCAGGTCCAGCGGGACGCAATCTCGGCTGCCGCGGCCTGGCCCCGCCGCCGCGCCTCGTCGCGGCTCTCATACACCTCGCGCAGGAGGTGCCGGAGGTGGTCGGGATCCGGATCGGCCCAGGAGAACCCGGCGTAATAGGGGCATTTCGCCACCGCCGGCACCGTGCCGCGGCAGCGCAGCGGATAAGCGATCCCCTCGTGCAGGAACTCGGTATGGGCGCCCCAATCGGTGGCGATCGCCGGCAGACCGCACGCCATGGCCTCCATCAGAGGCATGTTCCACCCCTCGCCCCGGCTGACCGCCACGAAACAGTCGGCCGAGCGGTAGAGAGCGCCGAGCTGGTAATGGGGGAACTCCAGGTTGAAGAGCCAGGAGATCTTGCCGCCGCTCTCCTTGAGCCTCAGCTTACGGATCTCCTGTTTGAGGCTCAGGCCGCCATCGCGGTTGATCACCTTGCAGAGCAGGCGTACGGGCTCCCCGGCGGAGAACGTTTCATTGAAGGTGCGCAGCAGCAGCCAGGGATCCTTGCGCTCGCCCCATTCGAAGATCGAGAGGAAGACGAACTCGCCTGCAGGGTTGGGATAGGCGCGGATCCCGGGGTGGAAGTAGTTGCCGTCCACTCCGAGCTGGACGACGTGGAGCGGCCGCTTCACACCGCTCGCGAGGAAACCCCGCCGATTGAACTCGGTGGGCACCCAGACCTCATCCATCTGATTGGCCTGCCTCACCCAGTCCGGGGGGAAGCCGTCGACTTCGAGCATCGTGTAGCCGATCTTGTATCGGCCCTGGTTGTGCTGGAAGACGTCGCCTTGGCCGTAGACCACGGCGACCTCGGACTGGCGCGGCACCGTTCTCTGGGCGATGACGTTGAGCCGGTAATCGCCGCTGCCCTCGGGCTCGGCCACCGGAAAGGGGGAGCCGGGCCCGTAGACGTAGCGGTAGATCGTGCGCACGCCCTCCTGGTCGAGGGCGCGCAGGATCTCGCGACAGCTCATGGCGTAGCCGGTGGGGAAGTTCATGATCGACTGCCACAGCAGATCGCGCTGGTAGCGCTCCTCGAGGAGCTTTCGCCACTTCTTCCCGAAGGCTTCCTGGCTCTGCCGGAACAGGCGCATGAGCGCGCCCTCATGCTGGCTGGTGGAACCGTGCTCGTCATGGATCAGGGTCACATCGCCGCAGACTGCCGTGGCGAAGCCCGCCTGCTGCGCACGCAGACAGTAGTCGGTGTCTTCGAAGTACGACTCGTAGTCGAGGGCCAGCGTTCCGATGGCCCGGATCAGCTCGCGCCGGATATAGGCACAGGCGAAGACGATCCCCTCGACGCGGCGCAGGCCGGGGTACTGGCCGATGTCCTTCTCGAGGCAGCCGATCTGCTGCCCCCACAAGGTGTCCGGCAGGATATAGGTGCCGGCATGGAGGAGACAGCCGGACGGCTGCACCATCCGGCAGCCGACAATTCCGAGGTCGGGCGCGGAATGGGCGCACTCGCGCAGGCGCTGCAGCCAGTCCTTCTGGGTGAACTCGAGGTCGTTGTTCAGCAGCACGATGTCCGATTCAGGATCGGCGACCTCAATGCCGGCGTTGTTGCCGCGCACGAACCCCACGTTGCGCGGCAGGGTGAGGGTGCGGATCCAGGGGACCTCGGCGAGACGCTGCGGCGTCTCGTCGCTCGATCCGTTGTCCACCACGAGGACCTCGGCCCCCGTGAGATCGGTCTCCTGGAGGGTCTCGAGGCAGCGCTCGGTGAGATCCCAGCGGTTCCAGGCGAGGATGATGAGCGTGGCCTTGCGCATGGGGCTCAGCGCGGCTCCGGCAGCTCGGGGTAGAGCGAGCTCCACAGCGCCTCCATCGTGTCGCCGACATCGGCCTGGGCCAGGTGGGTGGTCTCGCCCCAGAAGTCAGGCTCGAAGGGGCCGAAGGGGAGGGCCGGAAGCCCGGCGGCAATGCGCGACATCACGATCAGATCGCGGTGGCAGACGTGCTTCTGGAGGAGCCGCAGATCGCGGGACCGCCGATCGAGCCGAGCCTCGAGCTCGGCGACTCGCGCTTCCAGATAGGCGATGCGTCGCGCCTCTTCGGTCACTCCCATGCCTTCACCAGGCGCGCCCGAAGATGCGGCGGATCGCTTGCAGCAGACGCCAGCCGCGGGAGCGCAGGACCGCGCGATGGAAGGCGGCCAGCAGGTCGATCTCGCGCTGCAGCCGCTCGAGCAGAGCGGCGTCGCCGCGCCCGGCGGGCGTCCCTACGGCGGAGAGGTCGGAGCGCTCTGCCAGGAGGCGGACAAAGCGGTCCTCGCGTTCGCGCATCTCGGCGGCGCGGAGGCGCAGGTCGAAGACCTCGGCCTCCGTGCGGCCAAGATGCCTCGTGTGGATGATCTCGTCGGGTTCGTTCATACCTCTACCTCGACTGCGCGCAGCCCGCCAGGAAGTGTATGCGCGAGAAGGCCCCCTGAGTATACTGACGTGACCTCCAAGCTCGCAACCGATGCTAAACTCTCGCGCCGTGAATCTGGAGCCCGCCCCGTCCCGTACGCAGAGGGTCTGCGTGGTCATGCCCGCGTACAATGCCGAGAAGACCCTGGAGCGTACCTATCACGACCTCCCGCTCGACTGGGTGGACGACGTCGTGCTGGTCGACGATGCCAGCGCGGACCGCACCATCGAGATCGCCCGCGGGCTCGGTCTCCACACGGTCATCCACCCGCGCAACCGGGGGTATGGAGGCAATCAGAAGACCTGCTACGCCAACGCCATGGCGCGGGGTGCGGATATCATGGTCATGATCCACCCCGACCACCAGTACGATCCGAAATACGTCCCGGAGCTGGTGAAGCCCCTGCTGCGCGGCGACTGCGACGCGGTGTTCGGCAGCCGGATGCTGGGAGGCCGTCCGATCGAGGGTGGCATGCCGAAGTGGAAGTACTTCGCGAACCTCTTTCTTACGGCCCTGGCCAACGCGACCTTCTACGTCTTCCTCTCGGAATACCATTCGGGTCTGCGCGCCTACAGCCGGCGCTATCTCGAGTCGGTGAACCTGGCGGCCAACTCGGACAACTTCGTATTCGACACGGAGATCATCGCTCAGGGAGTCTGGAAGGGAATGCGGATCCGGGAGATCCCGATCGCCACCCGCTACTTCGACGAGGCGTCGCAGATCGGGTTCTGGAAGAGCGTCCAGTACGGCTTCTCCATCCTCTGGGTGCTGCTCAAATTCAAGTTGCACAAGAAGGGGATCCGCCATTTCGAGATCTTCCGCTGAGCGGTACGCCCTCAAAGACTTCCCGGGATCCAGCCATCGCATCCTTGGCCGCTGGCTGCGCAGCCTGCCCTCCGGGGCGCGCGTGCTCGAGTTGGGGCCCGGACCAGCCAACCTGGCGCGGCTGGTCCAGCGCCGCGACCTGCGCTGGCTCGGGCTCGAGTCTGACCTGAGCTGTCTGCAACCGATGAGCCGGCAGCTCTCCGGGGGAGCGCTGGTCGACCTGGAGGTCCTGCCCCGCCTGCCCGGCGGATGGACCGCGGTCCTGGCGGCCGACATCCTGGAGCACCTGAACGACCCCTCGCGGATGCTCCGCCTGATTCGCGATGCCCTGCCGCCCGGAGGACGCCTGCTGATCTCGGTTCCCAACGTCGCCCATCTCTACGTGCGCCTGGCTCTGCTTTTCGGGCGGTTTCCCTATGCCGACCGCGGCATCCTGGACCGCACTCACCGCTACTTCTACACCCGGCTCTCCCTGCGCGAGGCGCTCCGCCGCAGCGGCTTTGAGATCGTAGAGGAGGAGGTCTCGGCCGTTCCGCTGCCGCTCGCGCTGCCGTGGCTCCCTGGGTTCCTCCTGACTCCTGCGAGCCTGGTCCTGCACGCGCTCACCCGTCTCGCGCCGACGCTGCTGGGCTATCAGCTCCTCGCGGTGGCCCGCCGCCCAGAGCAGGAGGGGACGCGAGCCGGCGCCCGGGAGGCGCACCATGGGTAGGCCGCGCCGGCGCAGGCGGCCCCGCTCCGGCCGCGCGGGGGGAGGGGAGCGCCGCCAATCCCGGGTTGACGCCGACCTCCCCGCCGCCGCAGCGGAGACGGAGCAGGCGGAGCCTCGCGTCCGTCCCGCGCGCCGGGCCGCTCTCCTGTTTCTGCTCTGCGTCCTCGTCTACAACGCAAACTTCCGCGCGACGGGCTCTCTCGACTCGCTCGCCGCGGGTCTCATCCCCTTCGGCATCTGGCAGGGGCACGGCGTCTACCTCGATCACCAGGCCGAACGGTTTCCGCCGGGGGTCCGCTACTCGATGATCCATTCCCGGCAGGGGCGCTGGGTGTCTCTGTACCCGATCGTGACGCCACTGCTGGTGACGCCGCTCTATTTTCCCGCCGCGTTCGTCTCCTGGTTCGACCCTGCGGACCCTGTCGTAGGGACCGTGATTCACAGCGTGATGGAGAAGCTCGCGGCTTCGCTGCTGGCGGCGCTGTCGGTCGTCTTCATCTACCTCGCCCTGCGGCGGACCGTTTCTGAGTGGACCAGCCTGTGGCTGGCACTGGCCTACGCCTTCGGGACCTCGACCTGGATGATCTCGAGCCAGGCCCTGTGGCAGCATGGGACTGCCGAGCTCCTGCTGGCGGCCTCCCTCTACCTGCTGGTGCGGGAGGATCCCTTCGGATGGAACGCGGCCCTCCTCGGGCTCACCACCGCGCTGATGACTGCCAACCGGCCGCAGAACATCTTTTTCTCCGCGGCGATCGCGTGGATCGTGCTGCGCCGCTCGGGCCGGCGGTCGTGGCCTTTCTGGGCGATGTGCGCCGCCGTGGCTATGGTGCTCGTGGCCTATAACCTCTACTTCTTCCCGACCGTGCTCGGCGGCTACGCCGAGTGGCGCTTGCCGTCCGGCGAGCCGCTGCGGGCCGCCCTTCCGAGGCCGGCCTATCTCTTCGGGCAGCTCTTCAGCAACCGCGGCCTTTTCGTCTTCAGTCCGTTCCTGCTTGCCGCTTTCTTCGATCGCTGGCGGCCCGGCCGCGAGCGGGAGGAGCGGGCCGTGCTCGTGGCCGCCTGCTTCGCCAGCGCCCTCCTCTACGCCGCGTACGGATGGTCCGGCGGTTACACCTACGGTCCACGCTATCTGACCGACTGCCTGCCGATCCTGATGCTGCTGGCGGCTCGTCCGGTCGACTGGCTGTGCCGGCGCCCCTGGGGGTTGTCGCTGCTCACGGTAGCCATGGTGTTTTCGGTGGCGCTGCAGGCGATCGGAGCCTTTTGCTATCCGGCAGGAGACAGCGGCAATGAGCTCCACGGCGCCTGGACCATCGATCGGTCCTCGCCGATTCTGGCTCTGCGCTCCGGGCCGGCCACCCCGCACTTCCTGCGGCCCCTCGCACCCAGCCTGGGGATGCACGATCCACTGACCGCGGAGGACGCCCGCATGGAGATGTCGTGGCAGGAGCCCCTGCCGCAGAGCTGGACGGCCGCCGCCAGCGACGAGGCTGCCTTCTGTCTGCGCAACGAGAGCGGAAAGGACTGGTCGTCGCTGGGCGGTTCCTGGGGGATGCACGCGGTGCGGCTCGTCGTCCGCTGGGACGCCTTGGAGCCGGCCGGTGCTCCACCCGTGCAGACCGACTTCTGGCTGGACGCGAATCTTTCTCCGGGCGAGGAGGAGTGCAGAACGATCTCTCCCCTGGCGCCAGCGGCCGCGGGGCGGTACCGGTTGACCATCGAGCCCGGTCAGTTCAACGGCGGCCGCTTCGTTCTGTTTTCCGAGTACGGGGCGAAACCCCTCACAGCGGAGGTCGCCGTCCGGAATCAGACGGGCGGCTAGCTCCCGGACCTCCGGACGTTCCCGCGGAGGAAGCGGTAGGCCCGGACCAGGGGGCCCCAGTGGGTGAGCCGCTCGCGCAGGCGCCAGGTTGCCGTCCGGGTGACATAGGCGATCTCGGCGCGGGAGCTGTCCCGTTCAGTCTCGGCCGCGCGCAGCCGGTCTTCCAGGAGCGAGACCCGCGCGAGCTCTCCATGGAGTCGCGCGATCTCGTCTCGCAATCGTCCCGCCTCCTCACGGCTCGTATCCCTCTCGGCTTCAGCGCGCGCGGCCCGCGACATCCAGTCGCGCCAAGTTCGCTCGTCCCGCGTCACAATCGTCAGCCAGCGCAGGTAGACCGCCGCCGCATGCTCCTCGGCCTCGCGGTCCGGCGGCGGAGCGGCGGCCTGCTCCGCGATCGCTTCCCGATAGATGTCCACCATGGTCCCGACAGCCTGTTCGAGGCCTGCGGTGGCGCGAATCCGCTGCGAGACCTCCGCGGCGTCGGCAGGGTCATAGCGCGCAATCTCCCGCAGCAGCAGCTCAGGGTCGAGCGGATTGCGCAGAGTGCGGATCTCGAAGTTGGCGCAACGCAGACTGTCGAGGTTGCCGGCGGTCACCAGCGGACCGGCGCCCGTAGAATCGCAGAGCACGACCGCCGTGCCCACTGCCATCGACTCCAGGGCGCAACGCGCCTTGGCGAAGACCAGGTCGTACTGCCCAAGGATCCTCTCGGGCTCCGGGCAGGAGCGCCCCACGCCGGCCCCGACCGCGTCGAGCTCGAGCCCGGCCCGCGCGCAGGCCTCGCGAACCACCGGGAGGTGGGTCTCCTCGCTGGCGTAGTTGCTGAACACGAGAGCCCGCCGCGGGCGCGATGGCAGGGGGCTGCGGGGCCGGAACCGGCCCAAGTCGACCGCGTTGAGATGGAGCCGGACGCGCTCCTCCGGGACCCCCTCTTCGAGGAGCAGGCGGTCGCGCGACGTCTCGTCGACCGCGACGTAACGCCGGATGCGGGGAAACCGCGGCGGGCTCGCCTCCACCGAGTTCCAGGCGTGGCAGACGTGGATTGCCGGCACGCCCGGGAAGTGGAGGAGGGCCGTTATCAGCTCCAGGTGATGGTTGCCGTGGATGATGTCCGGCGGAGTGGAGAGGCGCGCGAGATCGTCCACGACCGGGACCGTCGCCATCTTGATCTCGTGGGCGATCTCACCGATCTCGGTGCTGTAGACGACCGGCGCGTGCCCCTGCTGCAGCAGACCCACCGCGAGATCGCGGGTGTACATCTCCGAGCCGCTGCGGCGCGCCAGGGTCGTCGAGGTGAGGAGGATGCGAAGTCTGCTCATGTCCGGGCCGCCATACTAGCTGGACGGCCGGGCTGCGTCCATCGCGAGCCGCCGCCTGTCCACTTCTCCCTTCAGTCGCCGTTCAGGCGGGCCAGCAGAGCCCTTTCGCTCTCGTGAATCCAGAAGGTGGTGCCCAGACCCTGCGTGAAGCGCACCCTGCGGTATTCGGGCGGAGGCGCGACGAGGTCCCAGCCGTAGTGGCGCTCCAGGCCGTTGGTATCGTGCGCGGCGATGATCGGGACACGGTCGAAGAGGAGGTTCACGAGATCGCCCCGGTTGTGGATCCCGGCGTCAACGAAAGCCAGGTCGTAGGACCGCCTGCCGAGGATCCGTTCGACAACCTCCTCCAGCTCCGCGACATATCCGCGGTCGGCGATGGGGTAGCCGCCAGCCTCTCCGATCCGGTTCGCCTCGCGGAGCTTCTCGCCGCAATAGTGCAGGATGGGCTCCCAGTTGGGGTCATCGCGATAGATCTCCAGGCAGTGCTGGAACCACTTTTCGTGCACGGGCCGCGCCGCCAGCTCCACGGAGGTGACGTGGCCGCAATGGTCGAGCAGTACCCGGGTCCCCTCGCCCAGGCCAAACTCGAGGCACGAGGCGACCGGACGCAGGGCGAAGACCCGGCGCAGGTATGGGGCATGGTCCGTCCACCGGCTGGAGGGCGCAGCCTCCGGCGCCGCAGCCTCTTCCGGCACCGGTGGCTCCGCCTGATCGGGCTTCCTGCGGCCGAGCCGCCCCGGGAGGTTCCGCAGCCACGACATGGGAGGGATCAGCGCAAGTAGCCCAGAGCCTTGAGCTGGCCCACCTCTGCGTCCGTGAGCGCCGGCGCCTGGGAGCGGGCCGAGCCCGCCAGCGGCAGCCGGCGCTGGATCTGGCGCTTGCGCACCGCCTCGTGCTGCTGGAACAGCTCGCGGGCGACCACGGGGTGAGCCGCAAGGATGTTCTTCTGCTCGTACGGATCGCGCGTTATGTCGTAAAGCTCGAGCGGCACGAACTCATAAGGATCGACCATCAGCGACCAGCGGTCCGTGCGCAGCTTGCCCGCGATCATGTGGACGAGCCGGCGGCCAGCGCGGTCTTGCGAGAAGAGGGGGACGACGCTGTGCCCTTCGATGCCGGTCGGGGGCGCGATTCCCACCGCGTCGAGGACGGTCGGCATCACCTCCAGGGTGGAGACCAGTTGCGGTAGTCTCCGGCCGCCGTGGACCCCTCCCGGCAGGCGCACGATCAGAGGGACGCGGGCGATCTCCTCGTAATTGGTGTGATGGAGGAGGCCGCCGTGCTCGAAGAATTCCTCGCCATGGTCTGCTGTGACCACCACCAGGGTCTTGTCATAGAGCCCGAGCTGCCGCAGCCGGTGGAAGAGGAGCCCGAGCATCCGGTCCACGTAGGCGATGCCGCCGTCGTACAGGGCGTTGACATAGGCGGTCTCCTCGGCGGAGAAGATGTCCCGCGGCCGGAGCCTCTTGTGCTTGAGCTCCGTGTCGGCCCACCCCAGATAGTCGGTGGCGCAGCGGCCGCCGCGGCAGCCGTCGAACGAGCCCGAGTACCCGGGATCGACGAACTTGCCGTTGAACCCTCCAGGAGCGTCGTAGGGGAGCCGCTTGACGTCCGAGTGCACGTCGTAGGTGTGCAGGAAGAGGAAGAACTTCCCGCCTTGGTGTGAGCCGAGCCAGGTGAAGAGCTTGGGGAAGATCGCCTCGAAGTCCCCGCCCTTGTCATCGAATTCATCAAACCCCTGGGCAAGCCCGAAGGCGGAGTGCACGAAGCCGCCGCCGGTATAGGCGCGCGTATGGTAGCCCTGCTCCCGCAGCCGCTCAGCGAGAGTGACGTACGTTTCGTCGAGGGTCCGGTTGCTGGAAGGCCACACTCCGTGGGTCTCGGGAGAGATGGAGGTGAGCATGCTGGTATGCACCGGCAGCGTGCCTCCGCCCGTGTTGATGCACTGCTCGAACAGGATCCCCTCGGCTGCCAGTGCGTCGAGGTGAGGGCTGGTCGGCCGGTGGTATCCATACGCGCCCAGGCGGTCCGCACGCAGCGTGTCGATCGAGATGAGGATGACGCTGCAGTCCGGACAGGCCGCCCGGGCAGAGCCCGGCGCCGCGGCGGTCTCCCGGATATCGCTACCGCAGGACGCCAGCGACAGGACGAGAGACCCCCCGACTGCCAGAGGGGCGACGGCGGACAGACGTCGGATCATTCAGGGAGACCGATCGGGGGCCGGCGGCGCGGGGGC
>DASVEF010000223.1:0-34651 GCA_036380715.1 Thermoanaerobaculia bacterium | reverse complement strand
CTCGAATCGCTGATGCGGGGCAAACCCGCCACGTTCGACAACTGCGACACAGCGGCGGACGACACGGCCCTGATCGCCTTCACCTCCGGCACCACGGGCCAGGGCAAGGGAACCATGCACTTCCATCGCGATGTGCTGGCGGTCTGCGACTGCTTCCCGCCCTACGTTCTGAAGCCCGAGCCGGACGACGTCTTCTGCGGCTCGCCCCCCTTCGCCTTCACCTACGGCCTGGGGGGCCTCATCCTCTTCCCCATGCGGATCGGCGCCTCGGCGCTGCTCCTGGAACAGGCCTCGCCGCCGCATCTCCTGCAAGGCATCCAGGACCACCGCGCGACCATCTGCTTCACCGCGCCCACGGCCTACCGTGCCATGACCGGCCTGGTGAAAGGCTTCGACATCTCCAGCCTCCGCAAGTGCGTCTCGGCCGGCGAGACCCTGCCGCGCCCGACGTTCGAGACGTGGGAACGGGAGACCGGAATCAAGATCATCGACGGCATCGGCTCCACCGAAATGCTTCACATTTTCATCAGCGCCTCCGGCGAAGACATCCGCCCGGGCTCGACCGGCAAGCCCGTCCCCGGCTACCAGGCCAAGCTGGTGGACGAAGAAGGCAACGACGTGCCGGCCGGCGCCATCGGCCGTCTCGCCGTGCAGGGGCCGACCGGCTGCCGCTACCTCGACAATCCCGAACGGCAGCGCGCCTATGTCCAGAACGGCTGGAACCTGACCGGCGACTCCTACGTGATGGACGAGGACGGCTACTTCTGGTACCAGGCGCGGACGGACGACATGATCATCTCGGCGGGTCACAACATCTCGGGCCCCGAAGTTGAGGCCGTCCTGCTCGATCATCCTTCCGTGGCAGAGTGCGGGGTGGTCGGGGTGCCCGACGAAGAGCGGGGCCACATCGTGAAAGCGTACGTCGTTCTGCGCTCCGGCTTCGCCGCCAGCCCGGACCTGGTCAAGGAGCTGCAGGCCTTCGTCAAATCGGAGATCGCGCCCTACAAATACCCGCGGGCGATCGAATTCGTGGACACCCTGCCGCGCACCGAGACCGGCAAGCTCCAGCGCTTCCGCCTGCGGGAGCGGAATCTGTGACGATCCTCCAGCCCGAGGGCTGGGCCAAACCGAAAGGCTACGCCAACGGTATTGCCGCCCAAGGCCGCCTCGTCTTCGTCGCCGGCCAGATCGGCTGGAATCCGGCGACTGGTCAGTTCGAGACGGACGATTTCGCGGCCCAGACCGCGCAGACCCTGAAGAACGTGGCCGCGGTCCTGCGCGAGGCCGGTGCCGAGCCGCGGCACGTCACTCGCATGACCTGGTTCATTACCGACAAGGCGGCCTACCTGGCCTCCCTGCGCGAGATCGGCCAGGCTTGGCGGGAGATCATGGGCCGGCACTATCCGGCGATGTCAGTGGTCGTGGTGAGCGCTTTGCTGGAAGACCGGGCCAAAGTCGAGATCGAAGCGACGGCGGTGGTGCCGGGGTAAAGGGCCTTTATGAAATCGACAATCCCGGCCCTGTTCCTGCTCGCCCTCGCGGCCGGCATACCGCTCCAGGGGCAGGAGGATGCGAGCTTCTCGGGGTTTCAGTTCAACCGTTCGCTGCCGGGCGCCCGGAGCCTCGGGCTGGGCGGCGCGTTCGTGGCGCTCGCGAACGACGCTACGGCTGCCTATTCCAATCCGGCCGGCCTGACCCTGCTCGAAAGCCCTGAGGTGGCTCTGGAGGCTCGGCATTGGGATACGGCCACGAGGTATACCGCCCGTGGCGATGCGACGGTGGGGAGCGCCTTCCGTCCGAGCGATTTCGAGATCGAGTCGACGAAGAACTACACGGCCGGGCCGTCTTTCGCGTCGTTCGTCTACGCGAAGCCTCGCGCACGCTGGGCCGTCGCCGTCTACCGGCACCTGCTGATCGATTTCCAATCCCGCTTCAGCAGCTTCGGCGTCCGCAAGAACGAAGAGGAGCTCTTTGGCCCCCTGGACTTCTCGACCGACCTGGAGATCGTGAACTTCGGCGTCTCCGGATCTTTCCGGATCAACGACAGCCTGAGAGTGGGACTGGGCGCCTCGTTTTATGACTTTCAATTGCGCTCACGGCAGATCATCCGCAATCCCGCCTTCACGCTGGTGGCCGGCAAGGAGGGGGACGACTCGGAGATCGATCTCAACCTCGGAGTCTTGTGGGAGATCAATCCCGTCTGGACGCTGGGAGCGGCCTACCGGCGCGGGCCTGAATTCGAGATGAACGAATGCTTTCCCTCTCCAGGCCGCCCCTGCTTCAGCGGCGGCGAGAGGGGCGAGCGGCCCGGCGGCTTCGACGTGATCAGCGAATTTCACGTCCCCGACCAGCTCGCTCTCGGCATCGCGTTCCAGCCGAAGGACAACCTGACGTTTCTCTTCGAGTACGACCGGATCGAGTATTCGGCGCTGCTCGAAGGCAACCGCCTGGGAGGCTTCACGGCGGACGGCCAGAGCTACAGGTTCCTCTTGGAGGACGCGAACGAGTTTCGCGTCGGAGTGGAGTATCTGATCCCGCGTTCCAGAGGCGAATCGATCTCCGTGATGCTGGGGAGCTGGTACGACCCCGACCATACGATCACCTTCCAGGAGGAGGGAAGAGGAGAGAGCATCCGGCTCCGGCGCGCCTACTTCCTGCCGACGGGAGACGACGAGATCCACCTCTGCGCCGGCCTGGAGGCGAATCTGGGCCGCTATCAGGTGAACCTCGGCGTCGATCACTCCGACCGGATCGGCACTCTCGCCCTGTCGACGGTGGTCCGGATCAAATGAGGTCATGAAACGCAAAGGCGCTCTGATCCTCCTGGTTCTGCTCATCGGCTCCGGCTCGCCGTGCCTGGCCAGCCGTTACGATTACACCAAGCTCTATCAGAAAGGCCGGAAGGCGGCCCTGGAAGGCTATCCGCGGAAGGCGCTCTTCTACCTGGCAGGCGCTCTGGAGCAGCGGGCCACGGAGGGCGAGCCGTGGGTCATCGCCTACGGTCATCATCGCGTGCCCTACCTGCCGCACTTCTATGTCGGCCGGGCCTTCTTCGACCTCGGGGAGTATGACCGCGCGCTCGAAGCCTGGCAGGAGTCGCTGCGGCAGGGCGCCGTCAAGGAGCACGCCGAATTCAAGGAGCTGCGCGAAAGGATCGATTTCATCGAGCGCGAGATCGTCCCGCAGATCGCCGGATCGGGGCGTACGGATCTGGCCGAAGCGGCCGGAGCCCGCAGCAAGACCGCGGAGATCCTCGGAGCTCTGCGCGCGACCGGCCAGGATCCCGGAGACCTGGAAACGCGATCGAACCGGATCGGGGAGGCGCTGACTCAAGCGGAAAAAGCTGTCGCCGGCGGGGAACGCGAAAGGGACCTCCGCCAGATCGAGGAGGCACGCGAAACCGTGGAGGCGGCCCGGGTCGAGGCGACGCAGCTTCTGCGCGAGGCCCAGGACAGGGTGACCTCTGTGGGCGCCGCCCAGGTCGACGCCGGCCTCGACGCGGCGCTCGGCGCTCTGCGCTCGGGGAGCTGCGAGCGCGATGCCCTGGCGCGCCTGTCTGCGCTGCGGCAACTCTCCTCCTCGCGCCCGGACCTGCGCACCGAGGAGCGCGAGGTCCGCCTCGTCCTCGGGCTCGCCCGGGCCTTTCTGCAATGCGGAGAGCTCGACTCCGCCGCCCAGCACCTGATCGCCGCCGCGCACGAAGGACGGGAACGGGACGAGGTGGCGCGCCTGGAGCGGGAGCTCGCCTCGGCGAGGGAGAAGCAGCGCCGCGAGGAGCTCGACGACTTCGAAGCGCGGAACGCCGCGTTGACCGCCTTCGCGGAATCCGCCGCCGTCATCGACACGGGACGCTGCGACCCGGCCGTGATCGATCGGCTGCAGCGCTCGTCGCAGGCCGTCTTCCAGCGCCCCGACTGGCGGCAGGTCGCGGCCTGGATCGCGGAGCGCGCGGGGATCCCTTACATCCCGCGGTTCTTTCTCGCCAAAGCCCGCTGGAGCTGCGGCGACGCCGAGAAATCCATCCAGAGCCTCGTCCAATCGAAACGCTGGCAGGAAACGCCCTTGTTCGGTTACGAGCTCGAAGCGGAGGCGCTCGAGAGCCGGCTCCGCGAGGAGCAGATCAAAAGGTTTTATTCCGGCAGCTACGCCCTCGTCCTGCTGGCCAGCCGCTACCAGCGCTGGGAGGATCTGCCGGGCGTCGAGGCCGAGGACAAGCAGATCGAGGAACGGCTCAGAAAGATCGGCTTCAACGTGGTCGACGTCGTGCGCAATCCCACCAAGAGAGAGCTGGAGCGCGCGGTGCAGCGGTTCATCGCCGCGTACGGCAAGGGGGCCGGGAACCGCAACCGCCTCCTGATCTACTACGCGGGCCACGGGGACACCCTGAATCCGCAATACGGCAACAGGTCCGTCCCGCTCGGTTTCCTGGTACCGGTCGACGCCGCGCGGAAGCCCTCTCCAGGGGAGCCGGCCGACGACTTCATCGAGTCCGCCATCAGCATGGACCAGGTCGAAGGCTGGGCGAGGCAGATCGAGGCTCTGCATGCCATGTTCGTCTTCAACAGTTGCTACTCCGGCACGATCTTCTGGGCGATCTCCCGGAGCCGTGGAGGCCTGCTCCCCGTCGTCGTCGAGGAGGCCGTCCGCGAGCCCGTCCGCCTCTTCATCACCGCCGGCAATGACAAGCAGGAGGTCCCGGACACCAGAGCCTTTCTGAAGTCCCTGCTCGCCGCTCTGACCTGGGAGGAGGACGCGGACTTCTCCAGAGACGGATTCCTCTCCGGCAGCGAGCTCTGTCTCTTCCTGAAGAACCGGATGACGCGCGCCGGCGTGGCGCCGCAGTGCGGGACGATGCCGCCCCCCTACAACCGGGGAGACCTCATCTTCGCGCGGCCCCCGGAGCATGCACCGGATGCAGGGAGCGCGGCGTTCTCGGCGCAGCCCAACGCCGAGGCGCTCCTGGCGGAGCTCTCTTTCTGGAAGGCCGCCGCCGAGCCCGGATCCGCCGAGGGCTACCACCGGTATCTCGAGCGATATCCCAAGGGCCGCTTCGCCGGCCTGGCGCAATACCGGCTGATGCGCCTCGACCAGTCCGATGCAATGAAACGCTAGGCCCGGGGGCCCTCACCCCCGTCCCCTCTCCCGGAGGGAGAGGGGCGCCCCTACCCGATTCTATTCATGAATTTGAGTGCGTTTTCCCCCTCTCCCGGTGACGGGAGAGGGGGCCAGGGGGTGAGGGCTCACCGCAGCCGCCTCTTCGCGTAGGATTCCCCTGCCATGACCGCCCCTGTCTCCGCCTCCGCCTCCACCCTGCAGGCTTTCCGCGCCGTGCCGCGCACGGGCGTCGTCTACGTCACCAAAGAGGCCACGCTGCGCGGCTACACGCCGGGAGATCCGGCCTGGTCGAACCTCGGGCAGGGACAGCCGGAGACGGGGCCGCTGCCCGGAGCGGCGCCGCGCGTGACGGATCTGACGATCGATCCGGCCGACCACTACTACTCTCCGGTGGCCGGCATCTGGGAGCTGCGCGAGGCCGTGGCCGCGCTCTACAACCGGCTCTACCGCCGCGGCATGGGCTCGCAGTACACGGCGGAGAACGTGGCGATCTCGGGCGGCGGCCGGGCGGCCCTCACCCGCGCGGTCGCCTCTCTCGACCAGGTCAACCTCGGGCACTTCCTGCCCGACTACACGGCCTACGAGGAGCTGCTCGACATCTTCCGGCTGGTGACGCCGATCCCGATCCTCCTGCGGCGCGAGCAGGGGTACAGCTTCAGCGCCGAGGACCTGTGGCGGGAGGTGATCGGCCGCGGCCTGTCGGTGATCCTCTTCTCCAACCCCTGCAATCCCATGGGCAAGCTCGTCTCCGGCGCGGAGCTCGCCGAGTGGATCGCGGCCGGCCGCGAGCTCGACTGCGTGCTGCTGATCGACGAGTTCTATTCGCACTACGTGTGGACCCTCGGCGAAGGGGAGCCGGGGCCGATGGTCAGCGCCGCGCGCTATGTCGAGGACGTCGACCGCGATCCCGTGGTGATCGTCGACGGGCTGACCAAGAACTGGCGCTATCCGGGCTGGCGGGTGACCTGGACCCTGGGGCCGCGGCCGGTGATCGAGGCGATCGAGAGCGCCGGCTCGTTCCTGGACGGCGGCGGCTCGCGGCCTCAGCAGAGGGCGGCGGTCGCGCTGATGGAGCCGGACCTCGTGATGGCCGAGACGCGGGCCATCCGCGAGGCCTTCCTGCCCAAGCGGGAGCTGATCCTGCGCCGCGCCCACGACATGGGGCTGCGCGTCTCTCCCGAGCCGGCCGGCACTTTCTACGCCTTCGCCTCGGTGCGCGATCTGCCGGAGCCGATCGCCGAGGGGATGTCCTTCTTCCGCGCCGCGCTCGATCACCAGGTGATCTGCGTGCCCGGCGTCTTCTTTGACGTCAACCCCGGCCGTCGCCGTGCCCAGCACCACTCGCGTTTCCACCAGCACGTCCGCCTCTCCTTCGGCCCCTCCCTCGACGAGGTCCGGCGAGGCCTGGACCGGCTGGAGGAGATGATCCGGGCGTACGGCGGGTGAGCTTCCCCGGACAGACCCTCGACGCGGTGCTCGCCCACCGGGCCGGACAGGAGCCCGGCGCCCTGGCCTTCGCCACTGAGGACGAAAGCCTCAGCTACGGGAAGCTCCGCTCCGACGCGGAGGAGCTGGCCGCCGGTCTGGCCCGCCTGGGAGTGGGTCCCGGTGACCGGGTGGCGCTGCTCCTGCCGGCCGGGCTGGATTTCATCCGCGTCTTCTTCGCTCTCCAGCGCCTCGCGGCGATCCCCTGCGCTTTCGATCCTGGGGGACCGCCGGCGAATTGCGCCCGCCGCGCCGCGCGGATCCGGCCGCACCTGGTCCTGGTCGCGGGATCGGAGGCCGGTGGATTGACCGGCGCCGTCGCTGGAGCGGGGATGCGCTGCGCGGCCCTCGAAGAGGTGCCCCGGACCGCCGCGGAGCTGCCGCCGCCCGCCGGCAACGAGGAGGACGTCGCCTTTCTGCAGCCCACCTCGGGAACTTCCGGCGAGCCGCGGGCCGCGGTGATCCTCCAGCGCAACGTGCTCGCTTCGCTCCGCGCTTCCCGCGATCTGCTCGGGATCGGCCCCGGCGACGTCCTGGTGAGCTGGGCGCCGCCGTGGCACGACCTGGGCCTGATCCGGTTCATCCTCGGACCCGTGTACTTCGGCTCCCCCTGCCACCTGGTGCCGCCCGCGATCCGCACCCTCCCGCTGTGGTTGGAGACGGCGTCGCGCGTCCGCGCCACCATGCTCGGCGCGCCGGACTTCGCCTGGCGCCTCGCCACGCGGCTCGTCGATCCCCGCGGTCTCGACCTCTCGGCGCTCCGCTACGCGATCGACGGCGGCGAGCCGGTGCGGCGGAGCACGATCCTCGCTTTCGAAGAGCGCTTCGGAGTGCCGGGCGTCATCCGGCCCGGCTACGGCCTCGCCGAGGCGACCCTGGGAGTGACCTGCCTGCGGCCCGGCGAGCCGCTGCGCGTGGACGGCCGCGGCAACGTCTCGTGCGGCCGGCCGCTCCCTGGCGTCGAGGTGCGCATCGATCCGGAGGCGGACAATATCCGCGACGTCGGCGAGATCCTGGTGCGCGGCCCGGCGGTGTTCGCCGGCTACTTCGAAGCGGAGGAGGCGACCGCCGAGGCCCTCCGCGACGGCTGGCTCCACACCGGCGACATCGGCCGGCTCGACGCCGACGGCCATCTGTACGTCCTCGGCCGCAAGCGCGCCCTGATCAAGAGGGGCGGCGCTCCTCTGGCCCCGCGCGAGCTCGAAGAGGCGGCGCAGTCCGTGCCGGGTCTGCGGGTCGCCGCCGCGGTCGGAATCCCGCCGGCGCCCGGCGCGGCCACCGAGGAGGTCGTGGTCGCCGTCGAGGCCGATCCGCAGGCCGCGGCCTCCCCGCCTGAATTCGCGGCGGCCGTGGCCGGCGCGATCGAAGCGGCGATCGGCTTTGCTCCGGACCGGGTCCTGGTGCTGGCCCCGCGGACGATCCCGCGCACCGCGAACGGCAAGATCCGCCACCAGAAGCTGCGCGCCGATCTGATCGAGGGGGAGCTGGAGCGCCGGGGCGCCGTCCTGTTCAACTCCCGCCGGTGAGGTCGCGGCCCAGCAGGTTGCGGAGCAGTCCCAGGCCGATCTCGGCGGGAGAGGCGAGGAGGTAGCGCTCCAGCCAGCGCGCGGCGGAAGCGGCCAGGGAGCTCTCCCAGGCCTCCGGTCCAGCCGCCCAGTCCGATATCTCGGAGTCAGCAGTCCTCGTACGGTCGCCGTCCGGGCCCTCACCCCCGTCCCCTCTCCCGTCACCGGGAGAGGGGCGCCCCCGCCCGTCCTCTTCTCCTCTGTGTTTTCCCCCTCTCCCGGTGACGGGAGAGGGGGCCAGGGGGTGAGGGCCCACTACGATCTCGACTTCGCTTCCCCGCCAACGCCCCATGAGCGGCACGACCGGCGCGCCGGTGAGCCGCGCCATGGCGAAAGGACCGCGCGCCAGGACGAGCGGCCGGCCGAGACAGGCGGCCTGGAGACCGGGACCCGGAGCGACGTCGAGCGCCATGGCGACGAATCCGCCGCGCCCCAGGTGCTCGATTGCGCGATGGAACAGGGCCGCCCGGCTCTGGTCGTCCCCCTCCGTCGTGGCCACCTCCAGAGGCGGTCTGGACACGAACAGGGGACCCTGGCGCAGGGCGAGCACGGGAGCCGGCAGGCGCTCCAGAGCCGGACCGAGCGCGTGCACGGCGCCGGCGTGAAAAGTCCCCAAGATGAGAGGCGGACGGAGCGCGGCGAAGGAGCCGGGCGTCCGCACCAACGGCCGCAACGGTTCGAGCCCCGCCCGCCGGATGCATTCGACCGCCAGCCGGTTGCGCGCTTCGAGGCCGCCGACGCTCCAGGCGACGCGAGCCGCCGCGCGCCCATCGAGCCGAGGAAAGAGAGCGCGGATCTGCTCCGGGCCGGGCCAGCGGCGGGACAGCCGGTTGCGCAGCCGTCCGAGCCCGGCGGCCAGGGAGAGCGCCAGCCGCGGGCGCGACGCGGCCAGCGGCTCCAGCCCTCTTTCCAGGGCGTCGAAGATCTCGGATCCCGCGGCCCGGCTCACCGTCCGACCACGGAGCGCACATGAGCGGCGAGACCGCCCACCGTGAGAGGAGGCCCTTCGAGCAGCCCGATCGGTGCCGGAATGCCGAACCGCCGCTCGCAGTCGAGGAGCAGCTCGACCAGGGCGATCGAATCCAGCCCCAGACCGCCCGCCCCGAGCCGCAGATCCTCCGGCAGCTCGGGGGCATCCTGAGCGAGAGGCGCCCGCGAGCGCACGAGGTCCCGGACCGCCTCGTCGATTTCCATCCCAACCTCCATAGGCCGAGCAGTCTATCGAACCCTCACCCCCTGACCCCCTCTCCCGGAGGAGAGGGGGAAAAACAGCACTGTCTCTGAGCTTTTCCAGAGATTTCACCCCTCTCCCTCCGGGTACGACCGGCAGGATGGGTAACCCGGGAGAGGGGCCGGGGGTGAGGGCCCGGTGGCGGCGGCCAGATAAGATCTCAGCCCATGCGGGAGGTGAAACCATGAGGATCGCGATCCTGGGAGCTGGCGGAGTCGGAGGTTACTACGGCGGCGCTCTCGCCCGCGCCGGTCATCCGGTCGCCATGCTGGCCCGCGGAGCCCACCTCGACGCTCTGCGGGAGCGAGGCCTCGAAATCCGCACGCCCGAGGAGACCTACACCGTCGCGGTCCAAGCGGCCGGAGATCCGAAGGAGTTGGGGACGGCCGACCTCGCGGTCATCGCTGTCAAGAACTACTCGCTGACGGAGATCGCCCCGGCCGCCCGTCTCCTGGCCGAGGAGGGGGCGGACGTCCTGCCGCTGCTCAACGGAGTGGAGGCGGCCGAGCGGCTGATCGCGAGCGGCGTCCCGCAGGACCGGGTCCTCGGCGGATTGACGGAGATCAGCGCCGCGCGGATCGCTCCGGGGGTGATCGAGCGCCGCAGCCCCTTTCAGCGGGTCGTCGTGGGAGAGAGGGCGGGCGGCGCCTCCGAGCGCGCGGAGCGGATCGCCGCGGCGTTCCGGGAAGCCGACGCGGACGCCCGGGCCTCAGAGGACATCACCGCCGATCTCTGGAAGAAGCTCGCCTTCATCGCCTCCATGGCCGCCGCCTGCGGCCTGGCCCGCTCTCCCGTCGGCCCGATCCGGGACACCCCCCTGGGTCACCTGCTGATCGAACGCGCGGTCCGCGAGGTGCTCGCCGTCGCGCGGGCGCGCGGCGTGGCGGTGGCGGAAGACACGGCGTCAAAGATCCTCCAGTTCGTCGACTCCCTCGCCCCGGCCATCAAGCCGAGCTTCCTGCTCGACCTGGAATCAGGCGGACCGACGGAGATCGACGACCTGTGCGGAGCGGTCTCCCGGCTCGGCCGGCTGGCCGGCGTCGAGACCCCGGTGCACGACACGGCCGCGGCGGCGCTGGGGATCGCGCCCTCACCCCCGGCCCCTCTCCCGGAGGGAGAGGGGTGAACGCTCCGGAAAAAGCTCAGAGGACTGGCGACTTTCTATGGATTTTTCCCCCTCTCCCGGTGACGGGAGAGGGGGCCAGGGGGTGAGGGCTCAGAGCTTCCGTCCCCAGCCGAACAGGATGACGTAGTCCGCGAACGCCGCGTCGCCGTGGCGTCCAGGGATCCGGCGGTCGGCGACGCTCCTCGTGCGGTTGCGGTAGAGAGCGTACGGAACCGCCAGCGAGACCGTGTAAGGGCCCCGGGTGTAATTCAGGCCGGGCTCAATCGAGATGGCGTATCCGGGACGCCGGAAGCCTTCGCTGTCGCCGATCAGGTCCTCCACCGGCACGCCCTCGAGCCGGCCTCCCAGGCTCGCCCCGAATCCCTTCCAGCTCTTTCCCACGTAACTGACCCCGACGCGGCCCACGTACTGATCGGCGACCGACATGATCTCTTCGCCGACGTTGTTGCGGAAGGTGGGCACGCCGTTAGTGCTCCGCGGGTTGGCCAGGTAGGTGGTGGAGAGATAGAAGGCGCCGTTGCTCCGGCCGATCCGCTGGAAATACTGGAGGTCGAAGATCACGCCCCAGCCGCCGTCGCCCGGCTGGATCGACTGGTCGACGCTTTCTTCGGTGAAGACCCTCTGGCCGTTGACCAGCCTCTCCCGGTCGTCGTAGACATCCTCCTCGCCGGTGGGCATCTTGACGCCCAGCCCCAGGGCGATGTTGCCGTCCGGGTGCTTCGCCGGATCCCAGAGGAGGCGCCGCGCGCTCAGCGTGATGTCGCTCAGACCGCTCGCCTGCACGAGGCTGCGGTCGATGACGACGCGGCTCGAGTCGCGGATCGGGCTCGACCTCTCGGCCTCAAAATAGGGGATGTTGAGCGAGACGCTCCACCGCGGGTTGGGATTGTAGCGGATCCCGATCTCCGCGAGGTTGATGGTGTTCTTGACCTCGCTGCGCTCCTCCGCACGCTCGTGCTGCTCCTCAGGGCCGACGAAGTGCCGGTGGGAGCGCTGGTACCGGTAGTTCATCCCGAACTGCCACCGGCTGGGCGGGGTGTTGCCGTCTTGCACGCCAAGCACGGGCGTGTCCAGTCGGGCGGCCACTCAGCCCTGAGCCCAGGCGTGACGCGGCGCGCCGATCAGGAGACCGGCCAGCGCAAGACCTGCAGCAAGCAGCCGCCGAGGTCCTCGAAGAAGATGGCTAGACATGGTGACTTCCTCCCCAAAGATGAAGCTCGGGCTCAAATTCTATGAAAGAGCCTCCTGTCCTGCTCTGGACCCAGGGGACAATAAACGATCTAGGAACGCCGGTCAAAGGATCTACGAAGCTTCCTCCCCTGCTCGCTCAGGACGAGCTGCCCGGAGGGCTCCAGGTCGCTATGTTCTGGATGGCGTCGACGGAGATCCCGACCAGGCACATGTAATAGAGCTCGCGGTGCTGGTCGTTGGCCTCGTCCTCGAACCTGCCGATTCCGGTGAGATCGTAGACTTGGCCCGGCAGCGACTGGATGCCGGACGGCTGCTGGTACGCGACCTTCCTCACCAGGTGCTTGGCCGTGCCGACGAAACCGTCGCAGCCCAGATCGCAATGGGGTCCGGGATTGGGATAGAGCTGCTTGATACTCTCGATCCCCGCCTCATCCCAGAGGCGCGGGACGATGTCGAGCTGGTTGGCGAAGAGGGCCGTCTCGGTCCCCTGGAAGAGCTTGGCGAAGCCGTCGGCGAATTGCGGGTTGCCGGCCGTCGGAGGGGCGAAGGCGATGACCGCGAGAGAAGGCGACTGGCTGGAGAGGGCTTGCGCGAGCCAGACGCCGGCTACGGTGGCGAGCTGGGCGCCCAGGCTGTGGCCGGCCACGAGGAGCTTGAAGCCGGAGCCCTGAGACTGCAGGAACGAGAGAGCCGTGCCGCTCCCCGGGACTCCCTGGACCGGTTGCGCGCTGCTCAGGTTGGTCCAGGACGCCTCGGCGCCGCGCGAGATCAGGGCGCCGTCGAAGCCGGAGGGCGCAGTGAACGGCAGGGCGTCCTGATCGCCCACTTCGCGGTCCTGAGTGAGATCGTAGACCGATGTGAAGACGGTGCCGCGGATGACGACCGCGAATTGCTCCTGCGACCCCGAGGCCGGACCCTGCGCGATGTACAGCAGGTCCCCCTTCAGGTTGGCCGGACCCCAGACGATCGTCCACTGGCCCGCAGTGGGCAGCGCGGAAGCCTGGAGCGCGGCGCTCATCAGCTTGTACTGCTCGACCGGGTCGCGGTCGTCGTCCTTGCCCAGATAGGCGATCGCGGCGAGAGTGGCGGCGACCTGCACGTCGAGCGACTGCGCCGGGCCACACGAAGTCTGGCTCATCTCATCCTCCCAGGCCGGCCCTGCGCGGACCCGGTATGGACCCGGCGCGACCCGCCCCAACTGGTGAACGCGGGGAGGATTCTACCCGCGGGCCCAGCCTCCGGCGAGCCCTATTCGGAAAAAAGCCGGGCTCTCCGCCCACTCCAGGAGCGGAGAGCCCGGCAGGCGCCGGTCTATTTTCCAGAATTCAGTTTTCAAAGAACCGAGCTTCCCAACAGGCCTTTTCGTCCACGAAAAATGCAATTCCAGGGCGAAGCGCAGCCCAACCTTGAAAATTGAGTCTTTCCTCACGGGAAATGACCTGTCAGCGAGCTTAGCGCCTTCTTTTTCAGCTTGGCAAGCTTTATTTCAGGCTATTGCCGGCAGATTTCAACCAAAAGACTTTTGCCCGCCGCAAAAGGTCTTTTTCTGCGGCTATTGATCAATCCTGACGATCAAAATGTTTTTCCCGTAGAAATTCGAATACAGGTCTTGACAGGCGACTTAGGACAGCCGACTACCCACGGCATGAGACGCCGGTTCGCGTGATCCGGCCCGGGGCGCACACCGCCGAAAGGGAGTAGCGGAAGCGTCCCGAAGCTGGGGTCCAGCTTCAGGGCGGCGGACCGGCCTTCAGGGCTCGTAGATGAAGGCTGTCGCCTTGGAGCGGGCTTTCCGCCGCAGGAAGCCCTCCATGACGATCAGGGTCTCTTCGGTCAGCGTGGCGTCACCGCACTCGGGGCAGACGTGCGCCGGCACCTGGTGGATGACCACGGTCCGTTCCCGGTAGACCACCGAGTGGCTGATGTGACCGGCCTCGTGCTCACCTATGCAATCTGGGGTCTGGCATTTCATCCCGGTTCCTCCTCTGTCTTCCCAGAGAACACAATTCTATGCAAGAACCTTTCTCACCCCCTCCGGGAGCCGGTTCCGCAGAGGTACGACCGGGACAATCCCAGGCCGAGCAGCAGGAGCGCGAGCCCTCCGAAGACGGGCAGGAGATGCATCAGGTCGAGGTAGCCGACCGTGAAGTGGACGCCGAGAGCTCCGAGATGGCCGCAGAGACCCGCCAGGAGCAGCGACCACCAGAGCCAGGACTCTCCCCTGCGGAAGCCCCACAGCACCGGCAGCAGGAACAGCCAGCCGGAGGCCAGGAGCATGCCGCCGAGCGTGGCCCGGTCGTGCGCCACCAGCGGCACCAGGCGCGGATGGGCGTCCAGGAGCGCGCCGGCGGTCGTGCGCATGAATTCCAGGTCCTCGGGGACGAAGACCCGGCTGACGCCGATCGTCGAGATCACCGCTCCCGCGCCGAGCAGGGCGAAGCCGTGGAGGACCAGCAGGAGCTGACCCCAGAGGCTGCGCTCCCAGGCCGGATCGCCCCGCAGAGAGGGCGCGGCGGCCGGCGTGTACGTTCCCAGCCGGGAGTGGATTCCCATCAGCAGGAGCTGCAGGAGGGCCGCGGTCACGAAGGCGTGGAACGGGTCGAGGTAGCCGAACCCCAGGAAGAGGAAGAAGCTGGCGAAGCCGGTGCACGCCGAGATGAAGACCGACTGCTGCGCCCAGTGCAGGCCGCTGCGGATTCCCGACAGCGACAACCCGAGGTACAGGATGCCGATGGCCGCCATGGTCCCGGCCAGGCTCACCCGGTCGTGGGCCATGAAGTCCAGGAGGTGAGGGTTGATCGCCGCGATCTCGTCGCGCGACATGCCGAGGAACGCCTCGTCGTACGGCAGCACCACCCGGGTCGCGGCGATCGCCAGCGCCAGGAGGCTGCCGAACAGCATGCCGGCGCCCAGCAGGGCGGTCCAGAACCAGGTCATCTCCGGAGCCCGTTCCGGAGGCGCCGGCGCCGCGGTCCGGGTCTCCTCCCAGAGCAGCGCGTCGTTGATCCGCTTGGGCAGGCCGGGGCCGGTGTAGACCACTCCGGTGTCGGCCTGCACGAGGTCGGCCCCGGCTTCGCGCAACGCCAGCGCGTCCGCCGGCTCGTGGACGCCTCCGGAGGCGATCAGGAGCAGATCCTTCCCATAGAGGCTCCGCCAATGGCGCACCTGCTCCAGGGCGGGCTCACGGGCCGGCAGACCGATCAACCGGCCGCCGCCCGCCGCGCGAACGCTGCCGTCGACGAGCAGCCCGCCCACGCCGGCGTTTCCCGCGGCGTCGACGAGAGGGCCGGCCTTCTCCGCATCCAGATCGGCGGGCACGCACAGCAGGACCGGGCGGGGCGGCGAGACCGCCTGCGCGACGTCGAGGACGGAGCTCAGGTACGCGGTCCACCGCTCCACGGACCAGCCGTCCGCGAGGGCCTGCTCGAGGATGGACAGCGAGAACAGGCGGACGTGCGGCGCCAGCTCGCGGACAAGCCGCCGGTGCTCCTCGGCAGACTGTTGCGGGGTGGCCCCCACGGCGACTCCGAGACGCGCGATCACCGGCAGGCCCGTGCGCGACGCCTCGGCCAGCCGCGGAGCCGCGGCCGCAAGGCTCAGGCTCTCCAAGGGCTCGGGCGACCAGACCGCCTCTCGGTCCGCCCGCCGCTCGATCGGCTGGCCGCCGGCCGATCCCTCGACCGTCACCGGCCCGACTTCGAGGAAGCCGAAGCCGAAGCGGGCCAGGGCCGGCAACGCCACGGCCCGCGCGTCGAGCCCGGGGCCAAGGCCCACGACGGTCGGAAAGTCGATCCCCAGAAAGGATTTCCGAAGACGGGGATCGGCACGCATGTGCCCCAGGAAGTCGATGGCGGCCGGGCCGAACGGGAGACGCGCGAGCCGCGCCATGAATCCCAGGGCGAAGTCGCGGGCCCGCACCGCCGGCAGGCGGAAGAGCACAGGCTGTGTCACGGTCCGATAGAACCAGTCCGGCATACCGTTTCCTTTGGCGTCGAGGGTCAAAATATCAGAAGCGCAGGCCGCCGCAAGGGCGGAATTCTCGGACGGCGGGCTTCCGGCCGTAGTAAGCCAGCAGGTATGCGAGTGATCCATGCCGTCTATGAGAAGGGTGTCTTCCGGCCCACAGAGCCGGTCGACCTGCCGGAGCCGAGCGAGGTCCAGGTGGAGCTGCGAGTGTTGACGTCCTCCGAAGAGGACCGGCTGGACAGCATCTACTCGATCCTCGAACGCAGGTTCGACTCCGGAGAGACTGACGTCGCCGCTCGGCACGACGAGCACCAGCCTTGACCAGCTCGCGGATCTTTCTCGACACCGTCGGCCTGCTGGCGCTCTGGGACAGGAGCGACCAGTGGAAATCGAGCCCCGCGAGGGGCGGACGGAATTAGCCCGGCACTTCAGTGCCGGGTTGGGAGCGCAAACCCACCGTTCAGCCCCGGCAGGGGCGGCAGGAAATCGCCGATCGGATTCCTGTCGCCCCTGGCGGGGCTCCGGTGGGTTGAAATGCGCTCGGTTCCCGGGATTGAAATCCCGGGCTAATCCCGGCCGCCCCTGACGGGGCTGCCCGCTTCTTCGTGTAGGTCTCACGCAAGACATTCCCGAGTTGCGTGATCAACTGGTCCAGCCGGCCGACTTGGAGTCAGCAGAGAAGTGTGGTGACGACAGTTAAGCTTAGGTCGCCAATCCCTCCAACTGCAGAAAGTGTACCGTCCCACTCACATCACCAGCGACCAGAGTCCTACCAGCGTCGTCGACCATTAGGAAGGGCATGAGCGGAACTTCGACGCCGAGCCTAGCCCCGTCGGCATCAGCGAACTGAGCGCGATAGCTCCTGTCTGCGGCGGCGAAGAGGACGCGAAGCTCGGTCATGGTTGGTGGCGGTGATTTCGCGGTTCCGATTTTACCGCAATCTGCGCACGAGCCGTGGCCACGCACCCGAGATCCGGCGACATCCTGGCAACTTCTCCAGAAGCTGGCCCAGATCTGGAGATGCAGCGGCAACTTCTCCAGATGTCAACCCAGATCTCCGGAAGCTGGCCGAGACACGACTCCTTCACAGAAGGGGGGTCATCGGCTACTGAGGTTGATTCAAGTGTTTCTGCCAGACGGCTGACTGTCCGTAGGAGTTCTGCGTCACGAGCGTGGACCCGTCAAAACGGACCTGCGTGGGAATCGGAATCGGTCCAAGCGCTGTCGGATCGTTAGTCTCGTGAGTCGTCGTCGTCCAATTGCCCCCCTGCCCTTCCAAGACGCCGCGATACCAGTACATCACGCCGGCCGGGTTCGTCACGGATATATCGAATTGGAAACGTCCGTCGCCGATCGGCCCCAGGCCCATCCCGCCACTGAGGGGGATCGTCATGCCTTGCACAGAGTACGAGATCAGCTCGTAATCTCCGGCCATCTGTGGGGCGGCAGGCGGCTCGTTTTCCCCCCCATTCACATAGGGTGGCGGGACGGGATCCGGCACGGGATCCGGCACGAAGTGGTTCGACCCGTTGTCCCCGTTTATATTCAGCACAATCAGGATCACCGCCGCGGCGGCCAAGGCGCCGAGGGCAGCCCAGCGCCCGGCGTGTCCCTTCGGCGGGGGCGGCGGTGGTCTCTCGGGCTTGTAGAGCCGCGCCGATTGCTGCTGGACGAACTGGAGGCGGGCCGCGGCCTCCGCGTGCGTCCTGTCCAGCGACAACACGGACTGCAAGGTCTGCGCGGCTGTGATCCAGTCGGCCCTGGCAATGCACGATTCGGCGCTTGCCAGCAGCCGGCGGATCTCGGCGTGCTTCATCGCGGCGGGCTCGAGATGCAGGTCGGTTCCATGGTCGTTCAGTTGCCGCTCCAGCGCTTTGATCAGTCGCGATGAATCATGATCGAAGTCATCGTCGTCGATCCGCAGGGCTTGCCAGTCGAGGATCGGAGCCACATCCTGCGGGATGTCCTCAGGCTGAGGAACGGCAGCGCCGGAGACGAGCAAGGGGACGATCTTGAGCTTGAGGCGGAGCGCGGTGGTGATCTCGGCGCGCAGCGAGTCTTCCGGGTCGTCGATGCGGCGGGTGCCGGCGGGGCCCCGCTCGAGCCATCGCCTGCCGATCAGGATGACAGCCACCTCGCAGGAACCGAGCGTCTGTTCGATCACCTCGGCCCAGCGGGTGCCGACGCTGATTCCAGCCACGTCCATGAAGACGCGGCCGGGAAATCGCTGGTTCAGCCGATCGTAGATACGTCCGGCGTGACCCGCCGAATCCTCACGGCGGTAGCAAAGAAAGATCTTGCCTGTGGCCACCTCTTCACCCAACCGGCTCGAACGAGATTCTTCTCGGATTCGTTGGCCGCCCTATGATTATAGCGGGAGCTGCCTTCCTACCGCGGCACGTCCAGCGCGGGATTGGCCTCGAAGAAGCCGGCCGGGATCAGGCGGAAGCCGACGCGGGTGGTCGGCATGACCGGCCACTCCTCCGGCCGCGGGATGTGGGTGACGTTCAGCGTGTACCAGAGCACCACGTCGGTGTTCTGGACCGGCTCGTTGCCGGCGGCATAGCGCGGCAGGCCGTCGCCGCCCTCGCTCTGGTTCGGGTAGTCTCCGCCCGCGTACAGCTCCCCCGGCTGGTAGCGGGTGACCCAGACGTGGTGGTCCATGAAGCCGGCCCTCTTCCTCGCCAGCGACCCTTCCAGGGCGTAGGGGACCGAGTTCGGCCCCGGCACCAGGATGTAGCCGCGCTCGTGCCCGAGCGAATTCTTCTGCGCCGGATTGAGCACCCGCCAGACGCGGGCGTCGGCCAGGCTGAGGTCCCGCTGGGCGTCCTTCTCGCGCGGCAGGACCTTCTCCTCCATGACCATGCCGGTGCCGGCCGGGTTGTCCGGCCCCGGCGGCAGGGAGCGGGTGTTCATCTCGGCCACCGAGTTGGCGGCGCCGTAGACGTCGAAGTCCAGGCGGAAGTTGAGGATGTGCTGGTGGTGCGGGGCGACCACGCGGCGCGCCACGAGGTGCCCGTTCTCGTCGTGCGAGTGGCTCTCCTGAAGAACCCCCTTGGGGAGCATGATGCCGGTCAGACCGGACTCCACCTCGATGGCTCCGTCCTGGCGGAAGATCCAGTTGATCGAATAATCGTAGTTGCCCACGGTGGCGATGGTGAAGACCACCAGCTCACGCCCGCGGCGCGACTCGTTGTTCTGCTGGTCGCCGCCCGTCTCCCGGTGTTTCCAGAGCAGGCCGCCGTCCCGTTCGTAGATTCCGACGATCTCCTTGTACACCACCGGCCGCCCCAGGTCGTTGGCGAAGACCGCGTCGAGGAGCAGGGCGTTTTCGGGGGCGTCGATCCTGGCCTCGATCGAGTACGCGCCCTTGCCCACGCCGTATTCGCCGACGTCGAAGGCGCAGCGCCAGTTCCAGTTCCCCGCGGGATCGCCGTACGGCACGGCCATCTCGGAGAAGGAGGCGCGGTAGAGAACCGGCTGCGGCTGGCCCGCCGGGTCCGCGTAGCTCACCAGGTAGAGCACGAGCCCCTCCCGCGGATGCATCAGGTAGCGGAAGCGCCATTTCTGCCACTGCACCTCGTTGCCGCGGATTTCGAAGCTCGGGCCCTGGGGCTGGGTGATGGAGAGCGGCTTGGGACGGTCCCGCAGCTTGCCGAGGCTCCGGCGGATGGACTCCTCGTCGAGGTCCTGGCCGCGATCGGGCAGCGGCGGCGGCTTGGGGGTCTCGGTCAGCTCCAGGACCTCTCCGCTGTTCAGGTCCACCAGGGCGTCGAGCCCCTCGATCGGTTGGCCGTAGAAGTTGGCGGCGTCGCCCTGGAAGTAGGTCAATCCGCGGAGCAGCCGCCGTCCCCGGTACTGCTCGGGAACCGTGCCCACCGCCCAGTAGTCGATCTGGACGTCGTCGGGATTCAGCCCGCGCTTCTCGACGGCGGCGATCCAGCGCTCGTCCTCACGGAGGATCCCGTCGAGGAGGTCGCCCTCCTCCTCGAGGACCATGGGCTGGACCCCCGGAATCTCCCGCCAGGAGTCGACCTTGGGTTTTTCCGGATTCCTGACGTCCACCAGGGCTTCGAAGGTCTTGTTCCCCTGCCGGTCGTAGAGGATGGCGAAGACCTGCCGCGGGAACGAGGAGCCGCCCCGGTAGCGCAGGATCTCCTGCTTGGGAGGATCGTTCAGGGCCACCATGGCGAAGCGCGCGCCGGAGGGGAAACCCGGCCGGGCCTGGAGCGCGCGGGACGCGGCGCGGATCTCGTCTCCGCTCAGCGGGTCGAGGGGGTGGGTGGCCGGCTGCGCCGCGCCGGGCGCCGGTCCTCCCAGGAGCAGCGAGAGGGCGCCCGTCCAGAGCAGGGTCTTCAACTTGAATGTCCGCATCGATATCTCCATCTGCGCCTCCTGCCCGGGTGCGACTGGCAGCTCGTGATACACGGAGAGGACCGGACTCCGCGATCCTCAAAGCCGTCTTCTATTTGACCCTTGACAGCCCGGTAGTGTAACAGGCGGCAACCAGGGGACAAAGCAGAGGGGCCGGGGTTTCCCACCTTCATCAACTACCACTGTAAAGATTCGCTAAGTCCCTGGTGCGACAGGCTGAACCATTGACTTTGAACACCCATTCGATAACAATGGGCCTCCGGCTTTCGAAAAGGCAAATCCCCCGTGAGGTGGATACGCAAAGCCCAGGGTCTCGTCAGGTTCCGAGATCGCCGGGTTGCCGAAAAGCCCCTGGGTCGGTTGTTCCGGGTTGGCGTTTCGTCGTGGCGAGCCGGATGCTCGTCGCGAGCTGATAGGTGGTTTTTCCTTTTTCCCAAGGGGGATCAACAGATGCGGAATGTCAAAATCCTGGTCCTGGCCGGGGCTCTCGCCCTGGCGCCGCTCGCGGCTTACGCGGGCGACTATGTACTGGTGGCGTCCCACTGGGGCTCCAAGCAGGCCGAGGCCGTCGCGGCGGCCGGCGGCACCGTTCAATTCGCTCACGGAAAGGCCGGTATCGGCATCGTGACGTCCAGCGCGCCGGATTTCCTCGACCGGGCTCTGGCCAGCAACGCGTTCCACTACGGCGCCGCGGATGAGGCGGTCCAGTGGCAGAATCCGATCGCGGCCGAGCAGATCGAGCTCACCGACGGGGCGGCCGGCATCACCGAGGCGGTGGTCAACCCCGCCAACGACACCTTCTATCCGATCCAGTGGGCGCACGCCGCCGTGGAGTCTCCGGCGGCCTGGGCGGCCGGCTGCACGGGTGACGGCGTGCGCGTGGCGATCCTCGACGGCGGCATCTACTCGGCCCACCCGGACCTCGACGCCAACATCGACGTGGCCTGCTCGCGGTCGTTCATCACCGGCGTCACCAATCCCTTCACCGACACCGGCACCTTCTGGCACGGCACCCACGTCGCCGGCATCGTCGCCGCCGAGGACAACAACACGGGCGTCGTCGGCATCGCGCCCGATGCGACCCTCATCGGGGTCAAGGTGCTCCACAGCGGCTCCGGCCCCTTCGGTTCGATCATCGCCGGAATCCTCTACGCCGCCGATCCGGCCGCCTTCGGCGCCCCCGCGGGCTGCGCGCGCGCCGATATCATCAACATGAGCCTCGGCGCGGTCTTCCCGAAGAACGGTCTCGGGTTCCTCGTGGCCGCGCTCAACCAGGCGGTCAACTTCGCGGCCAGCAACGGCGTGCTCGTCGTCTCCGCCGCCGGCAACGACGGCATCGACTTCGGGCAGGCGTTCAACTTCACGACCGTCCCTGCCGACTCCGGCAGCGGCCTCGCCGTTTCGGCCACCGGCCCTCTGGCCTGGGCCTATGGCGCGACCAACTACACCCGTCCGGCCTCCTACAGCAACTACGGCGAGGGCCTGGTCTTCGTCGCCGGTCCGGGCGGCGACGGCGCCTATCCGGGCAACGAGAACTGCACGCTGCCGGTCGTCGGCGGCACGGTCACCGTCCCCTGCTGGGTGTTCGACCTCTACCTGAGCACCAGCCGCGGCACCTCGGTGAACGGCGGCTACTCCTGGGCGGCCGGCACCAGCATGGCGACCCCGGCCGCTTCGGCGGTCGCGGCGCTCATCCTGGGCAACAACCCGGGCCTGTCGCTCGGCGCTCTCAAGGCCAGGCTCCACCAGAGCTCGGTCGACGAGGGTCCGATCGGCCACGACGAGTTCTACGGCCACGGCTTCATCAACGCCCGTCGCGCCTGCGAGCAGTAAGCCGCACGCTCCGCAGCGCGCTTCAAGGGGAGGGGAAACCCTCCCCTTTTTGCTTTCCGCCCATACTATACGAAGAGCTTCGTTGACAGTACGGCGCCCTTCGTATACCTTCTCTCCATGGACACGCCTCCCCGCCCCACGGACGCCGAGCTCGCCATCCTGCGCGTGCTCTGGCGGCGCGGCCCGAGCACCGTCAAGCAGGTGCACGAAGAGCTGTTGCGCCGCACGCCTTCGGTCTACACCACGACGCTGAAGCTCCTCCAGATCATGACGGAGAAAGGGCTCGTCACCCGCGACGAGTCGCAGCGGGCGCATCTCTACGTGGCGCGCCAGCCCGAGGAGGAGACGCAGAGCCGCCTGGTGGGAGACCTGCTCGACCGGGCCTTCGGGGGCTCGGCGACCCGGCTGGTGATGCGCGCCCTCTCCTCCCGGCCGGCGTCGGCCGAGGAGCTGGCGGAGATCCGGAACCTGTTGGATCGGCTCGAAGGAGAGAAGCCATGAACGGAATCGAGGCGCTGTGGTCGATGCCTTTCGCGTGGCCGGTGGCCTGGGCGCTGGCGCACTTCCTCTGGCAGGGGGCTCTCGCGGGGCTTCTTCTCGCCGGGGTCCTGGCCCTTGTCGACAAGAGGAACGCCTCCCTGCGCTATGCCCTGGCGGCCGGAACCATGCTGGTCCTCCTGGCTCTGCCCGTCCTCACGGCCCTCTGGCTGGCGCCGTCGGCGGGAGACTCCGTCCTGGAGACGGTACCGGCGGCTTCTTCCGTTCCCGCCGGTACGGCGACACCTTCTGAAGCGGGGATGGCCGGAGCCGGGGCTGCCGGGCTCGCGCCGGCGTTCCAGCTTCAGCCGGCGCTGCCCTGGCTCCTCGCGTTCTGGCTGTCGGGAGTCGCGGCCCTCTCCTTCTATCACCTGGGCGGATGGCTCCAGGCGCGGCGCCTGGAGCGCCGGGGCACCCGTCCCGTTCCCGAGCTCTGGGAAGAGGCGCTGGCCGGCCTGCGACGCCGCCTGGGGATCGCGCGGGCGGTGCGCATGCTCGAATCCGCCATGGTGCCCGTGCCCGCGGTGGTCGGCTGGCTCCGGCCGGTGATCCTGGTGCCGGCGAGCGCGCTCTCCGGGCTCACCCCGCAGCAGCTCGAAGCCATCCTGGCCCACGAGCTGGCCCACGTGCGGCGGAACGACTACCTGGTCAACCTCCTCCAGACCGTGGTCGAGACGCTCCTCTTCTACCACCCGGCGGTCTGGTGGGTGTCGCGCCTGGTGCGGCAGGAGCGGGAGCACTGCTGCGACGACCTGGCGGTGGCCGTGTGCGGCGACCCGCTGGTCTACGCGCGGGCCCTGGCCGACCTGGAAGGGCTGCGCGCGCCGTCTCCCCGCCTTGCCATGGCGTCCGACGGCGGCTCGCTCCTGGCCCGCATCCGGCGCCTCGCCGGCGTGCCTTCCCGGTCCTCCCGCCGCTCGTGGCTGACCGCCGTCCTCGCGCTGGCCGTGCTCGGCACCGGAGCGGCCCTGCTCTCCGCCCGGCCGGCTCCCGCGCCCACCGGCGAAACCGAAGAGGCCGCTGTCGAGGTGGAGGAGCCGGCGCGCGCAGCGTCCGCCGCGCCGGCTCCCGCTCCCGCGCCGCAGACCGCGCGTCCCGCTCCGGCCGCGGCGGAAAGAGACCTCCGCGGCGGGAATCAGCAGGGCGTCTGGATGGCGGAGCGCAAGGAGAACGGCCGCATCTGGCTCCAGATGAAGCTACGGGAGACAGACGACGAGGACCACTGGAACTTCTCGTCCACCTTCCCGGAGAGCGCTTTCACCGGGCTGTCCGGGAACGCGGAGCGGTTCGAGCTGCGCCGCGACGCCGGCACCGTGACCTTCGAGGGGCGTTTCGACGGCGCCGGGCCGGGCTCGCAGGGCACCGGGACCTTCCGGTTCCAGGCCGATCCCGGCTACATCCGAGACATGGCAAGCCTCGGCTACCAGGTCCAGGCAAAGGTTTTCGAGCTGGCCCTCTTCGACATCTCCCGCGGCTACGTTCGCGAGATCCGCTCCCTCGGCTATACCGACCTGTCGCTGCAAAAACTGATCGAATTCGGGATCTTCCACGTCACCCCGGAATTCATCCGCGAGATGGCGCAGCTCGGCTTCGAGAACATCCCGGCGCAGCGGCTCATCGAGATCAGGATCCACAGAGTCACGCCCGAGACCGTCCGCGAGTGGCGGAGCGCCGGCTACAACGACCTGACGCTGCAGAAAATGGTCGAGCTGGGCATCCATAAAGTCACGCCCGAGTACCTGCGGGAGCTGTCCGGCCTCGGCTTCAAGGACATGAGCCTGAGCCAAGCGCTGAGCTTCCGTATCCACCGGGTGACCCCCGAATTCATCCGCGAGATGGCGAATTACGGCTACAACGATCTCTCGGCGGAAGACCTGGTCAACTTCCGCATCCACCGGGTGACTCCCGACTTCCTCCGCGAGCTCCGCGAGCTCGGGTACGAGAACGTTCCGGCGGACGACCTGACCGCCATGCGCATCCACCGGGTCACGCCGGAGTTCATCCGGGCGGCGCGACAGGAGAAGGGCAGGGATCTCACGGTCGGCGAGCTGGTCGACCTCCGCATCCACGGCTACGCGAAAAGGGGCGGACGCGACGAGTAGAGCGCTCCCGATCCCCTTTCCCCTTTTTTCTGCTACACTTAGGGGATCGTGGAACCAGATTTTGCGGATGGCGGTCTCGCGACCGAGGCGGTCGGTCCTTACCGGCTCATCGGTCCGCTCGGCTCTGGCGGCATGGGAGCGGTCTGGCGCGCCTGGGACGGGCGGCTGAGGCGCGAGGTCGCCATCAAGCAGATCCGCTCGGAAGCGGTGATGAACGCCCGCGAGCGCCTGCGCCGCGAGGCGCGTGCCGCGGCGCGCATCAACCACCCCGCGATCGTCCACATCTACGACTTTGTCGAGCGCGAGGACGGCGACTGGATCGTCATGGAGCTCGTCCATGGACGGACGCTCCGCGAGCTGATCGACGAAGAGGGCCCCCTCTCCGCGCAACGCGCCGTCCAGCTCGGCTGTGAGATCGCCGAGGGGCTCGTCGAAGCGCACGCGCACGGGGTCCTCCACCGCGACCTCAAGACGCCGAACATCATGGTGACCTCGTCGGGCCGCGCCAAGATCCTGGATTTCGGCCTCGCCAAGGAGCTCCCGGAGGACGGCGCCGATCGCCAGGAGCTGTCGCTGTCGGTGCCGGGAGCCGTCGTGGGCACGTGCCACGCCATGTCGCCGGAGCAGGTCATGGGGCTCGACCTCGACGCCCGCTCCGACCTCTTCTCCCTCGGCTCGCTCCTCTATGAGATTCTGACCGGGGAGCCGCCCTTCCAGGGCGACAATCCGCGGGAGTCGATGGCCCGGGTCTTGAACTACCGGCCGCGCCCGCTCCATAAAGCCCGCCCCGACGTGACGCCGGAGCTGTCCAGCCTGGTCGGACGGCTGGTCGAGAAGGACCCTCTCCAGCGTCCGCGCAGCGCCAGAGAGGTGGCCGACGCGCTCGCCGACCTCCTCGCTCCGCTCTCGACCAGGACCAGGGCCCCTGCGGCGGGCTCAGACGCTCCGACGGTCGTCGAAAGGCTTCCCCACATCGGACCGGCCACCAGAGACTCCAGCAGCCGGAGCTCCTCAAGCTGGTCCGCGGGGGAGCGCCGCCGGCTCACCGTGGTCTGCTGCGGCCTGGTCGAGGTCGACGACGGCTCGGGAGAGACCCGCTTCCTCGACGTCGAGGCGCTGTCCGACGCCATGGCCGCGTTCCAGGACTTGGTGCGGGAGATCGTCGAGCCGCTCGACGGCCGGTTGGGGGCCGTTCAGGGAAACCTCCTGTGGCTGTACTTCGGCTATCCCCAGGCTCACGAGGACGACGCCCAGCGCGCCATCCGGGCGGCGCGCACGATCGCGTCCCGGGTCGAGCAGCTCGCGAACCGCACGGGGACCGGCGACCGGCACAGGCTCGCCGTCCGCGTCGCCGTGCACACCGGCCCGGCCGTGGTCGCGATCCGGACCGGGCGGACCGAGCAGCTTCAGCTCGGCTCCACGCTCGACCTCGCCATGGGCCTGCAGAGCTCTGCTCCGGCGCGGAGCATCCTGGTGAGCGCCGCGAGCCAGCGGCTGCTCGCCCGCAGCTTCACCATGGAAGCTCTGGAGCCCGTCCATCTGCCGGGCTTCAAGGAGCCCGTCCTGGCGTACCGTGTCCTCGAGGCCATCGACCCGCGGGGGGAGGACAGCGGAGTGCTCCCTGACCTGGTGGGCCGCGAGCAGGAGCGCCAGCTCCTCTTCGACCGCTTCCGCCTGTCCCGCTCGGGGAACGGCCAGGCGGTGATGATCTGCGGCGAGGCCGGCATCGGCAAGTCGAGCCTGGTGCTGGCCTTGCGCGAGGGGCTCGCGGCCGAAGCCGCGACCTGGCTGGTCGGCTACGGGTCTCCCTACACGCAACACTCGCCGCTGTCGCCCATCATCGAGCTGCTGGAGCGCACCCTTCTGGGCGCGGCCGGCGAGCCTCCCGAGCAGAGGCTCACGCGGCTCGAAGGCGCGCTGCGCCGCTATGGGCTCCCTCTCGCCGAGAACGTGCCGCTCCTGTCCTCGCTCCTCTCCGTGCCCGCCGAGGCCTACCCGCCGCTCCTCCTCAATCCCGAGGTGCAGCGCAGGAGGACGCTCGAGGCCCTGGTGGCGCTGCTGGGACTGATGGCGGAACGCCAGCCCGTGGTGCTGATCGTCGAGGACCTCCACTGGATCGATCCTTCGACCCTCGAGCTGCTGGACCTCCTGCTGGAGGAGATCCCCGCTCTGTCCCTGATGCTCGTCGCCACGTTCCGGCCCGAGTTCCAGCCGACCTGGCGGCACCGGACCCACGTCACGCAGATCAGCCTGAGCCGCCTGGCCGACGACGAGACCGCGGCCCTGATCGACCGCCTCGCCGAGGGCGTGGAGCTGCCGCCCGGGATGCGCGAGCAGATCGTCGCCAAGACGGACGGCGTCCCGCTCTTCGTCGAGGAGCTGACCAAGGCCGTGCTCGAAACCGGGTGGAGCGGCGATCAGCCGGACATCCCTTCGACGCTCGACGGGTCGCTCATGGCGCGGCTGGACCGGCTGGGGGACGCCAAGCAGGTGGCGCAGCTCGCCTCCGTCATCGGCCGGGTCTTCTCCTTCGAGCTGCTGGCGGCCGTCTCCCAGATCGAGGAGCTCGCGTTGCGGCGCGGGCTCGAGGACCTGCTCCAGGCCGAGCTCATCCACCGGCGCGGCGTGGCCTCCCGGGTGCGCTACGTGTTCAAGCACGCCCTGATCCAGGACGCTGCGTACCTCTCGCTCCTGAGCAGCCAGCGGCAGCAGATCCACGAGCGGATCGCCCGCATCCTCGAAGAGCTGATCTCCCAGGGCCAGGAGATCGAGCCGGAGATCCTGGCCCACCACTTCGAAAAGGCGGGGCTGATCCCGGAGGCTCTCGTCCACCTCCAGCACGCCGCCCAGCGGGCCACGCAGCGCTCGGCCTACAGCGAGGCGCTGAGCCACTGCCGGAAGGGGATCGAGCTGCTGGCGGACCTGCCGCCGTCGCAGCAGACCCTGGAGCAGGAGCTCGCTCTGCGCTCCATCATGGGCGTGGCGCTGATTCCGACCCAGGGCTACGCCTCCGAGGAGGTGGAGGACAACGCCGTCCGCAGCCAGAATCTCTGCCGCGAGCTCGGCGACACGCCGCGGCTGATCCTGTCCCTCTACGGCTCCTGGGTGTATCACCTCCTGCGTGGCCGCCGGGAGTCCACCATGGACCTGGCCAAGGAGATCAGCCGCTTGGCGGGAGACGACGAAGAGCGCGTCTTCATCGGTCTGTCAGCGCTGGGGACCACGCACCTCTATGCGGGCGACCTCGAAGAAGCGAGATCCCTCATGGAGAAGGCGATCGCGATCTACCGGCCGGCTCTCCACCCCACTCTGGCCCAGAAGTTCGGCGACGACTCCGGCCTCCTGCCCCACTACTACCACTACTGGTGCGTCTGGCTGCGCGGAGAGCCGGAGGAGGCGGTCCGCAGGTGCAGGGAGGCGACGCGCATCACCAGGGAGCTCTCCTCTCCCTACGTCCTCGCGACGGGTCTCCTCTTCGAGATGATCCTGTGGCACGAGCTGCGCGAAGCCGAGGAGGTCCGCCGGGTGGCCGAGGAGTTCGTCGCGCACTGCCGCGAGCAGTGCTTCCCCTTCTTCCTCGCCCTGGCGACGTGCGGGCATGGATGGACCCTGGTCCAGCGCGGCGAGGTCGAGCGCGGCATCGAGGAGATCCAGGAGGGCCTGAGGAGCTACACGGCTCTCGGCACGAAGCTCCCCAAGGGGTATTGGATGACTTACCTCCTCGAGGCCTACCTCGGCGCCGGGAGGATCGAGGAGGGGCTGGCGACGGTCGAGGAGGCTCTGGGTCTGACGGCGGACCAGCTCGACACCTTCTACGACGCGGAGCTCCATCGCCTCCGCGGCGAGCTCCTGTTGGGAATCCCCGATCCCGAGAAGGCCGAAGCGTCCTTCCGCCAGGCGCTGGAGATCGCCCGCCAGCAGGGGGCCCTCGCCCTGGAG
This sequence comes from Thermoanaerobaculia bacterium, assembly GCA_036380715.1. Classification (GTDB taxonomy): domain Bacteria; phylum Acidobacteriota; class Thermoanaerobaculia; order Multivoradales; family UBA5704; genus UBA5704. The sequence continues at coordinate 6,187 of DASVEF010000223.1, read as the reverse complement.
CTGCGCGCAGCCATGAGCCTGGGCCGCCTGCTCCGCAACCAGGACCGGGCCGGCGAAGCGCTGCCGCTCCTCGCCGGCGTGTACGGCAGGTTCCAGGAGGGGTTCGCGACCCGCGACCTGCAAGAGGCCCGGCGGCTCCTCGACGAGCTCGGCGCCGCTCAGCCCTCCAGGTCTTCGCGCACGACGCCCGCGAAGCTCAGCACGAAATCGGCGCCGTAGACCCGCGCGGGCGTCTGGAAGCCGCTCCGGACCTCTCCCCGCAGCGCTCGCGCGACGATCTCCACGGCGGTGGCCGCCGTGAAGGTGTATGCCTCGGGAGTGTGGAGCCGGGAACGTGCCCGGCGCCCGCTCCCGTCCTCGGCCTCCGCCACCAGGACGCGCCGCTGCCGCGCGCGCTCGGCCTCCGTGGGACCTTCCGGCAGCATCCGGACCTGGGCTTCCAGCAGGGTCTGCCCAAGGGGGGTCTGGTACAGCGGCGCGAAAATCCGGCTGCCCAGGAAGAGCGCCCTCTCCCAGGGTTGGACCTCGAGATAGACCTCGACGTCAGGGATGCCCGTGGTGTGGTGGGCCGTGTAGACGTCGGCCCAGCTCACGGCGAGGCTCGGCCGCGGCCCGCGGCCGTAGTCGAAGCTGCGCTCCAGGCGGCTCCGGGGGAGCAGGGTCATGCGGCCGTCGCGGCGGACCTGGACGCCTTCGCTGATCAGCCCGGCCATGGTGCGCGCCGAGCCGCGCGACACCAGCGGCGAGCCCGAGATCGCCAGCCGGAGCCGCCGCGCTCCGGGCAGCCGCCGGGCCACGTGGGCCGCCAGGCAGTCCGAGGGCGCCACGATGAAACCCGCGCCGGGCATCAGCATGACGCTCCGAGCGCGCGCTTCGGCGTCGCGGCGGTGGAGCGCCGCGAACACCGGGATCTCGCCGGTGACGTCGAGATAGTGGGCGCCGGCGGCGAGGCAGGCGTCGGTCAGCGGGCCGAAGGTGCCGGCAAAGGGGCCGGCGGCGTTGAGGACGGCTCCGATGCCGTCGAGGGCGCGGGCGAGGCCGCGCGGGTCGCCGAGGTCCGCGGCGCGATGCTCGAGACCCAGAGGCCGGGCGAGCTGCGCGAGCCGCGTTGCGTCACGGCCGGCGAGCACCGGAGCGAGCCCCCGGCGAACAGCCTCGCCCACGAGCAGCCGGCCGGTGTAGCCGGTCGCTCCATAGATCATCCAGCGCGGGCTCACGAGACCCGCTTCAGGACCCAGGTGATCATCCCTTCGATGAACCGCTTGTCGCGCGAGGCGGGCAGGCCCCCGTAGGCGACCCTGAACTCGTGCATGGCGGCGCCGGCCAGGCCGCAAGCGAAGTCCTGGGCGTACTCGATGGAGCCGTAGCGGTCCATCAACCCGCGGACCCAGCGGACCTCGGCCTCGCCGCGGCCGGCCCGGGACCGCGCCAGAAAATCGACGAGACGGGCGCGTTCGTCCGGCGCCGCCTCGCGCAGCAGGTGGATCATCATCAGGGAGCGCTTCCCCTCCCAGATGTCGCCGTCGATCTCCTTGCCGTAGCGATGGTCGCCGATCAGGTTGAGCACGTCGTCGCGGATCTGGAAGGCGGCGCCGAGAAAGAAGCCGAAGCGGAGGAAGGGGTCGAGATTCGCGCCGGCGTTGCGGGCGCCGATCAGCGCGCCGACCTGGAGCGGATAGATGGTCCCCAGCCAGCAGGTCTTCTTGAGCACCATCTCGAGGTAGTCGTCGTCGCTGAGATCGATCACATTGTCGCGGCGCCATCCGAGCTCGAGGGCCTGCCCCTCGGCCGATTCGCGCGCCATGCGCTCGGTCTGCTCGAAGATCCGCAGCGTGAGCCGCTGGCCGAGCTGCAGCCGGTTCTCGATCAGCGGGCGCAGGCTCAGCAGCACCAGGCTGTCGCCGGCGTTGAGGGCCAGCGGCACGCCGTGGAGAACGTGGAGCGCCGGGCTGCCGCGCCGCTCCTCGCTCTCGTCCTGGATGTCGTCGTGGACGAGGAGCGCGTTGTGGAAGAGCTCGATGGCCACCGCCGCGCACAGCGCCTCTTCGGTCCGCGAGCCGAAGGCGCGGGCGGTGGCGAGGCAGAGGCTGGGGCGCATCCCCTTGCCGCCGCGCCGGGGGTAGTCCGCCACGAGGTCGTAGAGGTAGCGCCGCGGCTCCGTCGCCGGCAGATAGCGCTCGAGCGCCGCGCGGGTGAGCTCGCCGTACTCCCGGAGCACGTCGGGGACCAGATGCGGCGTGTTCGTCGGCCGTTCCACCTGGGCTCCGCCGCTCAGGACTCGCGGATCTCGACGCTCAAGGTGCCGAGGACGGCGCCGCTCTGCTGGTCGCAGACCACGCCGTGGTACAGGTCGGCCGGCTGATCGCTGGGGACGCGGATCCTCAGGACGGGAAGCGTCCCGCCGGTCTGGAAAGAGACGTCCATCAGCGGCGGTTTCGAGACGTCGCGGGACCGTACCGGCAGAACCTCCAGCGGGAGGCCCTCGGAGCCGGGTTGGAGGTTGAGGGTGACCCGCGTCGGCCGGGACGACGCGATGTCCAGCGGGATGGAGGCGGAAGAGGAAGCGGCGGGAGAGACGGCCGCGGCCGCGGCTTCCCCCTCGGGCTGGTCGGCAGGCACCGAAGGTATCGTCATGGCCGCGGCGGTGTCGAACCAGTACAGCGCCGCGTCGGTGCACAGGTCGCAGTAGAAGCGCAAGGCGCGCTCCGTGAGGTCGCGCATGTCACCGCGCGACGAGCTGAACCGGGTGCTCGCCTGCTGGGCGGCCTGCTGGCCGCGGCGCATCTGCTCCTCGACGAGGCGGTAGCCCATGCGGACCCCCCGGGTGACGAAGTCTTCGCCGGCCGCCGTGGCGTCGGGCCCCAAAGTGGTGGAGAAGCTCCGGTTGGGTTCGGTGCGGTCAGGATCTTCGCGCCGGAGACGTGGCTCGCTCATTTTTCGTTCCTCCAAAGTGAAAGGATCTCCCGCGCCTCAAGGATGATCGAAGCCGACGATATCCTCGAGGGTGGGCGATTTACAGATCGCATGAGCGGCGAGCCGGCCGGACATCACGGCCGCCTCGACGCAGCCGGCGATCAGGCCGCAAGAGGTCCAGTCGCCGGTGATCGTCAAGTTGTCATAGGTGTTGTCGAGCGGGGAGATGCGATCCTTCGCCGTCCCCGGCAGCGACAGGGTGTAACGGTCCGAAGGGTTGACGTTGGCCGTCCAGAACTGCGAGGAGAAGCGCTCCGCGCCCCCGGGGACGTGGCCGTTGGCGCTGACCAGGAGGTCCCAGCGGAACCCGTCCGCGGAGGGCGCGGCGGCCGGCCAGAGGTGCCGGACGTCGCGCTCCAGGAAGCGGACCGCGGCGCGCCTGACCTCCTCGCGCCGCTCGGCCGGATAGCTCGCCCGCGAGCGGTCCGGCTCCGCGGCCGGCATCGGCAGGACGCTGCAGAAATAGGCGAGCGACCGCGGCTTCTTCTCCGCCGGCCAGCTCTCCTCGGCGAGGAGATGGCCCATGTCCGCCCAGGTGTCGAACGGCTCGACGAAACCCGAGACGGTGACGCCCTCCGGCCCCTTCCAGCCGAGGTCGGCCACGCCGGGGCTCATCCAGACCTGGAACGCCTGCGTCTCGACGCTCTGGACGCGGTCCACCATCCGCCGCCAGCGCGGATCGCGCGCCACGATCTCCCGGCAGACGTGCGGGATCGCGCCGACGCCGACCCCCAGGACCACGAAATCGAAGTCTTCGCCCACCCGGAGCACCTTCGCCCCCGCCTTGCGAAGGTCCCAGAAGGACTCGAAGTCCCAGCCCTCGCTCTCCAGGCGCTCGCCGTCCTCGAGCTGGCCGTAATCGGACCGCGAAGGCCAGCAGGGAAGGCCGCGGACGTCGATCAGGGGCCGATATTCGCCGCCGCCGCGCACCTTCGCCTGCACGTCGAATTCGAGAGCTTCGACGTACGGCCGCTCGCCGGGAGCGAGCCCCGCAGCGTCGGCCAGCCGGACGTTCTCCAGGCGGTGGAAGAACTCGAAGCGCACCCCCCGCCGCTGCAGCAGCTCGTAGAGAGGCGCGAACACGACGTCGCCCATGCCGGAGCTCATCTTCCAGAAAAAGGCGCCGCGGTAAGTGAAGAACATGCGCAGGGCGCCGCGCAGCGCCTGGCCGGCCGAGGTGCGCGGCCGCGCGAGGTCGCCGCCCTCGTAGGAAAAGGACAGGTCGTAGGCGGCGCCGCGCACGAACGGCGAGTCGAGGGTCGAGCGCGACGCGCCGTTGATCTCCAGCCACTCCCGGTAGTCGTAGTCGTCGATGGCGTCGAAGCCGCGCGGGTGCGTCACCAGGCCGAAGCGGATGGAGCCGCGCACCACGGTGAGCAGGAGGTCCGCGATGCTCCACAGCCGGCGGACCTCCTCGTCCGTCTCCGCCAACCCCTCGAGGAGCCGTCCGGCGCTCTTCGTGAACGCCTCGACCAGGAGGTCGAGAAGGCCCTCGGCGCCGCGCGCCGGCGGGAACCGGCTCCACAGCTCGAACAGGGCTTGCAGCCCCCGCGCGCCTTCGACCAGGCCGGCGAGCGTGGCGAGCCCGCCGTACCTCAAGAGCCGTCCGAGGCCGTCGAGGATCGACTCCGGCGAGGGCAGCGAGCTCCAGGGCGGAGCGTCCGTCGCCGCGGCCCCCTGGCGCTCGCGCACCGAGTCGAGAAGGGTCAGCAGAAGCCTGACCGCGCGTACGAGATAGCCGCTGACGGTGAACGGGTTCTCCTCGCCGAGGGGGTCCCCCGGCAGGCCCGGCATGGGCGGGAAGCTCGCGGTCCACGCCTGCCACGGACCGTCCGCCTCCCCCTCCATGACCCCGACCTCGGAAGCCGGGAAGAACGCGTCCCGCCAGGTGGCGATGCGGCAGCTCGCGGGATCGCGGCCGAGCTCGGCGTAGCACTCCCGCATGATCCGGAAGGCGTTCTCGTAGAAACCCATCCAGATGTGGAGCCCGTGCTCCTCCACCCGGTCGGCGACGCCCCTGCCGGAAGCGCCCTTGCCTCCCAGCCGCCACCCCTGCTGGTAGACGGTGACGCGATAGCGCCCCTGGTGCTCGGGACGGGTCAGCTCGAAAGCGGCGGTCATCGACGCGCAACCGCCGCCGATAACCGCCACCCGGATAGGTCTCTCTTCACTCAAGCCTCGCTCCTCCGCCAAGGCCACACGGAATTGACTGTCGCTTCGGGACACAACTAGTATACGCTGAACATAAGCTCGCCAGCATAACGGTTCAGGGGGCGCCGGCTCCTCGAAAGGATGACCTATGCCACGGTACATATCCGGATACTGCGATCCGCAGTTCCCGCCGCCGTACAGCTTCAAGAACGTGACGATCTGGAGCTTCCCTCTGGTGGCCCACCGCAATGCGCTCACCCGGATCGTCGACAGGTACCTGAACATCGACCCCAGCGGCGAGGTCCGGTTCCGCCCCATCGCCGGCCTGGTCTACATGATGGTCCTCCACTACGGCCGCATGATCCCCGCGGCTCCTCCCTACAACGAATGGGGATACCTGACCCAGAACGAATTCTACTTCGCCATCCCGATCGTCCGCCTCGAGGGCGGCTTGCCGGCGAACGCCGGTCTCTTCACGCCCTACATCTTCGTCGACAACCCCTGGTCGCTGGTCTGCGGCAACACCGTGATCGGATTTCCCAAACAGATGGCCTGGTTCCTCCTGCCGCCGGACCCGGCGAGCGCCTACCCCATCCAGATCGACGCTCCGGTGTTCGTGCGGAGGAGCCCCGACACTCTGCTGACCTGGCAGCGTCTCGTGACGATCGAGCCCGGGGGCCTCAGGGGGCTATTGGAGGAGGCCGGAGAGTTTGTGGAGGAAGCCGGAGAGTTTGTGAAGGAGGCTGGAGAGTTTCTGGAGGAGGAAGAGAGCCACTGGCCGTTCGGCAACATCGAGGCCCTGTTCGGGGCGAGAGGGCGCCTCCCGATCGAAAGCGAGATCATGGACCTGCTGCGCAACGTCCGCGACAACAAGCTCTACAGCCTCGTGCAGCTCAAGCAGATCCGCGACGCGGCAGTGCTCGACGAGTCCTGCTACACGGCGATCGTCAACCTCTCGGTGGGGCTCGACTCCGTCCCGCTGACGCTCCCCCTGCCTCCGGCCGCGGTCGACCTCAAGGCCTACGCGAGCGCGCCCTACGGGCAGGAGCTGGGGCTCCGGTAC
>DASVEF010000222.1:0-91864 GCA_036380715.1 Thermoanaerobaculia bacterium | reverse complement strand
TGGAGGGATTCCAGCTCCCCGAGTACTCGGTGCCGGACGGATACACGCTGTCGTCCTACTTCGAGCAGGTGGCCCGGGAAGGTCTGGAGCAGCGCCTCGCCCTGCTGCGCGCCCGCAACGCCAAGCGCCTCCAGAAGAACCCCGAGGAGCGCTACCGCGAGCGGCTGGAATACGAGATCAAGGTCATCGAGAAGATGGGCTTCGCCGGCTACTTCCTCGTGGTCTGGGACTTCATCCGCTACGCCAAGGAGCACGACGTGCCGGTCGGCCCCGGCCGCGGCTCGGCCGCGGGCTCTGTGGTCTCCTGGGCCTTGAAGATCACCGACATCGATCCGCTCCAGTACGACCTGCTGTTCGAGCGCTTCCTCAACCCCGACCGCATCAGCATGCCGGACATCGACATCGACTTCTGCATGCGCCGCCGGGGCGAGGTCATCCACTACGTGACGGAGAAGTACGGCCGCGACCGGGTGGCCCAGATCATCACCTTCGGGACGCTCGCCGCCAAGGCGGTGATCCGCGACGTCGGGCGCGTGCTGGGGCTGCCGTACGCCAAGGTGGACCGCATCGCCAAGCTGATCCCCGACATGACCAAGTCGCTGGCCGACGCCGTCAAGGACAACGATGCGCTGGCCGCCGAGATGAAGGATTCCGAGGTCAGGCAGGTCATCGAGGTGGGCAAGCGCCTGGAAGGGCTCACCCGCCACGCCTCCGTGCACGCCGCGGGCGTGGTCATCACCCCCCGTCCGCTGGACGATCTGGTCCCTCTCTACAAGGTCACCAAGGGAGAGGAAGAGCAGATCATGACCCAGTGGGACATGACCGTCATCGAGAGCCTCGGGCTCCTGAAGATGGACTTCCTGGGCCTGCGCACCCTGACGGTGATCGACGACGCGGTCAAGATCGTGCGCCAGCAGGGGATCGACCTCGACCTCAACGAAGTGCCGCTCGACGATCCCGAGACCTTCCGCATCTTCTGCGAGGGACGCACGAGCGGCATCTTCCAGTTCGAGTCGCGCGGCATGACCGACCTGCTGCGGCGGGTCAAGCCCTCGCGCTTCGAAGAGCTCGCCGCCCTCAACGCCCTGTACCGGCCGGGCACCCTGACGTCCGGCATGGTCGAGGAGTACATCCAGCGCAAGCAGGGGAAGAGGTCCGTCTCCTATCTCGCCCCCGAGATGAAGCCGATCCTGGAGGAGACCTACGGGATCATCGTCTACCAGGAGCAGGTGATGCTGATCGCCGTGGCGGTGGCCGGCTTCACCATGGCCGAGGCGGACACGCTGCGCAAAGCCATGGGCAAGAAGAAGGCCGACGTCATGGCCAAGATGAAGGAGAAGTTCGTCGACGGGGCCGCCGCCCGCGGCATGGTGCGGGAGAAAGCGGCGGGGCTCTGGGACAACATCGAGCCTTTCGCCGGCTACGGCTTCAACAAGAGTCACAGCGTCGCCTACGCGGACCTGGCCTACAAGACGGCCTACCTGAAGGCGCACTACCCGGTCGCCTTCATGGCCGCCATGCTCAACTCCGAGCTCTCCTCCTCGGACGCCATCGCCAAGTACATCGGCGAATGCCGCAACATGGGCATCCGCCTGCTGCCGGTCGACATCAACGAGAGCCACTACGTCTTCACGGTGGAGGACGGCCAGATCCGCTACGGCATGGGCGCCGTGAAGGGGGTCGGCGCCGCGGCGATCGACTCGGTGCTGGAGGCTCGCCGCCGGATCGGCCGCTTCCGCAGCCTCGCCCATCTCGCCACCGAGATCGACCTGCGGGCGGCCAACCGCAAGGTCTTCGAGTGCCTGATCAAGGCGGGGGGCTTCGATAACCTGGGCGTCCATCGCGCCGCCCTGTGGGAGTCGCTCGACGGAGTCCTCGAATACGGCCAGAAGCGGCGCAAGGAGCGCGACGAGGGGCAGTCGAACCTGTTCGGCTCCCTGCTGGGCGGCGACGGTGGCGGGCAGACCCTGGAGCCCAGGCCCAACCCCTCGACGCCCCCCTGGCCGGAGCGCGAGCGCCTGCGCAACGAAAAGGAGGCGCTCGGCTTCTTCCTCACGGGCAACCCGCTCTCCGAGCACCAGGCCGAGATCGAGCGGCTGATCACGCACACGATTTCCGACCTCAAGGAGGGGGCCGAGGGCTCGGTCACGGTCGGCGGGCTGGTCAACGGCTTCAGCCGGGTCAAGATCAAGAGCGGTCCCAACGCCGGCCGCTTCATGGGCCGGTTCGTGCTGGAGGACCTTACGGGAAGCCTGCCGGTGACCCTGTTCGCCAACCAGCTCCAGCAGTTCGGCCACCTGCTGGCGGACGACCTGACGGTGCTGGTCAAGGGCCAGGTGCGCGAGCGGGGGACCGACGTCGAGCTGACGGTCGAGGACATCGAGGTGTTGGACAAGCTGGGGGTCAAGCCGCTGGCCGGCGTCGACCTCGTCCTGCGCGAGACCATCTCGACCGGCGACATGCTGAGGCTGCGCGACCTTCTGGTCGAGCACCCGGGAGAGGTCCCGGTGACCCTCCAGCTCCAGCTCCAGGACCGCGTGGTCCGCATTGCCGCCCAGGAGGCCTACAAGATCCAGCCCTGCCCCGAGCTGCAGGCCTCCATCGAGTCGCTCCTCGGCCAGGGGAGCGTCAAAGAGCGCTTCCAGGCGCTGCCGGCGTAGGCGAATCCGGTAAGGGCCCGCCGGGGGCTACAATCCCGGGCCATGGAGCTGCTGTCCACCCACATCAACGCCGACTTCGACGCTCTCGCGGCCATGGTCGCGGCGTCGCGGTTCCACCCGGAGGCGCGGCTGTTCTTTCCGGGGTCGAAGGAGGAGTCGGTGCGCCGGATGCTGGAGAGCGGCTTTTTCGAGCTCGAGGAGCTGCGGCAGAAGGACGTCGATCCCTCGGAGTTGACCCGGGTGATCCTGTGTGACGTCCGGCAGAGCGACCGGATCGGCGCGGTCTCGGAGTGGCTGGAGAAGTATCCCGGGATCGAGGTTTGGAGCTACGACCACCACCCCGATTCCGGCTCGGACATCCCGGTGACCGGAGGGATCGTCGATCCCGCGGCGGGCTCGACCTCGACGCTGATGGTGGAGGAGATGCGCCGCCGCGGCATGTCGTGCACGGCGGCCGAGGCGAACCTGCTCTTGCTGGGGATTTACGAGGACACGGGCTCGCTCACCCACGCCACGGCCGGCCCCCGCGACTTCGAGGCCGTGCTCTGGCTGCTGGCTCAGGGGGGAGAGCTGGCGCCGGTCCGCCGCTTCGTCACCCGTCCCCTGGGCGCCCGACATCTCGAAATCCTCCACCGCATGACGCAGCGGCTGGAGGTGCACCGCCTCCGCGGCCACCGCGTGGGGATCGTCGAGCTGGACCTGGGAGAGTACGTGGAGGAGCTGGCCCCGCTCGTCTCCCGCTGCCTGGAGATCTTCGAGCTGCCGCTCCTCTTCGCCCTGTTCGGCGAAGGGGAGGAGAACGACCGCGTCACCCTGATCGCCCGCGGCGACCTCCCCGGCTTTGACCTCGGGCAGGCGTTGGAGGAATTCGCGGACGGCGGCGGCCACGCCACCGCGGCGGCGGCGCGCGTCCGGGGAAAGACCGTTCTGGAGGTCCGCGAGGAGCTGCTCGCCTTCCTGCGCGAGTCCCTCCCGCCGTCCGCCCGCGCCCGCGACCTGATGATCACCCCGTTCCGCGAGCTTTCCGCGGGCGTCACGGTCGATGAGGCCAAGGCCTGTCTCAACACCTGGCGGGTCAACGCGGTCCCGGTCATTGATCCGGAACAGCAGGGAAAGGTCGTCGGAGTGGTCTCCCGCCAGCTCCTGGACGCCGCGATCCAGCACGGGCTCGGCGGATGGCCGGTCGGGAGGGTGATGACCCCCCACGTGGAGTGGGTCGACCCCGCCGCACCCGCCGAGGAGGTGGAGGAGCGCATGCTCTCGCGGCACCCGCGCCTGGTGCTGGTCGGCGATCGCGAGGCCGGCAGGCCCTTGGGATTGGTCACCCGGATGCAGCTCCTGCGGCACCTGCATGGCCGGCTGGAGGCATTCGAGGAGAAGCTCGACCGCCGCGCCGAGCAGCTCCGGGAGAGGCGCGAGAAGATCGCCCAGCTCCTGGAGGAGCGGCTGCCCCCGTTCCTGGCCTCCCGGGTCAACCGCATCGCCGAGGTCTCGCGCGAGGCCGGCGTCCCGGTCTACCTGGTGGGCGGCTTCGTGCGCGACCTGCTGCTGGAGCGCGACAACCGCGACCTGGACCTGGTCGTCGAGGGAGACGGGCTCGACTTCGCGGCCCGGCTGGCCGGGGCGCTCGGCGGGCGGGTGCGCGAGCATCGCACCTTCCTCACCGCCGTCGTGGTCGATCCCGAGGGGTTCCACATCGACGTGGCCACCGCGCGCAGCGAGCACTACCGCGCTCCGGCCGCGTTGCCCGAGGTCCAGATGTCGGCCCTCCGCCAGGACCTCTTCCGCCGCGACTTCACGATCAACACGCTGGCGATCCGGCTGGGTCCGGACCCCGTGCCCGAGCTGATCGATTACTTCGGCGGGCGCAGCGACCTCAAGGAGAAGACCCTGCGCGTGCTGCACAGCCTGTCGTTCATCGACGACCCCACCCGGGTGCTGCGGGCGGTGCGTCTGGAGCTGCGCCTGGGATTCCACATCTCGCCGGAGACCCTGCGGCTCGTCGAAGGGGCGCTCGCCGAGGGGATCTTCGACCTCCTCTCCGGCTCCCGTCTGCGGGACGAGCTGGCCATGCTGCTCGACGATCCCGCGCTGGCGCTGCGCGGCATCGAGCGGCTGGAGGCGCTGGATCTGCTGCGCATCCTCCATCCGCGCATCGAGATCGACGAGGCCACCCGCGAACGGCTCCACGCCGCCCGCGCCGCCTACGACTGGTACCAGCTCGAAGGACTCGCCGAGCCGCCGGTCCGCGCTTGGCGCCTCTTCCTGATGGCTCTGGCGGGAGGGCTGGAGGAGGAGGCGCTCGAGCAGCTCGCCGACCGCCTGATGCTCGCGGGGGAGGACCGGCGCCTCCTCACCGGTTTCCCGGAGCGCCTGGCCGGGGTCCGCGAGGCCCTGCGATCCGCCGCGCCGCTGCCGCCGCATCGCGCCGCCGAAGCCCTGGAGCCGCTGAGCGGGGAGGAGCTGTTGCTGCTCCTGGCCGAAGGAGATGAGGCGGTCCGCGCCTGGGTGCGCCGCGACCTCACCGAGCTGCGGCGGCTGGAGCTGAAGATCCGCGGCGCCGACCTCGTGGCCGCCGGGATCCCGCCCGGCCCCCGGATCGGCGACGCCCTCCAGGCGACGCGGAGGGCACGCCTGGACAGCCTGCTTGACGGGAGCGATGAGAGGCAGGCCGAGCTGGACTATGCTCTGTCCGTCCTCGCGGAAGAAAAAACGGCGACAATAGAGCCGAGGAACGTTGGATGAAGCTTTCACCACCCCTATTCCTGCTCGGGCTGCTGCTCGGCTTCCCGGCGTGGGCGGACCGGCCGGCGGACCCCCGCTCCTTCGAGGTGCTTCGCTACGACTGCGCCAGCGAGCTGGGGCGGCGCGAGGTGACCTTCTTCCTCAACGGCACGGTGCGCCTGCGCGAGGGGCCTCCGGGCAAGGAGGACATGGGGCTCGCGGAGCTCAATCCCGACCAGCGGGACGGCGCGGTCCGCCGCATCAAGGAGGAGGACCTCTCCGAGGCGAGGAACCTGCCGCGGGGCGTGGACGGTTCGTGGGTGGAGAAGTGCATGCTGGCGATCCAACTCCCGGACAAGCCGATCCAGGTCTTCCACTTCGGGCGCTATGACACCCTGCCGCTCAACCTGTCGCGGGTCGTCCGCGTGGCCGAAGACCTGGGTGCCGAGGTCAAGAGCCTGCAAGGGTCCGAGGAGCTGCCGCCGGACTACGAGCCCCAACGGATGGACGTGTTGAAGCGAGTTGACGGACACCTCTACCGCATCATCCGCTTCACCGACGACGGCAAAGGGATCGAGCTGCAGGGAACGGAGCAGCCGCTGGCCCTGTACGTCCACCGCGACCAGCTCCGGCTGGAGTTCGTGAAGCTGGTGTCGAGAGCGAAGTGAAGCCTGGAGTGCGGGTCACTGGAGGAGCTTTCCGCGGACGCGGCCTGACCGTTCCACCCGGCGCGCGGCCCACCGAGGGTCGGGTCCGCGAGGCCCTGTTCTCGATCTGGGGGGACCGCCTCGAAGGGGCGCGCGTCCTCGACCTCTTCGCCGGCAGCGGCGTCGTGGGCCTGGAGGCGATCGGCCGCGGCGCCCTCTCCGCCCTCTGTGTGGACGAGAGCCTGCGCTCCGTGAAGACCCTGGAGGAGAACGCCGCCCGCCTCGGCGAGAAGCTCCTGGAGATCCGCCGGCTCACCCTGCCTGGCGGCCTCCCCCGTCTCGTCGCCGAGGGGGCCGGCCCCTTCGATCTCGTCTACGCCGACCCCCCGTACAACTTCAACCTCTACGAGGAGCTGATCGCGGGCGTCGTCCCCCTCCTCGCCGGGGAGGCCGAGGTCGCCGTCGAGCACTCCTCGCGCCGCACCCTGCCCGTCGTGGCCGGTTCGCTGGTCAAGGTGGACACCCGGCGCTACGGCGAAAGCTCGATCAGCTTCTATCGGAAAGGTCCGGGATGAGAGACGTATGAGAAGAGCCTTGGGATTTCTGATTCCGCTCCTCTTCCTGACGCGGATGATCAGCCCGCCGGGCCTCCTCGGTCAAGGGGGGCGCTCGTTGAGCGGGCTCGACGTCGAGCCTGTCGATCCCCTGGAGACGGTGACCGTCACCGTCCGGACAGGGGAGAGGATCGACAAGCTGCTCCGGCAGATGGGCATCCACCCCGACGGGGAGGCCCTGAGCGTCGTGTACTCCTTGAACCCCGACCTGGAGAGCCTGAGCCCGCTCGCGGCAGGGTCCCGGATCGTCCTTCCGGCCGCAAAGGAGCGCGGGGTATCAGAAGGCGCCGCGAGCGAGGGGCTCCGCCTGAGCGTCGCTGCGCAAACCAAGAAGGCGCTGCTGACCGCCAGCCAGACCCTGGGGCCCGTGGTCGAGAAGGTCTCGTTCCTGCCCGCGGCCCGTTTCACAGGGCCGGAGAACAAGGAAGAGGTCGTGGGAGCGCTCGACGAGGTCCGGGGTTACCTCGATGAGCTGAACCGCAGGCTCGACGAGGGATCGCGCCCCTTCTCTCCCGAGATGCTGCGCCAGTCGCTCGCCGAGGCCCGGCTCGTGCAGTCGCTCCTGGAAGGGTTCGTCAAATCCGGCAAGGCGCTGGCCGACGCCGACCGGGAGACGGTCATCGCGGTCTCCGAGGACATGAACCTCAAGGCGCGGAATTTCGACGCGGCCCGGCCGCAGGGAGAGCCGCACAGGAGGTGGCGCGACGCGCGCGTCGTGGTCAGGCTTCAGGGAGAGGGCCTGCGGGTCTACTACGTCCCCCGGCTCCTGGCCAGGAGCAAGGACGCGGTCAGACAGCTCCCCGTATCCGGCTCAGAAGCGGGCGGCCGGCTGCCGGAAGGGGATTATCTGGTCTGGGCGGGCCGGGAGGGCAATCCCGCTCCGCTCACCCGGCAGGTCCCGGTCCAGGTCCGCAAACAAGAGGGTGGCAAGGAAATCCTTGTCGATCTCTAGCGGGAGAGGTGAGAGACCGCGCGCTCGAAGGTGTCCAGCGCCAGCTTCAGGACCTCCTCGTTCGCGAGCTTGATCGATTCGAGGTGCCCGGCGCCGGGCACGATGCGGCACTGTCCGCCGGCTGCGGCCGCGAGGGTCAGCGTATCCTGCGGAGGCACGCCGGGATCGCGGTCGCCGCTCACATAGGTCACCGCGCGCAGGCTCATGAGTGCGGCGTGGGCCCGCGCGTCCAGGAAACGGTAGGACGTGGAAAAGACACGGCGGAAGAAGAGATACGCCGGCCAACCCGAGGGGGCCATGCGCCACGACCACTCGAAGAGATGAGGGGAGACGTCCTCGAACATGGCCCCGGCCACGCCGTTGCTCCGGCTGAGGACGAAGTGGGCCCAGTAGCCCCCCGCGCTGACGCCCCAGACGTGGAGAGGGAGGTCTCCAGCCCGCTGGCGCAGGAACGCCAGGCCGGCCTCCACGTCGCGGTCGAAGAAGCCGGACGGCCGTCCCGCGGTGCCGAAGCCGCCCAGGTCCAGGGTCATCGCGTGATAGCCCGCGGCGCGGAGCGCATGGATCCGCCCGCGCAGGTGGAAGTAGGACTTGCCCCAGACCAGCCAGGGGTGGAGCAGCAGCACGGCCCCGCGGGCCGTCCCCTCCGCGGGATACCAGACGGCCGCGAGAGGCCCGCGCTCCCCGGGCCGGGGCACCTCAACGATCTCGAACGGCGTGAGGCGCTCGGGCGGCTCCGGCTGCCGGACCTTCGGCAGTCTCGGAGACAGGGCGAGAAAGAGCCGGCTCGCGAGCCGCTCCTGCAGGCTGGAAGGTCTCGGTGGAATCGGTTCCCGGGGCACGCGCTCTCCCTGAGCCTGGGCGAGGTCCGCCCGGGCTCGGGAGATTAGGCGTGGAGGAAGCCCCCGGCGTTACCGGTTCTCAGGCTCCTCAGTCGGGTACGCAGCGGCAGCAGTCCGGCGGAGTAAGCGCCGGGTGCTGGCCTTCGGGGCAGGCGGCGCAACGCACGGTGGAGCAGTCTCTGATGTCCGGGTCGACCGGAACGCACCGGCAGCAGTCGGGCGGCCTGAGCGCGGGCGTCTGCCCCTCGGGGCACGCCTCGCAGCGCACGTTCGCGCACGGCCCCTCCCGGCCCTCCCGGCCCTCCTCGGGCCTGATCGGTAGCCGTGCCTGTGCCTGTGCCGTCCCCTCCGGTGGTGCAGGCGAGCGCCAGGAGACCCACTGCGACGACCAGCTTCCGCAAGCTCTTCATGGGAACCCTCCTTCCGTTGTCAAAGATCCGGCAGACTAGACGATTATAAAACTCTAGCCGGCGCCACCGAACCTCACCCCGATTTTCTTGAGGAAGTCGAACGGCGGAACGCCTCCCGCGAAGACGAAGACGTAGTCGTTCGCGACCTCCACGGTCTCGCTCCCGACCTTGAGGCGGACGCTGCCGGGGGTGATCTCGGTGGGCTGGGAGGAGAAGAGAGGTTTGACCTTGCCCTCGGCGAGGAGGCAGTCGAGGGCGTCCTGGTTTTTCTTCTTGAGGCGGACGAGCTTCTCGCGGCGATAGGAGAGGGTGACCTCGTTGCCGGGCTGGCGGGCGAGGCCGATCGCGGCCTCGGCGGCGCTGTCGCCTCCGCCCACGACCAGGATCTTCTGGCCCTGGTAGCCCTCGGCGTCGATCAGGCGGTACATGACTTTGGAGAGCTCCTCGCCGGGGACGCCCAGCTTGCGCGGCGTGCCGCGGCGGCCGAGGGCGAGGACGACCGCGCGGGCGCGCCAGGTGTCCCCCGCCGAGCGGATGAAGAAGTGGCCGTCCTCCCGCTGGACATCCTGGACCGGCTCGCCGAAGCGGACTTCCAGCGAGTGGTCGCGGACCATCCCTTCGAAGATGTCGAGGAGCGCCTCCTTGGCGTACTCCTCGCGGTCCAGCGAGCCCCAGGGGGGGAGGTCGACGGGCTGGGTGAGGACCATCTTGCGGCGTGGATAGTGGAGCAGGCTGCCGCCCAGGGTCTCCTCCCTCTCCAGTACGACGTAGGAGAGGCCGGAAGCCCTGGCGGTCAGCCCTGCGCTCAGACCCGAAGGCCCAGCGCCAACAATGACAAGGTCGAGAGGTTTTTCTCCCCCCTCTCCCGGTAGGGGGGTATGAGCCGGCCGAAGGCCGGGGAGGAGAGGGGGGCCGGGGGGGTGAGGACCCGCGATGTGCTCCACCACCTGCCGTCCCTGAAACACCGCGTTGCGCACCAGCGACAACCCACCGAGCTCGCCCACGATGTAGATCCCCGGGACCGTCGTCTGGTGGTGCTCGTCGAGCAGGGGGACGTCCTCTCTCGACTTGAGGTCGCCAAGCCCGACGGTGATGGCCCCGACCGGGCAGGCCTCTTCGCAGCGGGCATGCCCTACGCAGCGGAGGCCGTTGACCACCACGGCCGTGCCGCCGACGATACCGAGCACGTCCCCCTCGGGGCAGGCCTTGACACAGGCGCCGCAGCCGATGCAGTGGGTGGGATCGATGTAGGGGAACTGCGCCGCCGGCTTGTCGATCCCCAGCGCCGACGCCTCCTCCTTGCGCTCGCGGTCCTTGCGAATCCGGCGGCGGAAGCGCCAGAGATAGGGGAGGACGATGAGCGCCGCCACCAGCAGGGCGGCGCTCCAGAGGATCACGGATTCGGACAGCAAAAAAGCCAAACTTCAGAACCGGTATCCGAGGCCGAGGCTCAGACGCTGGCCGTCGATGTCGTCGCCGGTCAGCACCTCGATCTCCGCCTCTCCGAAGAGGTCGAACGGCAGCTCCAGCCAGAGCGCCGCGCGGCCCCAGTACAACGCATTCTCCTCTTCGAGCCCGGCCTGGCGCGACAGGTTGCCCCCCAGCGCCAGGCTCAGCTCATGCCCCGCCGATCCCAGGCGCCGGCCCGCGCGGGTGGTGACGATCAGGCCGTCGAACGACGAGCTGCTGTACCCCGTCGCGGTCGCGCCGACCGAGATCCCCAGGCCCGGCAGGCGCGGGTGGCCCACTCCAAGGCCCAGGAAGTACGTCTCCTTGGCTTCCAACGTGGAGAAGAACCGGTCCTCCACGGCGTTCTCGCGGTTGCGGAGCCCAGCGGTCAGCGAGTAGTTGAGGGAGTCCAGCCCGCCGCTCTGCCAGCTTACGCGCAGCCCCTGGCGGGCGAAGTTGTCGAAGAGCTCCTCCGGGATGAAGCGGGTCTCCTCCGTGAGGTACGGCTGGAACCGCTCGTAGGAGATCGACAGGCGGTTGCGCTCGGAGAGCCGCGCCAGCGCGGTGAGCGCGATATTGGAGAGCTGCATCTCCTCGTCCGACCTGAATTCGCGCCAATCCCGGTTGAGGTCGATCTCGGCGTGCTCGTAGAAGCTCCAGCGCTCGCCGGAGGAGTACCGGGTCTCGATGACCGCGTACTCGCGGCTGATCCCCACGTCCCCCTCTTCCCGGATCGCCGAGATCAGGAAGTCGAGCCCGTTGATGGAATCCCGCCCCGACGGCGTGGCCCGCAGGAAGACGCCGGCCTTGCTCCCCGAGCTCTCGAACCCCAGCTCTTCGAGCTCCGGATTGCGGCCGTAGAAGCCGCCGACCGCGAACGTGGGCCGCTGGAACTGTGCGAGAGCGCCGTCCAGGTATCCGATCCCCACGAAGGGACTGGTGCCGAGCCTGCCGACCCGGAAGCCGACGAAGCCGTCGGGATCGTCGTAGGACAGGGCCGCTTCGTAGAGCCGGTCGCGGCTGTCGTTGTCGGGGATGCCCCCGGTCAGCGTGCGCTCGCGGCTCACGTCCAGCGTCCGCATCCGGAGCCGGAGCTGGAACGGCGAGCCCGCGATGTCGCGCACGCGGAGGTTGAGGCGGGCGCCCGTGCGGTCGGAGTCGCGCCCGTCGTCCGAGCCGTCCGCGAAGCTCTCCCACTGGAAGCGGAGGGTGCCGCTGATCCCGGTCCGGGACAGGCGGTAGCTCCGGTCTTCGCCGGCTGTGCGGTCCGTAATCCTGGGAGAAGACGGCCGCGGCGCGGGCGCGGGCTCCGTGGAAGGCCCTGGCGCGGCCGGTTGCGGCGGGGGAGTCGTGTCGCCGACGAGCCGCACCCGGTCTCCCGGCTGGATCGTCTCGCGCTCCAACAGGATCTTGCAGGAGGCCGAGCGCTCGGCCGCGAAGATCACCTCGATCTCCGCGATGGCCTTGCCGTTGCGCACCACCTCGAGCCGGTCGCCCACGTCCACGCCCGCCGCCTTGCCGGCGTCCAGGTAGATCGTTTCGGCCGAACGGTAGCGCACGGCGAGGTTGGCCGGAGCGGTCTGGGCTCCGGCGGAAAGGGGGAGGAGGAACAGCGCCAGGAAGAGAACGCGCTTCATCACTCCCTCCCCGTCGGATGGCACGACAGGCATGCGTTGCTCTCGTAGCGGTACCCTCGGACGTCGTCGTGCTCGTCGTCCATCTCGGACCTCCGGTGCTCGTGGCAGCTCAGGCAGCTGAAGCTCTGGAAGTTGCCGCCGGTGTGGCAGTCGGTGCAGGTGTCCCAGACCCCCTGGTGAGTGCCGGAGAAGATCGGGAAGAGCCGGTCGTGGTCGCGGAACGTCGCGTTCGCGAAGTCCGAGGTGTCGTGACACTGGTCGCAGGTCTGCGGGAAGCCGAGCCGCTGGTGATCGGGGCGGGCGCGGAGGTAGTCCTGGAGATGGCAGTCCACGCAGTTGACCGGAGTCGCGGCGTGCTCGAACGGCGGGGGCTGGCGGTGGCAGGCCTCGCAGTCGAGTGTGGCGTGCGCGCCGGTCAGCGGCAGCAGGGAGGCGGCGTGGATCTCGAAGATCCGCTGCCGGTCGCGCCAGCCCTGAGGGGTGTGGCACTGCTCGCAGTTGAAGCCGAGCGTCCCCTGGTGGACGTTCTCATGGCAGTCCGCGCACGCGGTGGCCACGTGCGCGAACCGCAGGTCGCGGTGGCAGCCGACGCAGGAGACCCCCTTGTGGCTCTTGACCAGGGGAAAGCCGGTTTCCCTGCCGTGGTCGAACGGCAGCGGCTTGCGCAGCGGGGTCCAGCCCTGGGGGGAATGGCAGTGCTCGCAACCCACCCGCAGGGGGCCATGGGGATTGCCTCCCGTCTCCTGGGCCTCTTCCACTGCCGGGATCGCCAGGAACCCGAGGGCCAGGAGGGCCAGAAGCAGCCCTGTTCGTCGTGTCATGCTCCCCTCCTCGTGGTCTGCCCGGCGTGGCACCCCTCGCACGTCATGGGCAGCGGTTTGAAGCGGACGAAGGGCTTGCCGTCCTTCCGCTCGGTCTTGTGACAGGCTCCGCAGGGTACGTTGCGGTGCGCCCCTTCCAGCTTGAAGCGCGAGCGCCGGTCGTGGTCGAAGGTGATGCGGCTCCAGCCCACGACCGAATGGCACTGCTGGCATTGCATGGGCGTCGACGCCCGGGCGAACTGCCCCTCATGGGGATCTCCATGGCAGGACGCGCAGGCCCGGGAGAGACCCTTCATGCGATCGGGCGCCTTGTGACAGCTCCGGCAGGGGACCCGCTGATGTCCGCCTTCCAGCGAGAACCCCGTCCGGTCGTGATCGAAGATGACGCGGCGCCAGGTCTCCACTCCGTGGCAGGTCTCGCACCCGCCCTGGGCCACGAAGCGGGCCACCTCCCCCTTGTGAGGATCGCCGTGGCAGACCTGGCAGGCGGTGGAGGCGAAGCGGAACTGGATCAGCCGTGACCCCTTCTGGCGGGCGTGGCAGGCGACACAGGCCACGGCGAGGTGCGCCCCCTGGAGCGGATAGCGGCTCTTCTGGTGGTCCGCCACGGTGAACGTCGATGGCGAGAATCCTTCGACCGTATGGCAGCTCTCGCAGGCGGTCCCGGCCGGGCGCTTGGCGAATTGCCCCTGATGGGCATCCTGGTGGCAGTCCGCGCAGCGGTCGAACTTGGCGATGCGCAGCCCCCGGCCCGGGGTGTGGCACTGCTGGCAGGCCACCTCGCGGTGCTCGCCGCGCAGCGGGAACCGGGTCTTGTCGTGATTGAAGTTGGATTGCGCTCCCACCACCCGCCAGCCCGAGGTCGAGTGGCACTGCTGGCACGTCGGTCCCTGCCGCCCCTGGTGGGGGTCCCGGTGGCAGTCGGTGCACTTGCCGTGGGCCATCCGGTTGAAGGTCACGGCGCCCGACTTGTCGCGCGTCTTGTGACAGCTCGCGCAGGCGACCTGCCGGTGCCGGCCGGTGAGCGGGAAGCCCGTCCGGCCGTGGTCGAAGTTGGCGCGCGCGCCCTCCTTCCATCCGGCCGTGGAGTGGCAGCTCTGGCAGGTGGCGCCGAAGCGCCCCTGGTGGGGGTCCCGGTGGCAGTCGCTGCACCGGGCGTGCGCGATCCCCTTCAGGACCATGAACTTGCGGTCGGGATCGGAGGCGAGGGCGTCGCCGCGACTCGGGTGGCACTTCGCGCAGGTCACGCTCTGGTGCCGGCCGGTCAGGGGGAAACCGGTGCGGCTGTGGTCGAATTTCTGGACCGGCCGCCAGGCGTTCATCGTGTGGCAGGAGAGGCAGCCGTTCGCGGCCACCTGCCCGCGGTGCTCGTCGCGGTGGCAGGAGAGGCACGCCTGGGAGAGCCCGAGGAAGGTCTTCGCCGGGTTCGAGCCGCCCGACCGGATCGCCGCCGGATTGCGGATGAGCTCGGGACGGTGGCATTCGCGGCACCCCTGCGACAGGTGCGCGCCCTGGAGGGGGAATCCCGTCTGCCGGTGGTCGAACGCGGACTGCCCTGCCTTGCCCCACCAGACGAGCTGGAACTCCCGGCCGTTGTGCTCGGTGTGGCAGGTCTGGCACTTCTGGTAGTCCGGACGGGCGTGGAGCCCTTTGCCGGCCGCGATCCGCTGGCGCAGCGCCGTGTGGCAGTCGAGGCACTTCGCCGCGGCCACCCCTTTGCCGGTCTGATGGCACTTCAGGCAGTTGGCGCTCCCTTCGAGCCGGGCGTGGGCCTGGCTCAGCGGGCCGGGGGAGAGCTGAGCCGTCGAGGGCGCCGCCGCGCAGAGCAGCGCGGCGAGGCTCCCGAGAATCAGCCGCCCCATCCGTAGCCGGTCAGGACCGCCACCACGATGTGGACCACCATGAACACGTACATCACCACCGCGAACGGCTTGTGAAAGACGTGCCAGTAGTGGAAAAGCTGCTGCAATCGGCTCCATAACAAGATCCGCCGCTCCAGCACCGCCTTCTGACGCACCGCCCAGGTCATCTCCCGCAGCAGCGGACGGGGAGCCCCCTGAAGCTCACGCTGCAACCGGCGCCGGAAAGCGTGGAGCCGCCAACGAAGTGAGACAGCCTGGAAAGGGAGATGGAACAGCACGGAGAAAACCCCCGTCTTCGCCGAGATCCCGGTCCGCGCCACCGCGTCCAGCTCCTGGAGGGTCTCCTCGGGGAGATGGAAGTCCTCGCGCAACCGCCGCGACAGCTCGCCGCGCTGCGCCTCCACATCCGACAGCGTCAGCTCGTCCCCCGCCCGCGTGCGGGGGATCTGGAGGTAGAGGTAGCGGCCGAGCACACCCGAGAGCGCCACCGCGATCATCGACCAGAAGCTGAGGGCCACGAGCCCCTGCACCTTGAACGAGCTGTGGAGCACGACCAGGAGAGGCCCGATGATCCCGCAGAAGATGTGAAAGTTGAGCCAGTCCCGCAGCCGTCCCAGTCCCTTGAGCGCCTTGACCCGCTTACGCAGCGAGTAGACGAGCATGATCACCATGAGCGACGAGCCGATCACCCCGTACAGGTGCCCCTGGCTTCCGCCCGGCTTGAGCGTCCAGAAGTCGTCGTGCCGCGGCCGCTCGATCAGAGGGGTCCCGTAGTACGAGCGGCCTTCGAGGAAGAGGTAGAGGATGGCCGTCAGGGCGACGGCGTAGAGGAGCCCCAGGAAGATCTTGAACGGGGAGATTTTCAAGGCCGGTCCGTCCTTGTCACGCGGGGGAGTGTAAGCAAACAGCGGGCCGCCTGGGGTTAAAACGCCAGGCTAATTTGTCTGGCCCGAATGGGCGAAACAGCCCAGCCTAGGGTTTCAACCCCAGGCCCAGCGCCCGCTCCAACTGCGCGTCCCGCCCCTCCGCGTACGGCAGCTCCGCGGGGACCTCCACGTCCGGCGTCACCCCAACCCCCTCCAACCGCTCGCCGTCGCCCCGGACGTCCTCCACCGGATCATCTCTCCCCAGAAGCTGGACATAAACCTAGTACTTGTAGTAGCTTGGCTCAATTCTGGACTCCCGGAGTTTCGGGTATACCCCCGGGTAATCCCGCCTATGGGATTCTTCAACGACTGTCATTCGACGGAGGCTGGCGATGGCACAGCGTGGGACGACCTGGAAGACGACTGCTTCGACGGTGCGGGCGCTCGCGCTCGCGACCCTTCTCGTGGGCGTAGGCGCCTGCAGCGGCGACGACGACGACTCGCCGACGTCGCCACCGACGCCGACGCTGACCTTGGCGTTGTTCACGGACCCGAGGGGCGGCTTCTCGACCAGTGACGTGCGCGACTCCGAGGGCGAAGTCGTGCGCTTCACCGTGGACGGCTTGCTGGTATGGCCCCCGACCATGGCCACCTTCGGCGGCTTCCCGGTGGCCGGCAACCTCATCGGCCCCACCCAGGGCTTCGAGATCCGCTTCGGCACCGAGGGCGGCCAGCGGCGGGCCTACTTCACCGAGCGCGGCCCCGGCACAATCTGCGACATCGACCTCATCAACGGAACGATCAACATCTCACCGACGTCGCAGACCGTTCCGAACCCCTGAGTCTCGAGCGGGCGGAAGCTGCTTAAGGTTTGGGAGGACCGCCCGCTCCAACTGCGCATCCCGCCCCTCCGCGTACGGCAGCTCCGCGGGGACCACCACGTCCGGCGTCACCCCGACCCCCTCCAGCCGCTCGCCGTCGACGCGGACGTCCTCCACCGCGAGATAGAGGAGAGATCCATCCGAGAGGAGGATCGGCTTGCCGGCCACGACCGCGCCCACGGTGCGCTCGCCCACCAGCACCGCCCGCCCCCGGCGCTGGAGGGCGCGCGCGACCATCTCCTTGCCGCTCCGCGAGCCGCCGTCCACGAGGAGGACCAGGGGCTTGCGCCAGCTCGCCGAGAACGTCGATCTCTCGCCTTTGCGGTCGATCCGCTCCATCTCGGGCACCATCGGGTTGAACAGGTTGACGAACGTGGGATTGCACCCGCCCCAGCCGCCCCGCAGGTCGACCACGAGCGTGTCCGCCTGCGCGAGGTCGCCTTGCAGCGACTCCTCCAGAGCCTCCTGGAACTGCGCGCCCGCGCAGGACCATAGAGGCGCGTAGCCGACGCGGCGGCCCTGGACCTCCAGGACGCGGGTGCCCGCGCGCTGGGCGTCCAGCCACTCCTGCTTGGGGTCCACGCGCCGGGGGATGATGGAGACCGTCCGCGCCGGCCCGTCCTTCCGGCTCCGCACCTCCAGCGCGACCGTCTTCCCGGCCTTGCCCGCCAGCGACCGCCGAGGATGGAAAGGCTGGCCGTCCGCCGCGACGATCCGGTCCCCGCGGCGGACCCCCGCCGCTTCGGCCGGCCCGCCGGCGAAGACGCGGGCCACGAACCAACCGTCCTCCAATTCGACCGCGGCCAGACCCAGGCTCTCGGTCTCGGCGGGCTTCTTCAGGACCGGCTCGAAGATGGAGAGCAGCTCGTAGTAGCCCGGGTCGTCGGGGGTGTAGTAGGCGGTGTGGGAGGTCCGGAGATCGGCGAGCCGGCGCCGGGTTTCGCGACGGAAAGCCTCGGCGTCCGTGATCCGGTCGGCGTATCCCGCGTTCTCCTCCGCCCACCGGGCCGCCCGCTCGGCGTCGAGAAACTCGTCGCGCACCCGCGCCACGACCTCGCGCCCGAGCGCCGCGAAGCCCGGCCGGGACTCCTCGGCTGGCGCGATACCCGCAACGACCATGAGAGCGGCGAGAGGGGAGAGCGCGCGAAGGATCTTCATGGCCCGCGCAGCGTAGCAAAACCCTTCAAGACCGGGAGGACGTGATGCGATACCGAACCTTCGGCTCCACCGGCGCGCAGGTCTCCGTCATCGGGCAGGGGACCTGGAACATGGAGAAAGACGACCGCCGCTCGGCCATCGAAGCCCTCCAACGGGGGCTCGACGCGGGCATGAACCACGTCGACACCGCCGAGCTCTACGGCTACGGAAAGGTCGAGGACCTGGTCGGCGAGGCGATCGCGGGGCGGCGCGACGAGGTCTTCCTGATCAGCAAGGTCCTGCCGCAGAACGCCTCCCGGCGCGGCACGATCGAAGCGTGCGAGCGGAGCCTCCGCCACCTGCGCACCGACCGGCTGGACTGCTATCTCCTGCACTGGGACGGCCCGCACCCCCTCGCGGACACCATCGCCGCCTTCGAAGAGCTGCGCGAGGCCGGCAAGATCCGCTCCTGGGGCGTGAGCAACTTCGACGAGGACCAGGTCGCCGAGGCGGTCTCCATCGCGGGGGAGGGGAAGGTCGCGTGCAACCAGGTGCTCTATCACCTGGAGGAGCGGTCGATCGAGCACGCGGTGCTCCCGTACTGTGAAGAGCACGGCATCCCGATCGTGGCCTACAGCCCGTTCGGCTCCGGCAAGTTCCCGTCCCCGCGCAGCCGGGGAGGCCGCGTCCTCGCAGAAATCGCCGAAGCCCGCGGCGCCACCCCCCGCCAGATCGCCCTGGCCTTCCTGATCTGCAATCCCGTGGTCTTCGCGATCCCCAAGACCTCCGATCCCGGCCACGCCGCGGACAACGCCGCCGCCGCGGAGATCGATCTCGGTGACGACGAGGTGAGGAGGATCGACCAGGCCTTCCCGCGGGGGCCGCGGCGGCGGGGAGTGCCGACGCTGTAACAGAAACGTAGTTTCTGCCACTTCCAGGAGAGACGGTCTCGAAAGAGGCCGGGAAGGAGGTCAGCTTTGAGAAGTTTACGACTCGTGTCCCTCTTCGCTCTCTTGATTTTTGTCCCCGCTGCCGACCTGTGGGCGGGGGAGCTCGGCTGGAGAGACATCATGACGGGCAGCCCGAGATGGAACCGCCCGAACGTGGATCTGCAGACCCTGTCGGGGTCCTCCGTCCTCTACAGCTCCTTGTCGATCTTCGTGGACAGGAGCGGCGTCTACGAGATCACCAGCGATCAGACGCTCTTCGACGATCCCTGGAACGGCATGCTCTTCCTGTACGCGGAGTCGTTCGATCCGGCGAAACCGCTGGAGAACCTGATCGCGGCCAACGACGACGGTCCCGGGGGACCTGCGACGTCGAAGGTCACCTTTCCGCTCGTGGCGGGAGTCATCTATCAGGTGGTCACGACCACGGCCCAGCCCATCGACGCGAACCTCAACTTCGCGAACCGCGTCACCGGTCCCGGCGCGGTCCGGACGTCCGCCTGCTTCCTGGACGAGCCGGAGCGGAGGGACAACGGTACCGACATGGCCTTCCTGAACGGCCGGTTCTGCGTCGCCGTGACCTGGACGGACTTCCAGGGAAACAACGGCATCGGCCGTCCGGTGGGCCACCGCTCCGACACCTCAGGGATGTTCTGGTTCTTCAGCCCGGACAACTGGGAGCTGTCCATCAAGGTCCTCGACGGCTGCTCCAATAACAGCCACTTCTGGGTGATGATCTCGGGCTCGACCAACGTGGGGTACACGGTGAGAGTCCGCGACATGCTCGGCCACAGCTCCGTGGGGGAGCGGACCTACTCCAACCCGGTCCGGCGCCGAGCGCGCACGGTGCTGGATACCCGGGCCTTCGACGGCTGCCTATGAACCCCCTCCTCCGCGGAGCGGGAGAGGGGAGAGAAACGAGATTCTTCGCTTCACTCAGAATGACAGACGGAAGGTCATCCTGAGCGGAGCGAAGGATCTGGGCGGGGGCCCTACCGCACCACCCCCAGATACCCTGGCGCCGTAAACCCCGGAAAAACCTCGCCCACCCGCGCGTTCCCCATCCTGCGCTCGAGCACCTCGGCGAGGACCGTCCGGTAATCCGTCGTGATCGCCAGGTCCCCCGGCCAGAGGAGCTGGTCGGCGGAGAGCCCCGGCCAGGTGCCGTGGATCCTGCCGCCGTTGACCTTGCCTCCCAGCAGGAACATGAAGCCACCGTGTCCATGGTCGGTCCCTACGGAAGAGTTCTCCTTCACCCTGCGTCCGAACTCGCTCATGGTCACCACCGTGGTCCGCCGCATCCGGTCGCCGAGGTCGGCGTGGAAGGCGGCCAGCCCGCGGCCGAGCTCGGTGATCGCGTTCGCCATCTCCCCCTCGATCCGTCCCTGGCCGCTGTGGCTGTCCCAGCCGCCCAGGTCCACGCAGGCCACCTCCAGCCCCACGTCGGCCTTGATGAGCTGCGCCACCTGCATCAGCGCCATGCCGCATTCGGTGTCCGGATACTCGGCGCCGTTCGCAGGCTGGTGAGAGCCGGGGCGGGCGGTGGCCAGGGCCGCGACCGTGTCGAAGGTCTGCCGCGCCTGGGAATCGAGCCAGCCGTCGCCCGCGTACATCGCGGACAGGCGGGCCTGAAACCGCGCGATCTCGGCCGCCTGTCCCGGCCGCCCCTCGAGATGAAAGCTGGAGATGGAGCGCAGGGCGGTCACCGGCACTGGCCCGCGCAGCGAAGCCTGAAGGATCGTTCCCATGCCCACGGCGCGGAAAGGGGAGTCGTTGCCCGTGTCCAGCGTCGCCAGATGCCGGCCGATCCAGCCCGTGGGGATGGACTTGCTCCCCGGCGTGCCGCGCTCCATGAAGTCCATGGCGTCGAAATGCGAGTGGGTCCGGTCCGGCGAGCCCGCGGCGTGGACTACGGCAAGGACGCCGTCGTCGTACAGCTCTTTCAGGGGGGCGAGGAAGGGGTGGAAGCCGAAGAAACCGTCGATATCGAGGACCGCGTACGCACCGTTCCCAGGCTCGCGCATTGCCAGCCGCGGCCGGCGCGCGAAGTACTCGTCCTCGCCGAACGGCACGACGACGTTCAGAGCGTCGGCGCCGCCGCGCAGGAAGAGGCAGACCAGGACGTCCCGCTCGGATGAGGGCGCGGCCGAGAAGGCGACGCGGGGAAACCAGGCCGGCAGGGTCAGGCCGCCGAGCCCGACGGAGCGAAGGAAGCCGCGGCGAGAGAACGTATTCATGATGTCACCGCCACTGGAAGTAAGGAGAGCCGAGGATCAGCGACACGGCGCCCATGACCGAGCCCCCGTTGGTGAGATAGCGGATCACCTGCTGGCGGTCGGCCGCGTCGAGCCTGCGGGCCAGCAGGCGCTCGGCCAAGTGGTCCGCCAAGCGGTCGGGACGGCGCAGCCCGCCGGTCAGCTCCTCGACCTCGGCTTCCACCCCTGGCAGGTGGTTCCAGCCGAGAGCGAGCGCGAAATCCCAGCGGTCGAGCATGCCGTTCGTATTGCCCCAGGCCGCCGCCACGTCGGGATAGCCGTCCGGAGGCGGCCAGTCGAACGGGAGCTGACCCATGCGGAAGAGCACGGAGAGCAGCGTCTCCATCCCCTCGGCGGAGACCCGCGCCTCCAGCGCACGCAGAGCCGAGACCACGACCTCCAGAGGCCGCTTGAGCTTCTGGTCCGCCGAGGCCCGGAATTCTTCCGACAGGAGGATCGTGCGCGTCACCTCACGGATGTCCCCGCCGGTCGCGGTGAACGTGGCCGCGGCCCGGTCGACCAGCAGCGGCGGAGGCTGGTCGGAGACGAAGCGGCGGCAGAGCTTGGTCGCGATGAGGCGGGCGCAGGAAGGATGCCCCGCCAGCAGATCGAGCACCCGCTCGCCGTGGCCGATCCCCAGCCCGGCCGGGATGTGCGTGCCGAGGACCATCCGCTCGCCGTCGTCGTGCTGGGCGGGGTTGAAGAGGAACTTGTTGCGCTGGCTCCTGAGCCCCACCGGCTTGATCAGCGTCCAGCCGGTGAAAGCGCGGGCCACTTCCTCGACGTCCATCTGAGTGAAGCCGCTCTCCACGCCGATCGTGTGCAGCTCCATGAGCTCGCGGCCGTAGTTCTCGTTCGGGCTGGACTTCAGGTTGGAGAAGTTGTCCAGATAGATGATCATCGCCGGACTCTTGGCGGAAGCGCCGAGGAGCTCCCGGAACCTCCCGAACGCATGGCGGCGGATCACCTCCCGGTCTTCGAACGTCTTGAAATAGGCGGCGGGGCCGTCGAGGTGGTGGATGTTGAAATGATTCGACCAGAAGTCGACCATCATCTCGAAGAGCTGCCGCCGGCTGAACACCGCCCGGTACACCGTGGCCGCCTTGAGCTCCGCCACCACATGCAGCCGCTCCTGTGTTTCAATGGCGCGCCGGCTCATGAAAACCGTGGGGAACCGGGCCCGGACCTCCGCCTCGACCGCGGAGTCGTCGATCCCCTCCGGCTGAAGCTGCTCCTCGATGAACCCCTCGTACCCCAGCTCCTGGGCTCGAGCCAAGTCGCGGGGGCACACTCCGAAGGTGATGCGGTTGACGAGATGGACCAAGGGATCGGGAGCGGGAAGACCGGACGTCGCGGGACCGGCGCTCCAGGAGATAGCCGGCCCCGCCTGTGCGAAAGCCGGCAATGCCGCGGCCGCCACCCCGCCCACCCCCACAGTACGCAGAAGACTCCTTCGGGTCAGGGTCTCGCCATCCACGAAGCTCCTCCTCTCGGATGATTGGCGCCCTTGAGCATAAACCGGAATAGGGATTTCCGGCGGGGAATCGTTCTCGTCCAGGGCCGGAGGCAGGTGCCGCCCCTATCCGGGGGCTCCTTGAGAGGCCGCTCTCTCCCGGCGTGGCCCCTACTCGAAGTACCCCGTCACATCCAGGATCAAGTGGACGTTCCCCGCGGCGAGCGAGGGGAAAACGGTCACCCCGCCGGTGCCATCGGTCGCCAGCGGCAGGATTGCCAGGTTGGACCGGGTGCGCCCGGCTGGGAAGTTGATGGTGCTCGTGCCGGGGATGATGGGGCAGCCCCCGGGATTGAAGCTGAGATGGCCTGCCGCGGTGGGCGCGGCGACCGTGACGTTGACCACCACGGACTTGGCCGTCGGCGGAATTCCGCAGCGGCCGGCGACCGGCAGCAGGCGCGGTGCGCCCGAGGCCAGGGCTGGGCCTCCCAGGTCCCTCGTATCCAGGACCCGGCAGGGGGTGACGGTATGGAAGTCCAGAGGCTGGGGGTCGGCGAGCGCGCACAGAGAGGAGGGGACCGCGCCCGTGTGGCCGGCGTCGTGCCGGAACATCGGCCAGTCCAGGGCTGAGGTGCGCGCGGGGGCGTCGAGGTTCCAGACGAAGATCTGGGCGTCGAAGTTGATCCACGCCATCTCCAGCCGCCCGTCGGCGTCGAGGTCCAGGACCGCCGGGGTGTTGCTGGGGTAGGAACCGATCTTCACCGTCGGCTTCGGGAAGCCCGGCACCACCCCTCCATGCAGGTCGAAGCCGCGCAGGGCGAAGGAGCGCTCGAATGCCCCGTCTCCGTCCACGATCAGCTCGCGGGCGCCGTCGCCGTCCACGTCTGCGAGGGCCGCGGCTCCCGCCCCGTAGAAACTGAAGTCTCCTCTCCAATTCCGCGGCCATCCGGGCAAAATCTGTCCCTGCCCGTTCAGCACGAACAGCGCGGCACCTGGAATGGCATTGTCGAAGGCACCGAGCACGATCTCGGCTGCCCCGTCTCCATCGAGATCCGAAAGGGAGGGAGGACCGCAATAGAAGAGCTGACCCGCCGGCTGGACGGGCCAGCCCGGCAGAATCTGGCCCGTGCGCGAGACGGCGAACGTCTGGCAGCTCTCATTGCCGGCGATGATCTCGGGCCAACCGTCTGCGTTGATATCCGCCGCGGCCGGCTGGAAGTAGGGAACGGGTTGCTCCGTCGGTATACCCAGGGAGAGGGGGAACCCAGGCAGAGATGTGCCGTTGCCGTGGAAGGCGTGGAGCTCCAGGGTCTCGTTGGTGTTGGCGACGACGATGTCGAGCTTGCCGTCGCCGTCGAGGTCCGTGAGGACGGGACGTGATGGAAAGGGCCACGAGGTGGCTCCCGGGGTGAGCTTCTGCAGCCGGTACGGCGTGCCGAGCGAATTGCCGTGGATGTCGAGCACCCAGACGTAGACGTAGGACTTGAAATCCGGCCAAGGCCAATCGCAGACGATCAGCTCGGGGCGGGAGTCACCCAGGACGTCGCCGATGGCCACGAAATAGCCGCTCGGTCCCACCGAGCCGATCGGAGTGCCGTCGCTGCGGAAAAGGGCAGTTGCAAAAGCTCCAGAATTGTTCGTGACGACCGCGATTTCCGGTCTTCCGTCGCCGTCGAGGTCGCCCACCGCGGGGCTGGTCTGCGCGATGACGTTCGGCGGAAGCGACTGCGGCCAGCCGGGCAGATAGCTTCCGTCATGGCGGAGGACGTGGACCTGCTCATTCTGGGCCAGCAGCAGCTCGAGCGTGCCGTCCAGGTCGATGTCGGCGGCCGTGAGGTTGTCCATGATCGACAGGAAGCCCCACCCGAAGGAGAGATTGGGGAGCGGCCCCTGCGGCCAGCCCGCCCGCAGGGAGGGATCGACGATGACCGTGATCTCGGCCCAGTCCAGGGACCCGTCGTAGCGGTGGACGGTGAGCCGGATGCGGTAGTGGTCGGCCCGGGTCACGCCCGATGTGTTCCACGTCCCGAGCACGCCCCCGAGGACCGGCGCGAGGCCTCCTCCGGTGAGCGTCATGCCGTCGCTCTTCCAGGTGCCCGTGACGGGGTCCAGGTACTCCAGCACATAGTGACTGAAGTTTCCCGTCTGGCTCCACCCGGTGAGCGTGACCGTGTCGCCGCCGCGGAAGACGGAGCTCATCGCCGGGCTGGTGATGCGCACGTTGTCGATGACGACCTCGAGCCGGTCCTCGAAGCGGTTGCCTGCCGCGTCGATCGTCGTGAGCCGCAGGGTGTAGAGCCCGTCCGTCAGGGCGCTGGTGTCCCAGGTCGCGAGCCGTCCGCGGCCCACGGGAACGGTGGACGATGTCGCGAGCGTCCACGTCACCGGGCTCACTCCCAGGCCATATTCGAGAGTGTAGGAGGAGAAGGCCGCGGCCGTCGCCGTGCCGAGGATCTCCACCTGGTGACTGGCCAGGACCTCCCGGGCCCGCGGCGACAGGATGCGCGCCGTGCCGCGTACCCCCGATCCGTCGAGCGCCGCCGCGGCGTCGATGCGGCCGAATCCGGAATCGCCGTCCCAACCGGGCCAGACGACATCGACAGCGGAGCGCCGGATGGCCTGCCGGACCTCCTCGATCGTGAGGCCGGGCCGCTCTTCGAGAAGGAGCGCCGCGAGCCCGGCCACATGGGGGGTGGCCATGCTCGTCCCCTGGAGGCGAAGATAACGGTCGCCCACGAGGAGACCCCCGATGCCGGAGAGGAAGCCGACGCGCAGGCTCAGGATGTTCGAGCCTTCGGGGTCCGACGCGTCCCCCCCGCCCGGAGCCAGCACATCCAGAGAAGCGCCGTGGTTCGAAAACGGCGCCCGCTGGTCAGTCGGGGTGGAAGCTCCGACGCAGAGCACGAAGCGGGAGCTGGCGGGATGAGCCTGCCAAGCATCAGTAGACTCGTTGCCGGACGCTGCCACCAGGACCACGCCCAGGTCGTACGCCATGGCCAGGGCGTCCTCGACCACCTGGGAGACGCCGTAGTACCTCCAACTCATGTTGACGACCCGGGCGCCGTTCTCCGCCGCGTAGACGATGGCCTCGGCGAGCTGGTCCGTGAAGCCGTTGCCTCCCGCGTCGAGGCCTTTCAGGGACATGATCTTGGCTCGCCAGGCCACGCCCGGCACGCCGATCCCGTTGTTCGCCACGGCCGCGATGGTGCCCGCGACGTGGGTGCCGTGCAGATTGTCGTCCGAAGGGTCGGCGTCGCCGTTGAAGAAATCCCAGCCCCGGACGTCGTCCACGAAGCCGTTGTTGTCGTCGTCCTGGAAGTTGCCGGGGATCTCGCCGGGGTTCTGCCAGAGATTGGCCGCGAGATCGGGATGCGAGAGATCGGACCCGGTGTCGACCACCGCGACGACGATCCCCTGGCCGGTCGCGGAATCCCATGCCGTGGGCGCCGAGATCTTGTGCAGGCCCCAGAGGTCCTGGTAGGCCTGCCCCCAGCCGCCGGAGGAGGAGAGATAGGGATCGTTCGTCGTCGCGGCCACCCGGGCGCGGAAGACTGGCTCGGCGTATTCGACGCCGGGATCGAGCGCCAGCCTGCGGCTCAGCTCACGGACGTCGACCGGCGCGCGGAAGGAGACGCGAAACACCCCCGCCGGCCGCGCCGGCCGGTCGCCGGCGGTACCCGGCCCCTGCGCCGGCGGAGAGGGCCAGGCGAACAGCGGCGCCACATCCGCCACCGGCAGACCCGCGAGCAGCTCCCGGGGTCCGGAATCGTCGGCCGCAACCCCGTTGGCCGGCTGGCGCATCTTGATCACCAGCGCGTCCTGGAGCATCTCCGCTTCCGGAACGCCTTGGCTCTCCGTCAACTGGGCCGACCCAGCGGCGGGAGGAGGCCAGATGGCCGCGGCCGGGGATGATGAGACCAGCGCAAGGAAACAGAGAACGACAAACCCCAGACCCGGGCGCGAGGACAGCATGGCCAGTTCCTTTCAGCTCCACCAGTTTTCACAAGCTTACCCCAACTTCCGAGGAAGGTTCCAAGGGTATGAACGGCCGTCCACGCGGTCCGGAGCCGGGTTCTCGCGGTGTGGGCGGCCGCTCGTACGGGCCGGAGCCCGGTTGATATAAGAGAACGCCTCCGTTATATGAACGAGCCCCCTGTTCCTGCGGGAGGAACGGTCCCCCGAGCGGGGACGTCGCCGGTCCGAGCGGGGGCGCGCCCGGACCTTGTGGGATGACCCCTCCCCCGGGTCGGGGGAGTCCTCCCCCCGCTCGGACCGATCTCGCCCCCGCGTGTACGGACCTCCGCCCGGAACGGGGGCGCCTCCGTACCGGCTCGGGGGACGCCCGTCTCATATAGGGGGAGGGGTCTCCCTATATGAACTTTCCTTCCCCCCGTTGGGACGGACGGCGGTAACATTCGCCTCCGCTATGAAACCGCTCGCCGACGAGATCTGGAACCGAGGACTGCCCTACGGGGTGTACCGGGCGGGGATCGCCCGCAATCAGGAGACCTTCGACGAGGTCTACGCCAGCCCCTCCTATCGGCCCGAAGAGCTGGAGATGTTGCGCGGGCTGCCGCCGCTGCGCGTTCTCGCCATCGGAGAGGACTGGTGCCCGGACGTCTTTCACACGCTGCCGACCTGGGCGCGGGTCGCCGAGGAGCTGCCCGGGTGGGAGCTGCGGGTGTTCGCCCGCGACTCTCATCCGGACGTGATGGAGCCCTTCCTGTGGAAGGAGGAGCGGGCGAAGCGCATCCCGGTCTACGCCTTCTACGACGGGGAGGGATGGCTCCAGGCCTGGTGGTCCGGCCGGGGCGCGGAGGCGGAACGGGCGCTCCACGAGCTGCTCGCCGGCCGCTCGTACGCGCAGCTCGACAAGGAGGAGCAGAAGCGGATCGGCCAGCTCTTCGAGGAGAGCTACCGCCGCGAGCACCGGCGCAAGAACTTCGAGGAGATCCTGGCGCTCTTGCGCGCCTTCTTCCACCTGGGCTGACGTTCTCCGGAGCGGCGGAGCACTCTAAACGCCGCACGAGGATTCTCGGATGTAGTAGATCAGCTCCGGTCGTATTCCACGACGAGCCGCTTGGGCGCGTTGTACCGCCAAGCCTCTTCGAGGATCTCGCGGAAATCGTCGGCGTCCACCTTGGGGAGGCGCACGAGGATCGACGGATAGCCGCGGTAGTGGTCCGTGATGTAGAAGACCTCCGGGTCCGCCTCCATCAGGGCTTCGCGCTCGTCGAAGCCGATCTTGAGGACCAGCGACTCGCCGTCCTCCTTCAGCCGGGCGAAGAGCTTGCCGCGCACCCGGAAGGCCGGCGTGCAGTACGACGTCCCTTCCTCCACGCCGGGTAGTGCGAGGGCCATCTGGCGAACGGTTTCGAAGGTGACCATGTCAGCTTGTAGACAGTTTACTCCCCGTACAGCACCGCCGTCAGATCCCGCACCAGGTTCTCGTTGGAGAGGTGGGGGGCGTCGATGTCGAGGCGCTTGCGGTAGTAGGCGCCGACCTCTTCCATGAGGTCGTAGCGGGCACGCTCTTCCAGACGGTCGGCGCGCAGGCAGAGGGTGAGGAGCATCTCGCGCTCTTCCAGGCTCACGCGCTGGCGGAGGCGACGCTGGACTCCCGGGACGCGGAGGGCGTTGAAGCGGCGGTCGAGGCGCAGGTCTCCCTGCGGCTTGAGCGGGACGCGCTCGTGGACGACCAGGGTGTCGGCCAGGATGTCGCCGAGGCGGCGATGGTCGCGGTCGATGAGGGAGACGAGCCCACCCAGGCCGTAGAAGAGCGGCAGGAAGTCGAGGACGCGCACCACGTTGCGCACGAACGACTGCTCCAGCGTGATCGGCAGGCCCCGGCCGTCCACCACGCGCAGCTTCGTCATCCGCTTGCCCAGGGTGCGCCCCTGGTGGCGGACCTCGAACCAGATGGGGTATCCCGTGTAGATCACGAAGCCGAGGGTGGTCTGGAGGGCCATCGCCAGACCGCCCGGCAGGAAGACCATGAGGATCGTGCCGAGCACGGCGATCACCCCGGTGGCGATCGTGAAGTCGACCAGGATGGCCAGGCCCCGGCTGCCGAGGCCCGCCGGGGTCAGGCGGATCGGCACGTGCTCGGGCGTCAGGATGCGCCGTTCAAGGAGCGCGCTCACCGCGGAGCCTCGCTGTCCTGGCGCGGCAGGAAGAGGTAGAGGAGCAGGGCTGCGTGCAGCACGCCGGCCACGGCGATTTTGAGCGAATAGGGGACCGTCTTGGCCGAGAACTGCGAGAAGGAGCCTTCGATGAGCCCGGCCACGACCAGCACCAGCATGACGCCGACCATCATGCGCCAGACGCGCGGGAAGACCCGGCGCATGGAGGCGCCGCGGGAGAGCTCGCCGGGCAGGAGCAGGGCGCGCCCGGCGACCAGCCCCGCCGCGCCCGCGAGCACGATCGCCGGCAGCTCCAGGGCGCCGTGCGGCCCCACCCAGGCGAGGAAGAAGACGGTGACGCCGTCGAGCAGGTAGGTCGCCGCCACGGCGCCGAGGATGATGCCGTTGTAGAAGAGGATCCACACGCCGCCGATCAGGCTCAGCGCTCCCAGGCTGAAGGCAAGGAAGGAGACCCGGATGTTGTGGGTGTAGAGCTGCGCTCCGAACAGCGCCGCTTCCTCGACGTTGGCGATCCGCTCCTCCTCTTTTTCGATCTTCTCGACCCGCTCGCGCGGGCTTTCGGTGAAGAACTGCTCGGGGATGAGGTCTTCGGCCGAAGCCGGGCGCAGGAGGACCGCGGTCAGCCCGAAGAGGGTCCCGAGAAGGAAGAAGCCCGCGGCGGCGGCCACGGCCTTGGCGTGGAGCTGGAAGGCTTCGGGTACGCGGGCGCCGAGAAAGGCCGCGAGGCTGCCCGCCCAGCGGGCGCCGCGGCGCGAGCGGTAGATGAAGCGGTAGCCCCGGCCCGCGAGGGCGTTCAGCCGCTCCAGGATCTCGGGATCAGCGGTGAGGGAGCGCGCCTGGTTGAGGTCGGAGCTGGTCAGGCGGTAGAGCCGGAGCAGCTCGCGCATCCCTTCCGGTCCGAGCTCATGCTCGGGAGAATTCTCGGCGCGGTCCAGCAGCTCTGACAGCCGCTCCCAGCGCGGGTTCCGTTCGTGGAGGAATCGATCGATGTCCATGGTGGTCCTCAGAAAATTTCGGCGTCGGCGCCGCACCCGCGGACCCTCACCCCCGCCCCCTCTCCCGTCACCGGGAGAGGGGGCTAGGGGGTGAGGGCTCACAGCAACTGCCTCCGCTTCACCTCAAGATAACTGTTCACCGCCTCCACCCCAGCATCCCCGGGAGCGGTCTCGACGACCATGGCGCCCCGGCGGCGCAGCTCGGCGAGGGCTCGCCGGCGCTCGATCCAGAGGTCGTGCGCCACGAGGGTGCGGCAGAGCTCCGGCTTGTCCGCGGGGAGGAAGTGGGCCGCGGCGTTGAGCCCGGGATCGGAGAAGACGATGACCACGGGCAGGTGCTGCGGCACCAGCATGTCCACGGCGCGCACGATGGTCCCCTCGGCCTCCAGCTCCGGCAGCACGGTGAGGATCAGCACCAGGGCGCGGCTGTGCAGCCGGCGGCGCAGGTGGGCTCCCAGAGCGAGATAGTCGGTGTGCCGGTACTCGGGCGGGATGCCCGCGGCGAAGGCGGTCAGCTTGCGCAGGTGGCCGCTGCCGCGCCCCTGGCCGAGACCCTGCTCCACGGCGTCGGCGAAGGAGAGAAGGCCCACGCGGTCTTCCATGCGGTTGCAGATCGAGGCGAGCAGCACGGCGGCGTTGACCGCGTGGTCGAGCCGGGTGACGTGAGCGACGCGGGCGGCCATGCGGTGCCCCCGGTCGAGGCAGATCAGGACATCCTGCGAGCGGTCGAGCCGGTACTCGCGGGTGATCAGCTTGCGGTGGCGGGCCGTGGCTTTCCACGCGACGTCGCGCAGGTCGTCGCCGAGCACGTACTCGCGCAGGCGGTCGAAGTCGCGCCCCTTGCCGAGCGTGGCCGCGGTGCGGCTGCCGAGCCCCTGGAGGAAGAGGCGGTCGAGCTTGCCGCGCAGCCGGCGCACGGCCTTGAGGTTGGGCAGCACCGTCAGCTCGGTCCCCGCCGCGCCTTCGCCCGCAGGCTCCGCCGGGACCACCCGCTCCGCCCAGCCGGTGAACGTGACGCAGACCCAGGGCGGGGAGAGGGGAGCGGCGCCGCGGGCGACCGCCCGCACGCGGGCCTCCAGCGACAGCACCTCGCCCGGCCGGCAGACCCCTTCCAGGCGGGTGGAGGGGAGCGACAGCAGCTCCGGCCACACCTGGCGCGCGGTCAGCCGCACGGGCCGCGACGCTGAGGTGGACAGCCGGAGCGGGATCGCTTCCTCTTCGTCGAGGGAGAGGACGATTGCAGCCGGCTGGTCCGAAAAGATCCTCACCTTGCGGAGGGCCAGGGCTTCGCGGACCGCGATCCCGATCAGGATCAGGAGGCCCAGGAGCAGGAGCCAGACGATCTCCGGCAAGATCTCATGGAGCAGCGGGACGAGGAGAGCGGCCGCCGCGAGGTAGAGGAGGGCGCGCACGAGGCGCGGGCCGGGCCTCACCGCGGCACTTCCACCTTCTCGAAGATCTGGCGGAGCAGGTCGGGCAGGGCGGCGCCTTCCATCTCCGCTTCGGGGGTGAGGATGACACGGTGGACGAGGACGGGCGCGGCCATCTCCTTGATGTCGTCGGGGGTCACGAAGTCGCGTCCGCGCAGGAGGGCCAGGGCGCGGCTGCTCTCCAGCAGGGCCAGGGAGGCGCGGGGGCCGGCGCCGATCTGGATGGCTTCGTGGTGTCGCGTGGCCGTGACGATCCCCAGGATGTAGCCGAGGATGTGCTCTTCGACCCGGATGTCGCGCGCCACGAGCTGGCGCGAGAGGAGGAGGGCGTCCGGGGTGAGCACGGGCTGGAGCTCGCGCACCGCGTCGTCGTGCAGGCGGCGGCCGGCGGCGTAGGCGGAGAGCATCTGGGCCTCTTCCTCGCCGCGCGGATAGTCGATCGAGATCTTGAGCAGGAAGCGGTCGCGCTGCGCTTCGGGGAGCGGATAGGTCCCCTCGAACTCGACCGGGTTCTGCGTGGCGAGCACGGTGAAGATCGGGGAGATCACCCGGCGGACGCCGTCCAGGGTGGCCGAGCGCTCCTGCATGCATTCGAGGAGCGCGGCCTGGGTCCGCGGCGGCGTGCGGTTGATCTCGTCGGCGAGCAGCAGGTCGGCGAAGATCGGTCCCGCGCGGAACTCGAACTCCTGAGTCTTCTGGTTATAGATGCTCGTGCCGAGGAGGTCGGCCGGCATCAGGTCCGGGGTGAACTGGATGCGGCGGAACCGGCTGCCGAGCAGGCGGGACAGGGTCAGCGCCAGCAGCGTCTTGGCGGTCCCCGGCACCCCTTCGAGCAGCGCGTGCCCGCCGGCGAGCAGGCAGACGAGGAGCTGCTCTTTTACCTTCTCCTGGCCCATCACCACCCGGTCGATCCCCTCGCGGAGGAGCCGCCACTGCGCCGAGACTTCACTTACGCTTTGCATCCCGCAATCTCCTGAACGCCTGGTTGAGGCCTCGCAGGGCCCGATCGAATCGTTCGCGCGAGAGGTCCTTGTCCTGCGGCGCCGCGTCAGGGCCGAGGAGGTCGTACGCTCTCGTCTGGAGGGCCGCGCCGCGCAGCCCGGTCTCGGCCGCCACGGTGTGGATGAAGCTCTCCTGATACAGGCGGACCGCCTGGTCGCGGCCCAGGGCCCGGTCGTAGAGGTCCGCCAGGGAGTCCAGCAGCTCCACGGACTCGGAGCGGGTGTCGCGCTCCTCGCGGTCCGCCGGACCGATCCTCACCGCGCCTCGCCAGAAGGCCGCGACCGCGGCGAGCAGACCCAGGAGGAGGAGGGGGCCCAGCCCCCAGGCGCCCAGGGTCTCCAGGACTCCCGGCGCGTCGCCGAGCCCGTGGGCGCGCTCGTCGAAGAGCACGGGCCGGCCTTCGCCGAGCCCGGCCAGGGACTCCAGCAGGGCCAGGTGGTGCGCGTCGCCCAGCCCCAGGTTCTGGAAGACCTCCGGACAGGCGAGGAGGATCACATCGCCCGCGCCCATGGGCAGGCGGGAGACGACCGGCGCCCCCCCGGCAAGGACCACCGCGTGGCCGCCGGCGATCCCCTCGCCGCCGAGCCCCCGCCGCGTCTTCATCCGCAGCGCCGAGACGCCCGGCCACAGGGGGAAGACCTTGCGCGGCGGCGCCGCCTTTCCCTGGAGCGCCGTCACCTCGACGGGGCCGTAGTCTTCGTTCAGGGCCAGCACCAGGCGCCCTCCGCCGCGCACCCAGGCCTCTTCGTCGGGAGTGAGGAGTGGAACCGGCTTCTTCTCTTCCGCGTCCTTGCTCTTCTTGTCCTTGTCGTCCGTGTCCTCGTCCTTTTCGTCCGTGTCTTCTTCTTCGCCCACCAAAAGCAGAGGCAGCTCCGTCGGCCTCACCCGAAAGAGCACGGCCTTCGCCGGCACGAAGTCCGTGCTGACGCGGCGTTGCAGCACCGAGACTGCCACGGACCTCTGCCGCAGGTAGGCGTAGGCGAGCGAGAGCCCTTCCTCGCCGGTGTTGAAGACCGATCCCGGCGGGAAGGCCTCGCGGGCCGAGCGACGGTCGTAGCCGATCCAGACCATCACCCCGGCGAGGTAGAACGCGAAGGCCAGGACGGCCAGCCAGACGCCGCGGCGGATCAAGCCGCCTCCCGGAGGGAGTCGAGGATGCCGCGGGCCAGATCCTCGGCCTCGCGCAGCGCCTCGGGCGTGCTGCGGTCGCGCCCGTACCATTCGCGCTCGAAGCCGCGGGTCACCTCGATGAAAGTCGCGCGCCAGCCGTAGCCGGGCGACAGGGCGGAGACGTACTCCCAGTTCGTCCTCCCCTTGCGGTAGTGGAGCGCGCCCATGCGGAAGAGGGAGACGAGCACGGCGTGATACCAGGCGCGGATGGCCTCGCGGGTCCGCCCGGCGGCGGCCAGCTCATGGGCATAGCGTTCCCATTCGCCGGAGGCGCGCGACAGCGGGTCTTCGTCCGCGGCCGGCGGCGGGGCCTCGGCTGGAACGGCTTGCGGCATCTCGCCGCGCCGCCGCTTGCGGAAGGCGCGGAAGGCCAGCCAGGCGCCCGCGGCGGCCAGGACCACGACCAGGACGGTCACCACCGTGAAGAGGTCGGCGCCCGAAGCGGTCCGCCGCACCCGTTCCGGAAGCAGGCTGTCCAGCCAATTCCAGAAGCGCTCCCACAGGTCTTTGAGCCAGAGGTAGAACGGCTCCAGGACCTCGGTGATCGCGTCCAGGATGCCCAGGTCGTCGCCCTTGGGCAGCGCCCCTCCCTTTTCGAGCTCGGCGACCGCCTGGCTCTTGCGGACCTCTTCCAGAATTTTGGCGCTCGGCGTGGGAGGGGCCTGCGCGGGCGATGAGGAGAGGGCGGCGGCGAGCTTCCTCAGCCGGGGAGCCGCGGCCTGCGCGGCCGCGGCGTTCGGCGCTTCGGCGAGGGGACGGAGGACCGAGGCGTCCGTCTCCAGGCGTTCGGCGCCGAAGGCGATCCGGTCCTTCAGGAGCTGCTGGGCGTCCGTCCGCGCGCCGACCCAGTCGCCGGCGCGGAGCCGGCCGTCGACGCCGGCGACCCGCTGGCGGTAGGTCTCGACGGAGAGGGTTTCCGCGATGAGAGGGACCGGCAAAAACGTGACGATTAGGAGGAGGAGCGTGGTGCGGTGGGCCCTCACCTCCCCGGCCTCCGGCCGGCTCATTTCTCCCGTCACCGGGAGGGGGGCGCCACCGCCCGACCCGCTCAAGTTCCCCCTCTCCCGGTGACGGGAGAGGGGGCCAGGGGGTGAGGGCTCCCGCAGCTTGGCGAACCAGGCGGCGAGGTCTTCGCCCGTCTGCTGGGCGCGGGCCCGCCGCACGGCCGAGACCAGGGAGGCGAGCCAGAAGGGCTCGACCAGGGTGACCGCCCCGGCGAGGGCCAGCAGGGTGAAGTGGCGGTTGTCCCAGCTCAGGGTGGCCGACCACCAGGAGAGGTCGAGCCCGACGGTGCCGTCCGCCAGCCAGAGGAGAAGCCAGAAGAGCGCGGAGACGTTGACGAACGCGACCACCACGCCCAGCCCGAGCAGGAACGTCAGACCCAGCAGCGGCGCGAGCGGCCGGGCGTGCTGCAGCGCGAGCATGGGGGAGGCCAGGAGGCCGGGCCGCTCGCGCAGCGGCGAGGTGGCGGCGGCGAGGCCGGTCAGAAGAGCGAGCGCCGGCAGCGCCACGAGCGTCCAGCCGACGGCGAAGAACAGCAGCTCGTAGACGAGGGCGGCATAGAGATAGGACACGAGCCCCGCCGGGTTCAGGCGCAGGATCTGGCGCCACGGCATCCTGGCGCCTCCGGGGCCGCCGGCGAGGGCCAGGGTGCAGGCGCGCACGAACACCGCCCGTCCCCAGAGCGCCAGCGGCAGGGCCAGGGTCGCCAGCCAGGAGATCGCGGTCAGATGGTTCAGGTAGCCCGGAGCGTCGTCGCCGAGCTGCATCAGGCGGTTCGCGAGGTGGGCCTCCAGGAAGCGCAGCGGGAGCGCGGTCAGCGCCATCAGCCCAGCCCAGCCGGGCACGCCGCGGCAGACCAGCTCGACCGCCTCGTCGAGGACGCCGCTGACCGTGACCGTGCCGCGGCTCATTGCAGCCCCGCCAGGGCCGCCCCGATCCAGGCGCGGAGGACCGTCAGCGCGAAGATCAGGGCGAGGGAGGCGAGGACCAGGCCGGCCGTCTTCAGCGTTCCGCTCTTCTCCCCGATTGCCGCCCGGCGCTGGGCCAGGCAGTCCACGCAGCAGTGGATCCCTTCCCACAGCGTGGAGCAGGACTGGCAGATCGGCTTCCGGCAGGAGACGCAGATCGCCATCGCCGGGCGGTCCGGATGGTGAAAGCAGCGGGTG
Source organism: Thermoanaerobaculia bacterium (assembly GCA_036380715.1). Lineage (GTDB taxonomy): Bacteria > Acidobacteriota > Thermoanaerobaculia > Multivoradales > UBA5704 > UBA5704. The sequence continues at coordinate 56,799 of DASVEF010000222.1, read as the reverse complement.
GGAGCGGCGAGAGTCGGCAAGGGACGCCGATTATTCTACAGGAGGGGCTCTGATAGAATGGCGGTGTCCGCACGGAACGAACACGGAACGAAAAGGTTGGGCTGCGAGCTGCCCGAGGGAGAGGCATAGGGTGCCCTGTAAAAACCATCCTTATATCGAAGACGGCCTGACGCGCTGCGTGCGCTGCGCCGACAGCTTCTGCCCCGACTGCATCGTGCAGATCGGCGGCCATCCGTATTGCGCCGCCTGCAAGACCGAAGCGATGCGCGACCTGCGCTCCGGCCTGCCGGCCATGGGCCGGCAGCTCGAGCTGGCCACGGTCGGCCGCCGCTTTCTGGCCCTGTGGGTCGACGGCCTGATCCTGGTGATCCCGCTGTTCATCCTGATCTTCGCCCTCGGCATTCCGTCCGGCATGTTCGACCCGGACGCCACGGAAGATCCCTCGCCGGTCTTCTTCGTCTTCCAGGGGCTCCTGACGCTCGCCTACATGGGGTTCGGCATCGCCTACGAGGGGGTGATGCTCTCCTCCGGCGGCCAGACGATCGGCAAGAAGGCGCTGAAGATCAAGGTCGTCACCCCGGAGGGGAACGACATCACCCGGGGGCAGGCCTGGACGCGCGCGGTGGTCCGGCAGGTGCTCAGCGCCGTGCCCTGTCTGGGCCTTATCGACTACCTGGTCGCCTTCGGCGCGGAGAGGGCCTGCATCCACGACCAGGCGGCCAAGACCCGCGTGGTCAACTGGAGCTTCTGATCCGTCGATGCCGGTCCCGCTGCCAGCCTACCTCGGTCCGGCCTGCCCGCGGTGCGGGGTTGCGCTCGACGCCACCCTGATGGTGGCGGGCGAGCAGCTCTGTCCCGCCTGCTCGAAAACGTTCCAGGCCACCCCCTTCGCGCCGCCGCCGCCGCGCGGTCCCCGGGTCGAGACCATGGCCGAGGCCGGGCCGGCGGGCGCGGTCGCCTGCGCCCAGCACCCCGGCAACGCCGCGGTGGCGAACTGCACGCGCTGCGGCGTGTTCATGTGCTCGCTGTGCAGGATCGACATCGACCAGCAGGAGCTCTGCCCGGCCTGCTTCGACCGCCTGTCGAGCGAAGGGGTGCTCTCTTCAACCCGCAACCGCATCCGCGACTACCGCGGGATCGCCGTGCTCTCCGGGGTCGCGGGCTGTCTCCTGTGGATCCTCGGCCCGCTGACCGGGCTGTTGACCCTCTTCCTGGCCTATCAGGCTTTCAAGCAACGGAGGATGATGAACGAGAGCGGCGGCATGGCGCCGCTGATCTTCGCCGTGCTCCTGGGACTGATCCAGATCACCGGCGGAGTCTTCTTCCTCTGGGCCCTCGTGAGCACCTGACGTGAGCAACCCCGTACGACGCGAGTACCTGGGAGCCGACCCTTCGCTGGCGGAACGCTCGCGCGTCTACCGGACGCCGGAGGCGCTGGAGATCGACCTGGTCAGCTACACCGAGATCACCCGCAAGCGGGTGTTCTTCGACGAGATCGTGCTCGTCACGCTCCACCGCGCGCGGACGATTGGAGCCACCACCTGGATCTTCGGCGCCCTGGGAGCGTTCACGCTGCTGATGGCCATGGCCGTGCTGGCCGGCCAGGAGCGGCAGGTGGGCAACGCCATGCTCGCAACCGCCCTCGCGCTGGGAGCGATCGCCCTCCTCGCGTCGATGGTCCCCACCTGGACCGTCACAGTCTTCGGCCGGCGCACGCGCGCCCGGGTGCGATTCACCCTGCGGGAGGGGAAGGCGCGCCGGATCTACGGCGAGATCTGCCGCGCCGCGAGCGAGGCGCAACGGGAGGTGGCCCGGCGCATCGCCGCGGAGCAGCCTGCGCCGCCGCCCCTGCCGCTGTCGCCGGATGAGGAGCCGCCGCCCATGCCGCCGTCCGAGCCCTCCGGGCCCCTCACCCCCTGACCCCCTCTCCCATCCCCTCCCTTCCAACCGGGAGAGGGGGAAGAGGATTCAGCTCTCCGCCCGATCGATCCACTTCGGAATGACGGGCGGCTCGTACGCGGCCATGCGGTCGAGCAGGGGCTCCGGACGGTCGCCCACGAGCACCATGGCGCGGTATTCCGTACGGACAAAGCGCTCTTCCACAGTGCGGTCCAGGAAGGTCAGCAGGGAATCGAAGTAGCCGGCGGCGTTGAGCAGGCCGAACGGCTTGCTGTGGATGCCGAGCTGCGCCCACGTCCAGATTTCGAACCACTCTTCCAGGGTGCCGATCCCGCCCGGCAGGGCGATGAAGCCGTCGGCGAGCTCCGCCATCAGCGCCTTGCGCTCGTGCATCGAGCCGACCACCCGCAGGTCGGTGATGCCGGCGTGTGCGACCTCGCGGGCCTCCAGCGCTCTGGGGATGACCCCGATCACCTCGCCGCCGCCGGCCATGGCCGCGTCCGCCACCACGCCCATCAGGCCGACGTTGCCGCCGCCGTAGACCAGCCCGAGCCCTCGCGCCGCCAGGGCCGCGCCCATGGCTTGCGCGGCCTCGGCGTAGGCGGGGGAGGCTCCGGGGCTGGAGCCGCAGAAGACGCAGATCCGTCGCATGGGGGCTGAATCTATACGGAAATCACCGCCGCTGAGCCCTCACCCCCCTAACCCCCCTCTCCCACCCCCTCCCATCCTTCCGGGAGAGGGGGGAATCGAACACGGATCTGCTTTTCTCCCCCTCTCCCGGTTGGGGGGAGGGGGTGGGAGAGGGGGCCGGGGGGTGAGGGGCCACGTCCACCACCACCGTCGCCCCATCGAGGAAGCGCGGCACGATGGCCAGCACCTGCTCGCGGGTCACGCTCCGCACCCGGCGCTCGAAGTCGTCGTCGGAGAGCAGGCGCCCCTGCTCGATCCACTCCCGGGCGTAGGCTGCGGAGATCTCCTCGTTGCTCATCGGCGCCGTGATCCGGCGTCCGATCAGGTGCCGCTTTGCCTCCTCAATCTCGGCCTCGGTCGGCGGGCTGTCTCGAAGGGCGTTCATCAGCTCGGCGAAGCGTTTCCGGGTGGGCTCCAGGCTCTCCGGGTTGACGCCGGTGGTCATCGCGATCCAGGCGGCTTGGCCATCCGACTGGTAGCGGCTGCCGATGTAGTAGATCAGGCCGCGGCGGGCGATCAGGTCCTTGCCGAGCCGCCCTTCGTAGTCGTGGCTCAGGATGTAGAGGAGGATGCGCCAAGCGTCCGACGCGGGATCGGAGGGTGGGGGAGCCGGGACCGCATAGCCGAGCTGAGACTGCGCCAGCCCGCGGCCGGCGAGCGGGATCACCTCTTCGCGCCTCTCTAGTTGGAGAGGGTTGGAGCGGAGGGGCAGCGGAGAGGGGAGGCCGGCGAAGGCCTCTGCCATGAGGCGGAGGACCTCGGCTTCGTCCAGGTCGCCAACGGCGACGACGACAACGGGGGAGAGCGGTCCGCCCGAGGCCGGCGAAGCGCCCAGGAGGGCGCGCAAGGCGAGGTCAAGCCGCTGCTCCGGGTCTTCAATAGTCGCGGGATCGGGCGCGGGTTGGGCCTTCGCCGTCGCCAGCGCCTTGCGGGCCTCGGCCAGCGCCCGCGGCAGCTCTCCCGCGCGGAAGCGCAGGCCGAGCGAGGTGTGCCGCCAAACCGGAGAGTCCGTGGCGATGTCCGTGATCGTCCCTTCGGAGGAGACGGTGGAGGGAACGACCACGCGCAGATACCCCGCTGGAACGCGCGGGACCTGGCGGGCGATCAGGGTGACGCCGTTTTTCAGGCGGCGGATCCGGGGGGCGCGGTCCGCGGGGAGCCCCTCACCCCCCTGGCCCCCCTCTCCCACCCCCTCCCCCCGACCGGGAGAGGAGGGAACTGTTGGAGGAAGAATTAGGGGGGGGCCGGCGTGTACCCAGCCGATCGTCCGCTGATAGGGCTGGAGTCGGGCGGCGGCGGCGCGCTGGAGATCCTCGGGCGTCAGGGCATCGACGAGAGCGGGCAGGCGGCGGAGGACCTCGAAGGCGCCGATCCCCTCATAGAACGCCATCTGGTGGGCCGCGTCCTCGGTGGTCTCTACGTCGAGCACCAGCTCCGTCAGGAAGTCGCGGCGCACGCGATCCAGCTCTTCCGCGGGGACAGGCCGCTCCCGGAGGTCGGCGATCCGGCGCTCAATCTCCTCTTCGATGCGGGCCGCGGGCGCGGACGGGTCGGCGGCGCCGGCGATGCTGAGGACGTACGGCGCCGCGGTGGCGGCGAAGAAGACGTTGACGCTCTGCCCGACGCCGTGGAGCCGCGAGCCCGGACGGGCGGGGAAGGGATCGCCGTCCTGGCGGAAGCTCGCGCCCGAGGAGCCGGCGAGCAGGGCCTGGAGGAGCAGGAAGGCCGGGAAGTCCGGGTCCGTGGCGGCCGGCGCCCGATAGACGATCTGGAACCGGCTCCGGGACCCGCCTCCGTGCAGGTCCACCCTCCGGACTCCGCGCTGCGGCGGCTCCACGGAGCGGGGGAGGGGAGTGGGCGCGCCGCCGGGGATGGCGCCGAAGGCGCGCCGGACGAGCGCCAGGACCTCCTCCGTCCGGACGTCGCCCGCCACGGCGAGCACCGCGTTGGCCGGAACGTAGTGGCGGCGGTAGAAGGTCTCCACGTCGGCGTGGGCGATCTGCCGGACGTCTGCCTCCCAACCGATCACGTTGTTGCGGTAGGGGTGCTCGACGAACGAGGCGGCCATGACCGCGTCGTCGAGCCGGCTCGCCGGATCGTTCTCGTAGCCGCGCAGCTCCGTCAGCACCGCGCCACGCTCGGCCTCCAGCTCACCTGCCGGCAGCAGCAGCCGCGCCATGCGGTCCGCCTGGATGGCGAGGGCGAGCCCGAGCTGGTCAACCGGGACGGTCTCGAAATACGTGGTCTGGTCGATCCACGTGTACCCGTGCCACTCCCCGCCGACCGCGTAGATTCGGCTCACCACGTCGGTGTCCGGGAAATTCGCGCTCGCCCGGAACGCCATGTGCTCCACGAAGTGCGCGAGCCCCGTCTCTCCCGGATTCTCCGTCCGCCCGCCGATCCTGTAGAGCATCTGCGTGCTGACCAGCGGCAGCGTGTGGTCCTCCAGGACCATGACCGTCAAGCCGTTCTCCAGCCGCTCCACCTGGGCCTGGGACAGGCGCGAAGCGGAGAGGGGGGCGGCGAGGAGGGCGAGGAGAAGGAGGAGCGCGGAGGGGCGCGCCCGAGGTGGAGCGAAGGGCATGGTGGTGGTCCTCCGGAACGGGGGATTTCTATCACGGCGGACTGTCGCGTCGGCGCGTGGCCGGCCTGGGGTTGAAACCCCAGGCTGGGTTGTATCGCCCAAGAGGGCGAAGAATGGGAGGGGGGTCGCTCCGCAGGAGAGAAACAGCCCAGCCTGGGGTTTCAACCCCAGGCGCGGTGCGGCGATCTCAGACCTGACGCCCCCCTGGCATCCCATTTGCCTATACAAATTGCATGGAAGGTGTGCCCTCCCCTCACGTGACCCATCCGGGCCTGCTGATCGCCATCGGCGGGGCCGAGGACAAGACGCGCCAGCGGGTGATCCTGCGCTATTTCCTGGAGGCGGCCGGCGGCTCGGACGCGAGCGTCGTGGTGCTGGCCACCGCGTCGGACTTCCCCGAGATCACCGCGGAGCGCTACGCCGACCTGTTCTACAAGATGCACGCGGATTCGGTCGAGGTGCTCCGGATCGACAACCGGGACCATGCCCTGGAAGTCCGCGAGGAGGCCCTCGAGCTGCTGGAGTACGCGACCGGGCTCTTCCTCACCGGCGGCAGCCAGCTCAAGTTCTCGTCCATCCTGGGAGGCACCGGGATCGCCGACTCGATCCGCCGCCGGCACGCCGACGGCATGGTGGTCGCCGGCACCAGCGCCGGGGCCGCGGTCCTCTCCGAGCACATGATCGCCCTCGGGGACAGCGGCGGCACGCCGCGCCGGCGCCTGGTCCACATGGCCAAGGGGCTGGGCCTGGCGCCCGACATCGTGATCGACCAGCACTTCCGGCGCCGCGACCGGCTGGGCCGCCTGCTCACGGCGCTTTCTTACAATCCGAGCCTCCTCGGCGTGGGCGTGGACGAGGACACCGCCGCCGTCATCGAGCCCACCGGAAGGCTGTCCGTCATGGGCTCCGGCGCCGTGACGGTCGTCGACGGCAGCACGGTGCGCTACACCGACAGCCACGCGGTCGTGCGCGGCCAGCCCATCGCCATGATGGGGCTCCGGGTCGACATCCTGACCGCCGGCAGCCACTACGACCTCGAACGGCGGCGAGGGATCCCTCCGGAAGAGACTGTGCGCATCGATCCGCTCCTCGAAGAGGAGCTCATGGAGGCCGAAGAAGACGAAGTCCCCGTCACCCTCGATGACGGGGGAGAGTAGGCCGCCCTTCCTTTCCCAATTCAGCAGCAGCTCTGAATGGCACATGCCTTGCTGCATTTCTCTTCCGCGCAAAAGGGCCGACATCAACTTCAGCGAAGCCATCTTTTGGAGCCCAGCATGAAGATTCTCGAAACCAGGGTCTACCGAGGACCTAATCTCTATGCCCGCTGGCCGATGATCCGCCTGCTGGTGGACCTCGGCGAGCTGGAGGACTACCCGACCGGCCAGCTTCCCGGGTTCGCCGACCGTCTCCTGGAGCTGATCCCGTCGCTCCACGAGCACACCTGCGGGCTCGGCGAGCCCGGCGGGTTCGTGCGGCGGATGAAGGAGGACGAGGGCACCTGGCTGGGGCACGTGCTGGAGCACATTGCCATCGAGCTGCAGGTCCTGGCCGGCACTCCGGTGACGTTCGGCAAGACGCGCAGCGAGGGGCTGCCCCGAGGCCAGTACCACGTGGTCTACACCTACATCGAAGAGGCGGTGGGGCTCGCGGCGGGCAAGCTCGCCCTCCGCCTGATCCGCCACCTGCTGCCGCCGGAGCGCGCGGCCCACGACCCGTCGCCGTTCCATTTCCAGGAGGAGCTCGAAAAGTTCATCCGCCTCGCCCAGCGCCGGTCTCTCGGACCCTCGACGTCCGCCCTGGTGCGCGCCGCCGAGGAGCGCGGCATCCCCTGGATCCGCCTCGACGAAAGCTCGCTGGTGCAGCTCGGGCACGGCAAATACCAGCGCCGCATCCAGGCGGCGCTGACCAGCGAGACGCGCCAGATCGCCGTCGAGATCGCCTCGAACAAGCGACTGACCCGCCAGATCCTGGACGACCTGGGGCTCCCGGTGCCCCGGCAGGCCCTGGTCTACGACGCGGACGAGGCCGTCGAGGAAGCCGAGCGACTGGGCTACCCGCTCGTCGTCAAGCCGCTCGACGGCAACCACGGCAACGCGGTGTCGATCAACCTGAAGAGCCCGGAGCAGGTGCGCGCCGCGTTCGAGAAGGCTTACGAGGTCAGCTCCCGCGTCCTCCTCGAAGCTTTCCTGTCGGGCTGCGATTACCGCATCCTCGTCGTCGACGGGCGGGTGATCGCGGTGTCCCAGCGCGTCCCGGGACATGTGGTGGGGGACCGGAGGCACACGATCGCGGAGCTGATCGAGATCGTCAACAGCGATCCCCGCCGCGGCGTGGGGCACGAGAAGGTGCTCACCCGCATCCAGGTCGACGACCAGGCGCGGCGGCTGATCGACCAGGCCGGGCTGACCCTGGAATCCATCCTCCCCGAAGGGCAGGTCCTCTATCTCCGCTCGACCGGAAACCTGTCGACCGGGGGCACCGCAATCGACAAGACGGACGCCATCCACTACGACGTCCGGGTGATGGCCGAGCGCGCCGTGCGCGCCATCGGCCTCGACGTGGCCGGCGTCGACTACGTCTCCCCCGACATCTCGCGCAGCTACAAGGACGTGGGCGGCGGCATCGTGGAGATCAACGCGGCGCCGGGCCTGCGCATGCACGTGGCGCCGACCGAGGGCAGGGCGCGCGACGTCGCGGGGCCGATCCTCGACATGCTCTTTCCCAGGGGTACCCCGTACCGCATCCCGATGGCCGCGATCACCGGCACCAACGGCAAGACCACCACGACCCGCATGGTCGGGCACATCCTGAAGCTCGCCGGCTACACCGTGGGCATGACCACCACCGACGGCGTCTATATCGACGGCGTGCTGACCGTGCGGGGAGACATGACCGGTCCCTGGTCGAGCCAGCTCGTGCTGCGCGATCCGAGCGTGGATGCCGCGGTGCTGGAGACCGCCCGCGGCGGCATCGTCCGCTCGGGCCTCGGCTGGCGCAAGTGCAACGTCGGCGCGGTGCTCAACGTGGCCTCCGACCACCTGGGCCTCGGCGGGATCGACAGCATCGACGACCTCGCGGAGGTCAAGCGGATCGTCGTCGAGGTGGCGACCGACTTCTGCGTCCTCAACGCCGACGACGAGCGGGTCGCGCGCATGGCCGAGCACAGCCCGGCCGAGCCGATCTACGTGACCATGGACCGGACCAACGAGCGGGTCCGCCGGCACATCCGCGAGCGCGGGCGGGCGGTGTCATTGGAAGAAGGGCTGAGCGGCCGTACGATCGTGCTCTACCAGGGAGAGGAGCCGATCCCGCTGCTGCTCGCCCGCCAGGTCCCCGCCACCCTCGAAGGCAAGGCGCTGCACAACATCCAGAACGCCATGTTCGCCGCCGCCATCGTGGCCGGCCTCGGTGTCGAGGTCGAAGACATCCGCCAGGGGCTGCGCACCTTCTCGCTCGACTTCTTCCAGGCTCCGGGGCGCCTCAACTTCTACAACGAGCACCCGTTCCGCGTGCTGCTCGACTACGCGCACAACGCCCACAGCATGGAGGCCGTGGCGCGGACGGTGCGCGAGCTGGCCGTCCATGGCCGCCGCATCGGCGTGATCGCCTCCCCCGGCGACCGCCGCAACGAGGACATCCTGGCCCTGGCCGCCGCGGCGGCGCCCGCTTTCGACTTCGTGCTCCTGAAGGAAGACGACGACCTCCGGGGCCGCCAGCCCGGCGAAGTGGCGGGGCTGCTGCGCCAGGGGCTGATCCAGGCCGGCTTCCCCGCCGAGCGGATCGATCCCGGGGTCCACGGTGAAGAGGAGGCGGCGCTCAAGGCGATGCGGATGGCGCGCGCCGGCGACCTCGTGGTCATCTTCGGCGACAAGCTCCACCGCGTCTGGGACCTGATCGTCAGCTTCAAGAAGGAGAAAGAGCCGGAGCGGGCCGACGAGGAGAGCTGGCAGCCGGTGCTGGTGAGGCAGAGGCTGGCGTCGTAGAGCCCCCCTCCCCCGGCCCCTCCCCCGCATAGCGGGAGAGGGGAGTCCTTACGAGAGAAGTCCTTTCCAGGTCGCTTTTTTCAGCTCTTCCCCTCTCCCGCTCCGCGGGGGAGGGGTCAGGGGAGGGGGCCCATCTTCCCCCGGTGGTCCAGGAACTCGGCGAGCCGTTTGCGCTCGGTCGGGGTGAGGATCTCCGTGAGCCACTGCCGGAGCTGCTCCGGATCGCGGAACGCTTTGCGGTTGGGACTGGCCGCGTTGCGGATGACCCGCTCGACCTGCAGAGCGAGCACCGCGCTCTCGCCGATCAGGAAGGCGCTCCGCTCCACCCGGTCGGCCATGGCCGACAGGAGCTGGATCAGGCGCTGGGCCACGTCGGCCGGGAAGACGTCGGCGTGCAGCAGGTCGACCACGCCCACGTATTTCTCCGGGATCCGGTTGGCGACCGTCTGGTGCTCCCGCACGAACTGCTGCACCTCCTCCATGGTCAAAGGGGTCGCGACCCGGACCTCGACCAGCCTTCCCGCCACGTTCTCGACCGTGTGCATGCGCCAAGTCTATCCCTGTTCCATCCATTACGGGTCATTGCTAAACTAGAGCACCGTCCGGGAGGAAAGACATGGATGCGATCGAGCGGTTGTTCCTGAGCAACGCCCTGCCCTGCGCTTTCACGGTCCACACCGATCAGGGCGTCAAAAGGATCGGCGACGGCGAGCCGGCGTTCGCCGTGCACCTGCGCAACGGCCAGGGCATGAAGGCTCTGCAGTCCCTCGACGAGCTGACGATCGCGGAGGCCTACATCCGCGGCGACATCGAGATCGAGGGGGACGTCGTCCGCGCCATGTGGCTCCGCAACATCCTGTCGGACGACAATTTCTGGCTGAAGACCTGGCGCAGGCTGCAGCCGATCCTGGTGGGGAGAGAGAAGCTCAATCCCAGGTGGATCGCCAAGCACTACGACTCGGGCAACATCCAGCTCTACTGCACCGACCGCGAGTACCGGGCCTACACGCCGGGCATCTACGAGAGCGACGACGACACGCTGGAGGAGAGCACCCGCAAGAAGTACGACTTCGCCTTCGAATCGCTGCGCCTGAAGCCGGGGGACGAGGTGCTCGACGTCGGCCACGGCTGGGGCGGCTTCATCCAGTACTGCGCAGAGCGAGGCGTCCGCGTCGAAGGCATCACGCTGTCCAAGGACCAGTTCGGCTACGTCACCCGCATGATCGAGGAGAAGAGGCTCGACGCCTCGGCGTCCTATCAGGACTACTTCACCTACCGACCGGGCAAGAGGTACGACGGCATCTCCATGATGGGAGTGATCGAAGACCTCTCGGACTATCCCTACGTCCTGCGGCGCATCCCCGAGCTGCTGAAGCCGGGAGGAAGGGTCTATCTCGACTTCGCGTCGGGAAAGGTGCCGTTCGCGACCTCCAGCTTCATCACCAAGTACGTCTGGCCCGGCACGTTCCGCATGACCTATGTCCCCGAGCTGATGGCCGCGCTCGACCGCTCGCCGATCCAGCTCGTCGGCCTCTACAACGACCGCCGCAACTATCACCTCTGGGCGAAGAACGGCCACCAGCGCTGGATCGAGAACCGGGAGGAAATCGTCCGCCTGGCCGGGGAGGAGACCTGGCGCCTGTTCCGGCTCCTCCTGGCCGGCACCGCGGGCGTGATGAACGATCCGACCTATCAGGTGACCGCTTACCGGATGGTGCTGGATCTGCCGGCGGACGTCGCGGTGTAGAGACCCTCACCCCCTGACCCCCTCTCCCACCCGCACTCACGCCCGCCCGGGAGAGGGGGAACCCTGGCCAAAACGGAAAACTGAGTTGCTTTTCTCCCCCTCTCCCGGGGGGAGGGGAGTGCGGGTGGGAGAGGGGCCGGGGGGTGAGGGTCCGGGCGGGGGAGCGCCTCCTACCCCGCCTCCTGAAGCCGGCGGAGCAGCGCCAGCACCTCCTCCCGCTGGGTGTGGACGAGCAGCAGGAGGAGGTCCCCTTTCTTCGCCCAGGCGAGAGCTTGGCGCACGGCCTCCAGCTCGTTGCCGGCGCGGCCGATCTGCTCGTCCCCCGCGCCCAGGCGGCGCAGCTCGTCCTCCAGGATCGCCGGGACTTCGCCGGGCTGGCGGCCGCGCAGCAGCTCGGGGAGCTCCTTGACGATGACCCGGTCGGGATGGAGCTTCCACACCGCCTGCGCCAGCTCGCGGAGCGCCTCGTCGTCGCGGTCGCCGGCCTGGCCGAGGAGGATCAGGCGGCGGCGGGCGGGGAGGTTCACCGCCAGTCCGAGCAGCGCCGCGATGCCGTGCGGGTTGTGCGCGTAGTCGAGGAGAATACGCACGCCGCCGATCTCGAAGAGATTGCCGCGCCCGGGATTGTCGTCCGGATCGCTGCGCACCTGGCGCAACGCGCGCACCATGGCCTCCTGCGGCAGGCGGACCGCCGCGCCGAGCGCGAGCGCGGCCAGGGCGTTGGCGATGTTGTGGCGGGCGGCGCCGCCGAAGGTGATCGGGATCTCCTCGGCGCGGGCGACCACCTGCTTCCATCCGCCGTGCCACTGCTCGATCTCTCCCTGGTGGAGGACCCAGGCCGGGTCTCCGCGCTCCAGCAGATTTCGCAGCTCGGCGCTCTCGGGATCGAGGCTGAACCAGACCACCGGCGCCGCGATCCCGGCGGCGCCGGCCACCAGGAGCGGATCGTCCGCGTTGAGCACGACGCGCCCTTCCGGCCCCACGGCCCGCGCCACCACCAGCTTGGTCTCGGCGAGGGCCTCGAGATCGTCCACTCCGTGCTCGCCGAGGTGATCGGCGGCCACGTTGGTCACCGCGGCGGCGTCCGCGCGGCGCACCGCGAGCCCGCGCCGCAGCATCCCTCCGCGCGCCGTCTCCAGGATGGCCATCTCGACCCTGGGATCGCGCAGCAGAGCCCGCGCTCCGACCGGACCGGAGAAGTCGCCCCGCTCCAGCACCTCGCCCCCGACTTCGATGAGGTCCGTGGACGTGGTCCCCGCCATTACGCCCGCCGCCCGTGCCATGGCCGCCAGCAGGCGCACCGTCGTGCTCTTGCCGTTGGTTCCGGTCACCAGCACCACCGGCACATCGTGGACCCGCTCCCAGGCGACCTCCTCGGGGCGGGGGAGATCCTCGACCGGCCAGGTCAGCGCTCCTTTCCCCAGGCCGATCGAAGCCTGGCGGTCGTCCGCGAGAAAGGCCACGCCCCGCCTCTCGGCCGCGGCCCGCAATGCCAGCAGCGCCGGATTGCGCTCCCGTTCGATCTCCGCACGCAGCCGCACGGCGATCTCCTCGAGGTCCGGGACCTCGCCGCGCAGCGCCTCCTCGGCCGCCTCCCAGGCCCGCTCGTTGACCTCCGTGGCGGAGTAGAGAGCGTCGATCGGCGCCGAGATCGACAGGCTCGCCCCGCTCGGAAACCGCCGGACCGCCAGGCTCTCCTCCCGCCACCCCACAGCGTCGAGGAGCCGCCGGACCTGCTCTCGCCACGCCGCGACCGCCGCATCCGCCTCCTTCTCGTCCAGCGCGACATCCAGCACCGCCCCTTCCCGCTCCTGGAGCAGGTTGGGACCGGTCAGCCTTCGTGAGTCGAGGAGCTTCATCGGGAGGGGAAGCGTACAACAGGAGGGGCAGGCCGGCGCTGTAAGAATCGCTCCCTCTCGGGCGTATCCAAGTAAGAGGCGATCCAGGTGCCATGAAGGCGATTACCTATTCCAGCCACGGCTCACCCGCTGCCTTTCGGTGCGAAGAGATTGCAAAGCCGACCGCCGGAGACAATGACGTTTTGATCGCCGTTCGCGCGGCTTCGGTCAATCCTCTGGACTGGCGCTTGAAGGCGTCACGGCCCGGGCGTGATGTGGCCGGCCAGGTTGAAGCGGTGGGCAGGAACATAACCCGGTTCAAGCCAGGCGACGAGGTGTTCGGCACCTGCCCTGGAGCCTTTGCCGAGTATGCGTGCGCTTCCGAGTCAGCCTTGGCCATGAAGCCGGCGAACGTGACGTTTGAGCAAGCGGCTTCCGTACCTGTGGCGGCCCTCACCGCATTGCAGGGTCTTCGTGACAAGGGACAGGTTCAACCGGGGCAGAAGGTCTTGATCAACGGCGCGGCGGGAGGCGTGGGTACGTTCGCTGTGCAGATCGCCAAATCGTTCGGCGCAGAGGTGACCGGTGTATGCAGTACGAGGAATGTGGAGATGGTCCGATCTATCGGCGCGGACCGCGTCATCGATTACACGCAAGAGGACTTCACCGAGGATGAGCAACGCTACGACTTGATTCTCGACTGCGTTGGAAACCGCCCGCTGTCAGCGTGCAGGCGCGTTTTGAATCCCCCTGGTAAATGCGTCATGGTCGGAGGACCCAAGGAAATCCGGATCCTTCTGACTCGTTTGCTCAAGGCGTTTTTGTGGTCACGGTTCGTGAGACAGAAGTTCGTCCTGTTTATTGCGAGAGGGAATCAAGAGGACCTGACCATCCTGCGCGATCTCATGGCGGCCGGAAAGGTGACACCGGTCATCGACAGGTCTTACAGGCTGAGTGAGGCCCCTGAGGCGATCCAATATTTGGAAGAAGGACACGCTCGAGGAAAAGTAGTGATCACTGTGTGACCAGGGACGGAATAGGTTCCAGGTGATCTGATCGACTACTTCCGAGAATCTGCGTGCGGCGCGCAAATTTCTTCCCCATCCGGCCCAACGGGCCGGATTGGATGGCGGCGTTCCCAAGGCCTCAGGGGACGATCTGCGCACCTTCCCCGTCGGAGACCCGGCGGTCGAGAATCGCTCCGCACCGCTCCAGAGCGACCGCTCCCGCGGAGGCGGAAGTCAAGAGAAAATCGCGGGAAGAGGGAAGAGATTCGAGGGGGCGCAGTCGGCGTGCACCGGTTAGCGCCCTGGCTGCGCCGGTTCACGCGCGGAGTGCGCCGGTTAGCGCGCGAGTTGCGCCGGTTCCCACCTTGGCTGCGCCGGTTCCCGCTCTGGCTGCGTCCGTTCCCGCTGTAGCTGCGCCCGTTCACGCCTTGGTGGTGCCGGTTTACGCTCTGGGTGCGCCGGTTTCCCGGTAGGCGGTATCGGTTCGCAGCGGGGGTGGTGCGCTTCGCCGCAGGGTGGTGCCGGTTCCCCTTCAGGCGGTGCCGGTTAGCGGCGAGGTGGTGTCGATTCTCCGTCAGGCGGTGCCGGTTCGCCGCAGGGTGGTATCGCTTCGCCGTCACGCGGTGCAGGTTCGCCGCGGGATGGTGCCGGTTAGCAGCGGCGTGGTGCCGGATAGCAAGGGTCAGGGATCTCGGCACACCCGGTGTGTGCTAAGAACCCGGCGCAGGAGAATCCGGCGCACTCCGCCTGCCTCGCGGCGCAAGCGACCTGCTCTTCCGCGACTGAATCTGGCCGATCCGGACATCATGTCCAGTGCCTGGCGCTCTTGAAGGCTCAATGCGGGGGGCTGTTAGACTGGAACGCAGTCCCGGGAGGAGCCCCATGCCAGAGCTCGCGTCCGCCCTCGATTCCGTGACCGTCTTTCCCGACCGCGCCCGCGTGACTCGTCGCGGAACCGCGACGCTGGAGCCGGGCGTGCACCGGCTGGAGATTTCGAATCTTCCCATGTCCTTGCTGCCCGACAGCGTGCGCGCCTCCGGCAAGGGCACCGCGCGGGCCCGCCTGCTGGGCGTCAGCCTGCAGGTCCGCAACTACGTGGACACGCCCGCCGAGGCCGCGCGCGAGCTGGAGGCGAAGATCCAGGCGGTGATGGACGCCGACGCCGACCTCGCGGCCCAGGCCGGCGTGCTCGAAAGGGCGCAGAAGGCGATCGATGGCTTGGCGGAACAGAGTGAAATGTTTGCACGCGGGCTCGCCCTGCGCGACCGGTCGACGGCCGACCAGGGCGCCGTCTTCGATTTCATCGACGAGCGCGGACGCGCGCTGCAGACTGACCTTCTCGCCGTCGGTCGGAAGCGCCGCGATCTGGCCAAGGAGCTGGACCGGCTGCGGCGGGAGCTGGCGCAGATCCAGTCCGCGCGCCCGCGCCAGCGCTACGCCGCCACGGTCGAGGTGGAGGCGGTCACCGGCGGGAATCTGGAGATCGAGCTGACCTACGTCGTTCAGCCGGCCCGCTGGCAGCCGCTGTACGACCTGCGGCTGACGGGCGGCGAGCTGGAGATGACCTATCTCGGCGAGGTGGCGCAGAGCACGGGCGAGGACTGGGCCGGTGTGGCCATGACCCTGTCGACGGCGCGGCCGGCGCTCGCCCTGGTGATCCCCGAGCTGGACCCCTGGTACATAGGTCCGCGGCCTGCTCCGCCCCAGTACTCGCCCAAGATGCAGGCCATCGCCGGGGCGGCCCCGGCCCCGATGGCCATGCACGCCATGGCCGAGGAGGCTCTCGACCTGGAAGCGGAGGAGACCTTCATGGAGCTCCCTTCCGCCACCGTCTCCGAGTCCGGCGCGGCGGTCACCTATCAGATTTCGAGCCGCGCGGACGTGCCGAGCAGCGGCGAGCCGCGCAAGGTGACCGTGTCCTCCTTCAAGCTCCGCCCCGAGCTGGACGCCGTGACCGCTCCCAAGCTGGAGCCGGTCTGCTACCGCCGCGCCAAGGTGCGCAACGACAGCCCCTACACGCTCCTGCCCGGCAGGGCCCAGCTCTTCGAAGGCGAGGAATATCTGGGCGCCACCCAGATCGAGCTCGTCGCGCCCGGGCAGGAGCTGGAGCTGGCTCTGGGGGCCGACGAGCGGCTGCGGGTGGAGCGCAAGCTGGTCGCGCGCGAGGTCGAGAAGACCCTCCTCGCCGACCGCCGCCGCATCCGCTACCGGTACAGAATCGAGGTGGAGAACCTGCGCGACACGCCGCAGGTGGTCTTCGTCCGCGATCAGCTCCCCGTCTCCCGGCACGAGCAGATCAAGGTCAAGCTCGAAGCCTCCGACCCCAAGCCGAGCGAGCACAGCGGGCTGAACCAGCTCGAATGGAAGCTCACCCTGCCCCCGTCCGCCAAGCAGATCGTCCAGTTCGAGCACAGCGTGGAGTCCCCGCGAAGCCTGGATGTCGTGGGACTGGAGTAGGCAGGGATCGCTTAAGCGCTCTGCAAGCACCTCTTGCTGTAGGGGCATCGCCCCGGGCACAGGAGGAAACCGCATGGAAGAGAAGAAGTCACGGTTTTCGGCGTTCCTGGAGCGCCTGAACAGCACGAAACACGAGCGCGCCCTGCAGCTCTTCATGGCCATCGTTCTGGCTCATTGGGCCGAGCATCTCACCCAGGCCTTTCAGATCTACGCGCTGCGATGGCCCATCCCGCAGTCGCGTGGCGTTCTGGGCCTGTGGTTCCCCTGGCTCGTCTCCTCCGAGATCCTTCACTACGGCTATGCGCTCGTGATGCTGATCGGCCTCTGGATCCTGCGGCCGGGGTTCGCCGGCACGTCGCGGACGTGGTGGACGGCGGCGCTCGCCATCCAGTTCTGGCATCACATCGAGCACGGCCTTCTCCAGACGCAGGCTCTGCTCGGGCACAACCTGTTCAATTCTCCCGTGCCGGTGAGCGTCGCCCAGCTCTGGATCCCGCGCGTCGAGCTGCACCTGATCTACAACTCGCTGGTGTTCGTGCCGATGGTGATCGCCATGTACTACCACATGTTCCCTCCCCAGGGAGAAGCGGCCCGGATGCGATGCACCTGCGCTTTCCATCCCCGCGTGGCCGAGGCGGCCTGAGGCGGCCGCTGCTCGGGCTGGCCCTGGGATTGGCCGCCTGCATGGGCACGGCCGGCTGCCGGCAGCCCGCACCTGACGCTCCGGAGATCGCCCTGGCCTGGACGGTCTCTCCCGCTCCGCCCACGGTCGGCGCCGCCACGTTCGCGTTGACGCTGACCGACGAGGCCACGGGCCAGCCCGTGCAGGGCGCCAAGGTACGGCTCGAAGGCAACATGTCGCACGCCGGCATGAAGCCTGTCTTCAGCACGGCGCGCGAGGTGGATCCGGGACGCTACAGGGCGCCGCTCGAGCTCACCATGGCAGGCGACTGGCTCATCCTCATCGACGCCACGTTGCGCGACGGCCGGACTCTGCGGCGGCAGGCCGAGCTCCCGGGCGTCGGCGCCCGGTAGGAGCTGACCGATGTTGATGCGGTTCCTGCGCTGGCGCCATTCGCGGAAGGTGATGCAGCTCCCGCTGCTGGCTCTGGCGGCGGCGATGATCGTCCACGGCCTCCTCGGCCCCCAACTCGCTCCCAAGAACCTGGCCACCCTGCTGACCTGGGTGCACTACCGTGGCGTGCTCGTGCTCGTCCTCCTGCTGGCCGGCAACCTGTTCTGCATGGCCTGCCCCTTCATGCTGGCGCGCGACCTGGCGCGGCGCTTCTTCAAGCCGGTCCTGCGCTGGCCCCGCCGGCTGCGCAACAAGGGGCTCGCCGTCGGCCTCTTCATCCTCGTCCTCTTCGCCTATGAGCTGTTCGACCTGTGGGGCTCGCCTTGGTGGACGGCCTGGCTGATCCTCGCCTACTTCGTCGGCGCGCTGGTCGTCGACTCCCTGTTCCGGAACGCGTCGTTCTGCAAGTGGGTCTGTCCCATCGGCCAGTTCAACTTCGTGGCTTCGACGGTCTCGCCGCTGGAGGTCAAAGTCAGTGATCCGGACGTCTGCGCCCGCTGCACCACGCTCGACTGCATCCGCGGCACGCGCGCTCCGGAGGATCGCGCGATCGTGGTGCAGCGCGGCTGCGAGCTGGCCCTCTTCCAGCCGCAGAAGGCGGGCAACATGGACTGCACGTTCTGCCTGGACTGCGTCGTGGCCTGCCCGCACGAGAACGTCGCCCTGGCGGCGCGGCTGCCGGCGAGCGAGCTGTGGGCCGATCCCCGCCGTTCCGGCGTCGGCTTCCTCTCGCGCCGCAAGGATCTGGCGGCGCTGTCGATCCTCTTCACTTTCGGTGCGCTGCTGAACGCTTTCGGCATGGTGAGCCCCGTCTACGCCGTCCAGGCCTGGCTGGCCGGACGGATGGGGACGACCCACGAAGCGCCCGTGTTGGGAGCCCTGTTCCTGCTGGCGCTGGTGGTCGAGCCCGTCCTGCTCCTCGGCCTGACCGCCTGGCTGACCCGCCGGGGGGCCGGCACGCGGGAGCCGCTTCTCCCTCTGGTCACGCGTTTCGCCTACGCCTTGGTCCCGCTCGGCTTCGGGGTCTGGCTGGCCCACTACGGCTTCCACCTGCTCACCGGCCTGTGGACGTTCGTGCCGGTGGCGCAGGACGCCCTCGCCAGCCTCGGCATGCCTGGGCTCGGCGCGCCGCGATGGGACCTCGGCGGGCTGCCTGAACAGGCCGTCTATCCGCTGGAGCTCGGCTTTCTCGGCCTGGGCCTGCTCGGCTCCGTGCTCGTGGCCTACCGCATTGCGGAGCGCGAGCACCCTGCGCGGGTGGTGCCGGCGTTCCTCCCCTGGGCCGGCCTCTGCCTCCTCCTTGCCGCCACCGCGGTGTGGCTCCTCTCCCAGCCGATGGAGATGCGCGGCACGTTCCTGGGCAGTTGACGTGATCCGGCGGCTCTCCGTCCTCGCGCTCCTCCTGTGTGCTCTGCCGGCCCCGCCGGCCCTGGCCCATGAAGGTCCGCCGTTCCCCATCCTGATCGACCGCAAGGCCGGTCCCTATGTCGTTTCCGTCTGGACCGACCCGGACATCGGGACCGGGACCTTCTTCGTGGTCCTGGAGCCGCCGGAAGGGCAGAATCTGCCCGCAAGGACGGCCGTGCGGGTGGCCGTGCGGCCCGTCTCCGGCCGGCTCCCGGAAGCCGTGTACCAAGCTGCGGCGCAGCCCGTCCGCCACGGCGCGCGTTACTTCACGGAGGTGCGGTTCGACAGCGGCGGCCTGTGGCGCGTCCGCATCCTCCTCGACGGCTCCGCAGGCCGCGGCGAGCTTGGCGCCGAGGTCGAGCCCACGCCTGATGGCACGCTCGGGCCTGGGGAGCTCGTCCTCTATCTGCTGCCTTTTCTCGCCGTAGGCTTCCTCTGGGCGAAAGCGGCCCTGCGCCGGCGACGACAGCCGCCGTTTCCTCTAAATGGACGCCGTGAATAGGGTGCAGGATATCCTTGTTGGGTCATTTCGGATATCCTTCTCCAGAAGGGAGTTCCACGATGAGCGTGCGCAAGACCAGCGTCGAGATCAACGAAGACCTTCTCACTGCCGTCCAGAAAGTCCTCTCGACCGCGACCATCAAGGAGACTATCGAGGAAGCGTTCCGCGAGGTACTGCGGACGGAGGCCCGTCGCGCTGAGGTGGAGGCGTTGACGACCATGCGCGGCATGGATCTGGCCGACCCGGATGTCATGTCCGGAGCTTGGCACTCTTGAAGGCCCGCTATCTCATCGACAAGAGCGCCTTGGCGCGGATGCCGCTTGAGCCGGTCCGGGAGCGGCTGGCGCCGATCATTGAATCCGGGGAGGCTGCGACCTGCGCCATCATCGATTTGGAGATACTCTTCAGCGCCCGCAATGCTGAGGAGCACGAGAGAATCCGGCAGCGCCGGGCGCTCGCCTACTACTCCCTTCCTGTTACCGAGGAGAATCTCCAGCGGGCCATTGCCATTCAAGGAGAGCTCGCGCGCAGCGGCCGACATCGCATTCCCATTCCCGACCTCATCATTGCGGCCATCGCCGAGGCCGCCGGCCTGATCCTTCTGCACTATGACCGCGACTTTGACCTGATCGCCGAGGTTACCGGCCAGCCGACCGAGTGGATTGTCGCCCGCGGAATAGTCTGAGTCCGCTCCAAGGCAGTGGAGAAGGCTTCGAAGCCTAAGTAAGTCTCAGCGATCGGTGGAGGCCTCACACCCGTCTCCCTCAAGGGACGAGTCCGTCCTCAACGGGAGGCGGCAGGGCCAAAGCCATCGTCCACGATTTTGAATCCAATTTCTTGACGCGAGCCGCCGTTCCTGTTGCCGCAAGTCCAAAAAACTGTTGAGGTTGCGCCGTATCATAGCGGGCGGGCTGTGGTACGCGGCTTGCTCTTTGGATCGGAGGATCGCATCTCTTTGCTTGAAGATGGCTGCCAGGGCGGCGGACGCCGCAGGCGGCGAAGGAGGATCGTGTGACTGCAATCTCTCGTTTCCCTCGTGACCTGGGGTTCGCGGCCCTGGCCCTGCTGATGCTGGTGACGGGCAGGTCGGACGGCGCCCAGAAGAATTCCGCTCCACCAGGAGCTTCCGACCAGATCGAGGTCACCGTGGTCGAGGTGCCGGTCGAGGTGACGCGCGGCAGCGAGCCGGTCAAGGGGCTCACGGCCGCCGACTTCGCGGTGCTGGAGAAGGGCCGCTCCCTGCCGATCGTCTCCTTCGAGACCATCGACCTGGAGGCGCCGGAGAAGTCCGGGACACCGCCTTCGCCGGCCGCCCGCCGTCATCTGCTCTTCCTTTTCGATTTCGCCTTCAGCAACCCGGAGCGGATCGCGCGCGGGGTCACCGAAGCCCGCAAGCTCGCCGCGTCCGGCCTCGATCCGCACGACATGGTGGGAGTGGGAGTCTATCTCCCCAAGGGGGAGCTCCACCTGCTGCTGAGCTTCACCACCGACCGCGCCGCCGCGGCGCGGACCCTCGGCGCTCTCGAATCGGTGCTGACGGGCAAGGCGTCGGAGGTCCCGGGCGGCGATTCCGATCCGTTGCGGGTCACCGGCCTGGGCGCCCGCTCGCTCCTCGCGCAGGCCTGGAAGATCGACGAGACCAACTTCGCCTTCGACATGCTCGCGAGCCTCGGCGCCCCCGACGGCACCATGGGCGGCTTCCTGCAGAAGAACGTGCTCAGCCACTCGTCCGAGCTTCACCAGGGCCACGTCGAGTCGCTCCAGCGCGCCCACGTCAAGGCGCAGCTCGACGCGCTGGCCGGCCTGGCCGAAATCCTGCGGCCGGTGCAGGGAAGGAAGTACCTGGCCCTCTTCAGCGATGGCTTTCGCGTCAATCTGATCCATTACCGCCCGAGCTCAACGTTTTGGAGCCCGTACTCCGGCGGCAGCGACCTTCTCAAGAAGCTCGAGAGCACGGTCGAGGAGCTCCGGCGCTCGGGCTGGCTCCTCCACGTCGTGGACCTCGCGGGAACGCGAGGTACGGATCTGGGCGGCAACGGCCTCTTCTACCTCGCCAACGAGACCGGGGGGACAATGGTGGAAGGGACGAACAAGTTTGCGGAAGGGCTGGGCGGCGTCATGAAGAAAAGCGCCCACGCCTATCTGCTCACGGTCCAGGTCGATGCCGCGCCCGATGGCTCCTTCCACCCGCTGGATGTGCGGCTCCGCAATGGCCGGAAGGCCAAGGTCCGGCACCGCAGCGGCTACTTCGCGCCCGTCCCGTTCAACCAGCAGAAGGACGTGCAGCGGCTCGCCGAAGCGGCGCGGCTGGTGGCCGGGGACGAGGAGCGCGACGACCTGGGCATCCAGGTGATGGCGGTGCCGCTGCGCTCCGGCGGCGAGTCCACTCCTGTGGCCGTGGTGGTGGAGGTGCCGGGCGCGCCGATCCTCGCGGGCGGCGCTCCGAGGCCCGGCCTCGAAGTCTTCGGCTATGCCCTGGACGACCAGGGCAACAGCGACGATTTCTTCGCCCAGGCCGTGGAGCTCGACCGTTCCAAGGTGGGGACCCGCCTGGCCCAGGGCGGGGTGCGCGTGCTCGGCAAGCTCGACCTCGCCCCGGGCAAGCACCGGCTGCGCGTGCTGGTGCGCGACCGCAACGACGGCCGGGTCTCTCTGCTGTCGCTCCCCTTGAGCCTCGCCGCGGCGCCGGCCGCGACCGGAGCGCGCATCGACGCCCTGTTCCTGCCGCCGGCGGACGATCCCTGGCTGCTCGTCCGCTCGGTGGACACCTCGTTCGACCTGCACGGCCGCTCGGTGCTGCCGGCGGCGCAGGCTACGCTGCCCGCGGCGGGCGAGGCGCAGGTGCTGCTCCTCGGCCGCGGCATCACCGCCAAGGGGGCCTGGGTGCGCGGGCGCATCCTCACGCCTGAAGGCAAACCCGTCACGGGTGGAGAGGTCGAGCTGCTGACCATGACTCCCGGCGAGGGCGGAGAGCCCGACCTGGTGATGGGAAAGCTGCGCGTGGGATCGCTGCCGCCGGGCGACTACCTGCTGGAGCTGCGCGTCGGCCGTGAAGCCGGACCTGTCCAGGCGGTGACCGCAAGGCCGTTCCTGGTGACCGAAAGGAGGCCTGTGTGACTGGAATCTCTCGCTTCTCTCGCAGCCTGGGGCTCGCTCTTGCCTTGCTGATGCTGGTGACGGGCAGGTCGGACGGCGACCAGAAAGGCTCGGCTCCGCCGGGAGCCTCCGACGAGATCTCGGTGACCGCGGTGGAGATCCCGGTCGAGGTGATGCGCGGCGGCGAGGCGGTCAAGGGGCTCACGGCCGCCGATTTCGAGGTGACGGAGAAGGGGCGCCCGCTGTCGGTCGTCGCCTTCGAGGCCATCGACCTGGAGGCGCCGGAGAAGCCGGGGGCGCAGCCGCTTCCGCCCGCCGCCCGCCGCCATCTGTTCTTCCTCTTCGACTTCGCCTTCAGCAGCCCGGAGCGGATTGCGACAGGAGTCACCGAAGCTCGCAAGCTCGTCGCCTCCGGCCTCGACCCGCGCGACATGGTAGGGGTTGGGGTCTATCTGCCCAAGGGCGAGCTCCATCTGCTGCTCAGCTTCACCACCGATCGCGCCGCCGCGGCGCGGACCCTCGGCGCTCTCGAATCGGTGTTGACGGGCAAGGCGGCGGAGGTCCCGGGCGGTGACTCCGATCCGCTGCGGGTGACCGGCCTGGGCGCCCGCTCCCTCCTTGCGCAGGCCTGGAAGGTCAAGGAGAGCAACTTCGCCGCCGACATGCTCGCAACCCTCGGCCCCAGCGACGGCACCTGGGGCGGCTTCCTGCAGAAGAACGTGCTCAGCCACTCGTCCATCCTCCACCAGCCGAATGTCGAGGCGCTCATGAGCTCTCACGTCAAAGCACAGCTCGACGCGCTGGCCGGCCTCGCCGAAACCCTGCGGCCGGTGCAGGGGAGGAAGTACCTGGCGCTCTTCAGCGACGGATTCGCCGAGGGGCTCGTCCAATACAGCCCTGGCGGCGCGCAGGACTCGTATGTGGGCGGCAGCGACCTGCTCAGGAGGCTCGGGGACACCGTCGAGGAGCTCCGGCGTTCGGGCTGGCTCCTCCACGTCGTGGACCTTGGGGGAGTGCGGGCTCAGAGGGCCGGCAACGGTCTCTTCTACCTCGCCCATGAGACCGGGGGGACGATGGTGGAGGCGACGAACAAGCTCGCGGAGGGGCTGGACGGCGCTATGAAGAAGAGCGCCCACGGCTACCTCCTCACGGTCCAGGTCGATGCCGCGCCCGACGGCTCCTTCCACCCGCTGGAGGTGCGGCTCCGCAACGGCCAGAAGGCCAAGGTCCGCCACCGCAGCGGCTACTTCGCGCCCCTCCCGTTCAAGCAGCAGAAGGACGTCCAGCGGCTCGCCGAAGCGGCGCGCCTGGTGGCCGGGGACGACGAGCGCGACGACCTGGGAATCCAGGTGATGGCGGTGCCGCTGCGCTCCGGCGGCGAGTCGACCCCGGTGGCCGTGGTGGTGGAGGTGCCGGGCGCGCCGATCCTCGCGGGCGGCGCTCCGAGGCTCGGCCTGGAAGTCTTCGGCTATGCTCTGGACGACCAGGGCAACAGCAACGATTTCTTCGCCCAGGCCGTGGAGCTCGACCGCTCCAAGGTGGGGACCCGTCTGGCCCAGGGCGGCGTGCGCGTGCTCGGCCAGCTCGACCTCAGCCCGGGCAAGCACCGGCTGCGCGTGCTGGTGCGCGACCGCAACGACGGCCGCGTGTCCCTGCTGTCGCTCCCCCTGAGCCTCGCCGCCACGGCGGAGACCGCGTCGCGCATCGACGCCCTGTTCCTGCCGCCGTCCGACGATCCCTGGCTCCTCGTCCGCTCGACGGACACCTCGTTCGACCTGCACGGCCGTTCGGTGCTGCCGGCGGCGCACGCCACCCTGCCGGCGGCGGGAGAGGCGCAGGTGCTGCTCCTCGGCCGCGGCATCACCGGCACGGGGGCCTGGGTCCGCGGACGCATCCTCACCCTCGAAGGTAAGCCCGCCACGGGCGGAGAGGTCGAGCTGCTGACCATGACCTCCGGAGAGGCCGGCCAGCCGGACCTGGTGATGGCCAAGCTGCACGCGGGCTCGCTGCCGCCGGGCGACTACCTGCTGGAGCTGCGCGTCGGCCGCGAGGCGGGGCCGGTCAAGGCTGTCACGGCGCGGCCGTTCCTCGTGGCCCCGCCGCGTCTCTGAGCCTGGGGTTGAAACCCCAGGCTGAGCTGTACCGCCCTGCGGGCGAGGATCAGGAAAGGGAGTCGCTCCTTGAGGAGCGAAACAGACCAGCCTGGGGTTTCAACCCCAGGCTGGTTCAGCGCACCGCCACGTATTCCGAAAAAATCGACATCTCGACGTGCCGCGCGACCCGCGAGAAGCCGGCCTCCTCCAGGGCGGAGAGGATGACCGGCGGCTTCACGCAGTTGTCGATGGTCTCCCAGTAGTAGCGCATGACGTCCCGGGAGCTGCGGCCTCCGCGGCCGAGGCGGGCCAGGAGCGGCACGATCCTGCCGAGATAGATCTCCAGCAGGTGGAACGGCAATCGCGAGCGGGGCGGCGTGATCTCCAGGATCAGCAGCCGGCCGCCGGCCTGGAGCACCCGGTGATACTCGCGGAAAGTCGCCCGCAGGTCGGCGACGTGGCGCAGGGCGTAGCCCATGCTGAGGAGCTCGAACCGGCGGTCCGGGAAAGGCAGGGCCTCGGCCACGCCGCGCACGAGCCGCCGCGCTCCATTGGCCCGCGCTTGGCGGAGCATGCCGGTGCTGGGATCGAGCCCTACGACCTGACCCTCCGGTCCCACGATCTCCTGAGAAGGCACGGTCAGAGCCCCGGTGCCGCAGGCCACGTCGAGAGTGCTCATGCCGGGAGCGAGACCGGCGCGGAGCAGGGCCTGGCGGCGGTACCAGGACCCGGAGCCGAAGCTCATGGCCTGAGTGATCCAGTCGTAATCGGGAGCCGACTCGTCGAACCAGGCGAGGACCTGGCGCTTGCGCGACGCCTCGTCCGCGTAATAGCGAGTCAGCAGGGGATGAGGGCGCAGAGGTTCCGTAGCCATATCGTCCAACCGAAAGCCTGACAGTCACCGGGATTGGCCGGAGAAGACTACCAGCGTCCGGTGCGGGAGGCGAGCCCCCGGCGCTCAGAGCGCGCAGTAGAATCAAGCCCAACAATGAGGCGGATCATGGCGGATACAGTCCACTTGACGATGGAAGAGCTTGAGGCCGGCCTGGACGAGATACTCGACTCGCCCAAAGAGGAAGGCGTGCTGAAGCTGATCGTGCGGCGGCCCCGGATCGGTGAGCGGGAAGTGTTGCAGGAAGCCGAGCTCGATCTCGTGGAAGGTCTCGCGGGGGATAACTGGAGCACTCGCGGAAGCTCTCGTACACCGGACGGCTCTGCGCATCCGGACATGCAGCTCAACATCATGAGCTCCCGCGTGATTGCCCTGGTGGCGCAGAATCCCGGCCGTTGGCAACTGGCGGGCGACCAGCTTTTCATCGACCTGGACCTGAGCGCCGCGAACCTGCCGCCAGGGACCCGGCTGACATTGGGATCGGCGGTCGTCGAAGTCACGAGCCAGCCCCATACCGGCTGCAAGAAGTTCGTGGAGCGGTTTGGGGCGGATGCCTTGAAATTCGTGAATTCGCCGGTTGGAAGAGAGCTTCGTCTGCGCGGCCTCAACGCGAGGGTCGTCCAGCCGGGTGTGATTCGCGTGGGTGATCTCGCGAGAAAGATACAATAGCCGTGGGCGGCGGGCTGTCAGAATTCTGAACGCTCTCGTTCAATTCGCCGGATCATTGACCGTAAAAATCGAGAGCTTCCGAGCGAGGCTCCGCGGCATCGCGTTTGCACCGCCCCAAGCGCGGCGAATTTTCTGCTACAACGCAGAGAGGAACGGAAAGCTTTATGAGAAAAGCCTCCGTAGCGCGGGCTATCCTCTGGGGCGGCTTGACGGCCGGCGTTCTGGATCTGACGGCTGCGTTGGTCCAAAGCGGTCTGCGGGGGCGGAGCCCGGTTTCGCTCCTGCAATCGATCTCCAGCGGATTGCTCGGCGCGGACTCCTTCCAGGGCGGGGCCGCAACCGCGGCTCTCGGAGCCGTGCTGCACTTCGTGATCGCGTTCGTGGCCGCCGCGGTCTACGTTGCGGCGAGCCGGAAGCTGAAGTGGCTGGTGCGGCGGCCGGTCGTCTGCGGCTTGCTTTACGGTGTCGCGGTCTATCTGGTGATGACCTTCGTCGTCGTGCCGCTCTCGGCGGCCCCTTTCAAGCTCGGCGCTTCGCCCAGTGCGCTCGCGACGGGATTGGCGATCCACATGCTCTGCGTCGGGCTGCCCATCGCGCTCGTCGCCCGGCGGTTCCTTCCCGCCTCGTAGTCAAAGCAAAGATAGATACCAGGCCGGCCTTTTTCCCCTCTCCCGCACCAGCGGGGGAGGGGGTCAGGGGGAGGGGGCTCTGCGCGTCACGACCAGATCGACCCGGTACTCCATCACCGCCCGTTCGTGCATCCGCACCCGCCAGGACAAAGACGGCTCTTCGGCCAGAATCGACAATCCTTCGACCGACGCCGGATGCGCGCCCGGAGTGAGGAGGGCGCGCAGGACGGGCTCGCTCGCGCCGGCGTTCTCTCCCCGCTGGGAGTGCCCGCCCAGCCAGGCTTCGACCGGAGTCGCGGCCGGCGCCCAGTCGTAGGGAGTGGAGAGGATCGCTCTGCCTCGATCGGACAGGAGGCGGGGGAGAGAAGCGAGGAGGTCGTGGGGGGATTGGACGCAGTCGAGGACGTTCAGCGTCACGATCATCCCGAAGGTGCCGCTGGGGAAGGGGAGGGCCAGGGCGTCGCAGGCCCAGAAATCCACGTTCTCCGAACCTGGAAAGCTCACGGGAAAGTCGCGTCGGTCGTAGGCGAGCCCGACCCGGCGACGAGGGTAGCGGACCCGGCCCTCGCGGAGGGCGCGGGAGGCCAGACGCAGCATCGCGAAGCTGAGGTCGGTCCCGAGCACGAGCCGGCCCGTCCGCGCGGCCAGCTCGAAGGCGGTGCGGCCGACTGCGCAGCCGATGTCGAGGACCGGGCCGTCCGGGGCCTCCCCGGCCAGCTCGAGACCGCGCTCCAGGACGCGCAGGACGGAGCCGGGGGCCAAGCCTGAAGATTCGCCTGGCGCCTCCTCGGGATCGAGATCGCCGTAGTGGTCCCAGGCATAGGTGGAGAGGTGTTGACGGGTGGTGTCGAAGGCGGAGCCGGAGCCGCAGCAGTCTCCGAGCAGGCTCTCGGTTTCGGCGGACAGGTCCTCCCGAGCGTGGATCTGATCGATGCTCGCCGCCACGTAGCCGCGCAGGTTGGCGAGGATCAGCGGCACGCCGTCGAGGACCGGGTACTCGCGCAGGCAGGACGGGGCCGAGCAGCGGAGGGTCCCCTCCACCACGTGCTCGCCCTCCTCGTGGAAGACCACGGCCAGGACGAGGGGGATCTCCTCGCCCCGGCCCGCCCGGCAGACCGGGCAGACCGGGCGCAGCGCTTCGAAGTGCCGCCGTCGCATCCGCGGAAGTATAGAGCCGGGCCCTCACCCCGTCCCTATAGGCGCTAACGTACCGAGGCTTCTGCTGCCCTCTTCCCCACTGTAGAGACGCCCCGTGGGGCGTCTCCTCCGGTCCGCGGACCCGCGGGGTCTCTGGGGTCTCTGGAAAGATTCCGCCGCTGCGGAGACGCCCCGCGGGGCGTCTCTACAGTGGGGAAGGACCAGGCGGAGACAGCTCCGCCAGGAGGAAGGCGCGGGCCTTGCGCCAGTCGCGCTTGGCCGTGCGTTCGGTCAGGCCCTGGACCTCTCCGATCTCGGCGAAGCTCAGCCCGGCGAAGAAGCGGAGCTCGACGAGGCGGGCAAGCCGGGGGCTCTCCGCTTCGAGACGCTCGAGAGAGGCGTCAAGGGCGAGGAGGTCCTCGGTGAGCCGGGCGTCGGCTTCGGCCGCCGGTTCCCTCGGCCCTCCCACCTCGATGCGGACCACCTCGCCCGAGCGCTTGGCTGCGTCCCGCTGCCGGGCGTAGTCCACCACCACGTGCCGCATGACCCGCGCGGCGAGGTTGAAGAAGTGCGCTCGATCCTCGGCGGAGAGGCCCGCCGGCTGCGCCAGGCGCAGATAGGCCTCGTGTACCAGGGCGGTGGTGTCGAGCGTCTCGCCGGGCCGGCCGCGGGCGGCGAGCTGGGCATGAGCCAGGCGATGGAGCTCCCGGTAAACGCTGGCGAACAGGGCGTCGGAGGCGGCGCGGTCTCCATCGCGGACCGCGGCGAGCAGGCGAGTGATCTCGTGGGTGGGATTCTGGGGAAGCATGGAGAGAGCCCTCACCCCCGGCCCCTCTCCCAGAGGGAGAGGGGTGAAATCTTTGGAAAAAGCTTAGACGACATCGACTTTCATTGATTTTTCCCCCTCTCCCTCTGGGAGAGGGGGTCAGGGGGTGAGGGCTCCGCGCTCCGCAGGAGAGCCTCCGCCTCGCGGGTGAGCGGATGGTCCCCTCCGCGGTGCCTGCGCATGCGGTCGGCCGCTTCGGCGAGGTCCTGCCGGGCCCGCGCGCGATCGCCCGCGGCCAGGGCGATGCGGCCGCTCGCCAGAAGGAATTTGTCGAGCGTCGGATGTTTGGCGTTGGATCGGCGCAGGAAGGAGATCGCTTCGTCGATGAGCGGGCGCGCCTCGGCCAGAGACTCGGGATCGCCGAGGTCCAGCAGGTCGAGCGCGATCAGATAATTCGAGAAGGCCACTCCGTCCTGCGCCGTGGTGCCGAAAAGTCTGATCTCGATGTCTCGGGCCCGCCGGTGCATGGCCAGCGCCTCGGCGGGACGGCCGCGGAGCCGCGCCACCTCGCCGAGGTGCTTGAGCGCGGAGCGGACCCCGTCCCGCTCCTGCTCGTTGCGTTCGAAGTGGGCCACCACCTGGGAGAGCGTGCTCTCCGCCTCTTCGAGCCGGCCGAGCCGGAGCTGCGCGAGGCCCTGGCTCAGGCGGGCGCCCCAGAGCGCCGGGTGGTCGGCTCCGACTTTCCCGCGCAGGAACCGCTCCATGGCGATGAACTCCTGCTCCGCCTCGGCGTAGCGCTCCTGGCCCAGGAAGCAGAAGCCCAGATAGTTCCGCGCCGAGCCGATCTGATAATGGTCGATGGGCTCCAGGATCCGGATCGCCTCGCGCAGCGCCTTCTCGGCTTCCGGATAGCGCCGCATCTCGCTGAGCGCGTAGCCGTACGGAATCAGCGTGGAGGCGATCTTGACGTGCTTCGGCCCGAGAGCCGCGCGCTGCAGGTCGAGCGCGGCGGCGTAGTGGGTCACCGCCTCTTGGTGGAGGCTCCTGAATTCGAGCAGATTGGCCAGCAGCTCGCGGGCCTCCGCTCTCTGGTACGGGGTGGCTTCGGGCGACGCCTCCAGGATGGCGAGGCCTTCCCGGATCGCCTGCTCCGCCTCGGCGAAACGGGAAAAGCCGGCCAGGGTCGCCGCCACCACAACCA
Source organism: Thermoanaerobaculia bacterium (assembly GCA_036380715.1). Classification (GTDB taxonomy): domain Bacteria; phylum Acidobacteriota; class Thermoanaerobaculia; order Multivoradales; family UBA5704; genus UBA5704. The sequence continues at coordinate 27,127 of DASVEF010000222.1, read as the reverse complement.
GGCGGTGCCCCGTCTCGACGCTCTTGGGGCCAAAGCGCCGGCGGGCGGACTCGGCCAGCTCCTGCGCGAGAACGACGGCCTTCTCGCGCTCCCCCTGGTGATGGAACAGAAAGGCCCGCAGCAGAGTGAGGCGTTGTCTCTCCGGGCTCTCCGGGTCAAAGCGCCGCTCGACCGCCGGACGCGCCTCCTCGGCCAGCCGTTGCGCCTCGTCCAGACGGCCGAGGCCGGAAGACACCTCGGCCAGAGTTGTCAGGCTCAGAGCCTCCTCGGCCGAATTCGCCCCGAAGAGCTTGCGCCGTTGGGCGAGGGAGGCTTTCGCCGCCTCGGTCGCCGGATCGAAAAGCCCCAGGCTGAGCTGGATCTGGGCGATGGCGTCGAGAAGCTCGGCCTGGACCTCGGGCTCCGCTCCCATCTCCGTCTCCACTCGCCGGGCCCCCGCGTCGAGGATCTCGCCGGCCGTCACGTTGGGGCCCTTGCCCTTCTGCGGGTCGGCCTCGCGGAAGACGGAGACCAGGAGCTCCTTGACCCGCTCCGCCCGCCGCGCCTGGGCGCGCGCGATCTCCGCCTCGCGCAGGGAGATGGCGAAGCCCGCGACGAGCGAGAGGATGGCCGCCGCGATCGCCGCCGTGGCGAGCTTGTGGCGCAGGACGAGCTTGCGCGCCCGGTAGAGCACCGAATCCGCGCGGGCCTGAATGGGCCTTCCTTCGAGAAACCGCCGCAGGTCGATGGCGAGGTCGGCGGCCGAGCGGTAGCGGCGCTCCGGATCGCGGCGCAGCGCGGCGAGGACGACCGTGTCGAGGTCCCCCTGCACGCGGCGGGCGAAACGCTGGCGATCGGGGATTCCGGCCGCGTCTTCTTCGCCGTCCGGCGTGGCGCGGCGAAGGATGGCCGAAGGCCGCTCCATCGTCTCGCCCTCCTCCCCCTGGATCGCGGGAAGCGACCGCTTGCGCGGATGGGGAGAGCGGCCGGTCAGCAGCTCGTAGAGGATCACGCCCAGCGCATAGACGTCCGTGGCCGTGGTCACCGGCTCGCCCAGGATCTGCTCCGGCGCGGCGTAAGCCGGAGTGAGGAGGGAACGCTCGTGCTGCGTGGTCAAGCCCGCGGCCTCCTCCCCGAGGAGCTTGGCGATGCCGAAGTCGAGGAGCTTGACCTGCCCCTCGGCCGTGACCAGCAGGTTCGAGGGCTTGAGGTCGCGGTGCACCACCAGGTTGCGGTGCGCGGCGTCCACCGCCTCGCAGGCGCCGATCACGAGGCGCAGGCGATCCTCCAACGGTAGCCCGGTCCGCCGGCAGTGGGAGAGGATCGGCTCGCCCTCGACGAGCTCCAGCACGAAGTAAGGCCGGCCGTCCGGAGCCGTGCCGCCGTCCACGATGCGGGCGATCCCGGGATGCTCCAAGCGGGCCAGGATCTGGCGCTCGCGATGGAACCGGCGGACGATCTCCTCCGAATCCATGCCGCGCTTGACCAGCTTCAAGGCGACGCGCTGCTCGAAGACGCCGTCCGCCCGCTCGGCGAGATAGACCTCGCCCATGCCGCCGCGGCCGAGGAGCCCGAGGAGCCGGTAAGGGCCGACCCGCGTGCCCGGCGCCAGCTCTTCGCGCGGCGCCTCCGGCTCCGCGTCCCGCGCCAGCGCCGCCGCCACGAGCCCCGGCGCTCGCTCGACGACCGGACGGGAAAGGAGCTGCGGAGCCCCCTCTTCGGCGGCGAAGAGCCGTTCGAGCCGGTCCGCCAGCTCCGGCTGATCCCCGGCCAGCCCGGCGAGGCGGGCCGAGCGCTCCGCGGGAGGCAGATCGGCCAGCTCGTCGAACCAGCGCAGCCAATCCGGCTCGCCGCCCGGCGGCATGTCAGTGCCCTGCTGTTGTTCGTCCACTTTCCCTTCATTTTGACAGAAAAGGAGCCTTCAGCGAACAGCACGGACTCGGGCTCCAGCGGTATAAGACCTTTCACTTCACTTCAGCGGAGGAAAAACCGGCCGCGGAACGATGCCAAGCTCCCATGACTCCGCCAAGAAGCGAAATCTGGCGCTAGCGGCTCGCGCGGAAGCCCAAAACACGGCTCAGACAGCTTCAAAACCGCCTGCAGCGGTGCCGGAGCTCGCGCGGAAGCTTTCGCGGCACGCGGGGGAAGCATCGGAACCGCTCTGACACTGTCTGAAGCCATCCGAAAGCGTCCCCGGCGCCCGCGGAACCTTCCGCCGCCGTTCTGACACTGCCGGAGCGCTTTTTTAAGCTTCCGCGGCGCTTGCGAAGACCTCCGCCGTCGTTCTGCGCGCGTCAGAGGCCATTGGAAGGAGCAACGGGGAGAAATTTGGCCTCGGCCAACGCCTCCGGCGCCAGGTAATCCGCAATATGCGGCTCCCCAAGAGAAATACGCCGCGTCGGACCTCCGTTCGCGGCTTCGGAAGAGGAAGATGCCGCGTATTGCCCCAATTCGCGGCGTGTCAAAAGGGATCGCTGCGCTTCGCCTGCAGCCAGGCGCCAGCGGCCATCAGGAAGAAGCCCCCGCCGAGGGCTATGTTCTGCCGCTTTCAGCCAGGGGTATAACAAGGGATGATCTGGAGCCACACGCCCAGCGCCTGGTTGACGCCGAGCGCGAGAGCCGCGACCACCCCCGCCACGAAGGCCGCCCGCTTCCGGGAGCGCGCCGCGAGATTGGAGGCCCCGCTCGCGAGCAGAGCCAATCCCGCCACCAGCGAGACCGCGATGTAGGCCCGTAAGGCGTTCTCGATATGCCCCCATGCCCAGGCGCCCTGCACGCCGGTGGCGGTTGCCAGCAGCCCCACGGCGAGCATCCAGCCCGCCGTCCACCGATGTCCGCTTCGAGTTGATTCGCTCATCGTCTTGACCTCATGGTTGTGGAGAAGTGGGCAGAAGGTCGTTGATTTTTTGCTCCAGCACCTCGTACGGCGGCAAACCCTTGACCACCTGCAGGATCTGGACCTTGTCGCCGCCTGGGAGTCGGCGTCCAAGCAGATAGGTCGGCGTACTGGTGATGCCGAGAGTCTGGGCGATTCGCATGTCCTCCCGAATCCCTGCCCCCTTCTGCCCGCTGGAGAGGCACTTCTGGAAGGCGGCGACGTCCAGGCCGAGCTCCTCGGCATAGACCGGAAGCCGGTCCGGAGCGAGGGCATTCTGGTTGGCGAACAGGTGATGATGCATGTCCCAGAACATCTTCTGGTCGCCGGCGCATGCAGCCGCCTCCGCCGCCTTGAAGGCGTGCGGGTGCATCGGAAGGGGCAGGTCGAGAAAGACGAGCTCGACTTTTCCGGTGCGGACGAACTTTTCATAGACCTGCGGTAGCACCTCACGGGCGCCTTTGCCGCAGTAGGGTCACTGGAAGTCCGAAACCTCGACGAGGACAAGCTCGGGCGAGCCCTCCTTCATAGACGGGTCGTTGCCGACCGAGATCTTGGGGCCCTTCTGGGCAGATGCCAAGGGCTGCGACCCGAGCAGGAGGGCCACTCCCGCCGCAACTACCCATGGAGAGATGGAACGATGGCTGATCATCATGAGTCTACCTCCATCAGGCCAGTTCTTCAGTTACATCCAAGATATTACACCAACTGTGACCGCCTTTGCAGCCCGTGCTCCACCTCAAAAGAGCCGGGATCCACGGAATACAATGAGGTAGCCATGCGCGGCCATAGGTAGTGCGCCTAAAACGGTCGCGGAAAGGGCCACGCCCCAGGAAACGCGGAGCCGTCTCAGTACAACCGCGAACAGAAGCACGAAATAGGGCAAGTAGAGACAGGCCGCTGTGATGACGCCAGGCGAATACCGGTGATGTACCACCGTGGCGGTCAGATGGAGCAGCGCGTTGGCGAACATCAAGAACCCCAGCCACGCCAGATCGACCACCGCGATGGCACGCTCGCGGATCGCAGCCAGGATGCCGCTGAGAACGATCGTGATGAGAAAGGCGACGCCATTGACCGAGAGAAACAGAGGCTCCGTGATGTCCGGCTCGACAAGACTGTTGAACCAGGGGACGAACGCCGGCGCCTCCTCGATGACATGGATCACGAAGACGACCGGCTGAACCGGGAGAGCCCGGTCTGTGCCATTGGACCCCTCGAACTCTCCCCACCAGAGGAGTCCGGGCGAGTTGCTTGGAATGAGGCCCCCTCCGCTCACGAAGCCCCAAGTCGGGTAGTAGCAGACGCAGCTGCATGCGGCGGATCGCTCCGGCGCAAGGAAGACGAGGCAAAGGAAGCTAACCGTCGCCGCCCATCCTATAGAGCAGGTGTAGTTTCGTGACATGAATCCTCCTGCGCCTAACGCTCTGACGCTTCACCGCGCGGACGGCGAAGCTGGCCGTCCGGTGGAAGCAAGTGTTAGCTGCCTTCCTCATTTCCTCATTTCGTGGATTTTGGTCTGTGCCACGATTGGCGTCCCTGAGCGCCTTCAGTTATCCGGTGTCCAAATAGAAGTCAAACTCATTGTGCGTTACAGCCGAGTGAATCCGAAGGCGAAACATGGTGGTGCCTGAATGTTTTGGGATCACTTTAGACGACCGGAGGGCTTTTGAGCCGGAATACGACAAGTCACAGAAGAGAAAGATCTTAGGGGGTTTCCCAGAGGAGAGCGATACGGCAGCCAGAGCCGGATAAGCATCCTGGAGAAGGGGGCAGAGAAGCTTAGACGGCTTCGGGAAGTTCAATAAGCGAAAGAGCGAATCTGTCCGAGGAGCGCTGTTCTCTCTGAGGCGCAAGAAGTTGCGCGCTGGAGCGGCCGTGAGGGAAATCGCTTCTGCTGGTCCGCCGTCAGCCGGATAAGCAGCCGGCGAAGCGCGCAGGTATGACGTTATGGCGGCCGTCAACCCACAGCAGTCCCCAAGCGACGCAGCGCCTCGGCGCTGGCCTCATCCGCCGGGAAGAAGGTCTCGAGCGCGAGCTCGCAAGGGTCAAATCCACCGGTGTGCCAAATACGATGGTGGTGCTGATGAGCGACAGCGTGCCGGCCGGCGTCACGAATTGGAGCGGCACCGCAATGCCGGCGAAGTCGTGATCAGCCTCGGCGTTCATTGCCGCGCCGGTGTCGGCCACCGGGTAGGTGCGTAGCTCGTCGAGAAGGGCTGCCAGGACCGCATCGCCGCTGACCTCGATCTGCCGGTGCAGGCGTGCCAGCAGGTGCGCGCGCCACTGCCCGAGATTTGCGATTTGCGGTGCGAGGCCTTTCGGGTGCAGGCTCAGGCGCAGCACGTTCACCGGCGGCTGCAGCAGCGAGGGCTCTTGTACGCCCGTCAGCAGCCGCGGCACGACGGCGTTGGCCATCACCAGGGTCCAGTGCCGGTTCCACGGCCATGGCGGGGTACGGCTCGTGTCCGGCCAGCAGGCGCTGGATTGTGCGGCGTACCGCTTCCATCGAAGGATCGGCGAGCGGCCGTTCGGGAAAGACCGGCGCATAGCCGGCGGCCAGCAGCATCGCGTTGCGCTCGCGCAGCGGCACGTCCAGCCACTCGGCCAAGCGCAGCAGCATTTCGCGGCTGGGCCGCGCGCGGCCGGTCTCCAGGAAGCTCAGGTGACGAGTCGAGATCTCGGCGTCGCAGGCCAGATCGAGCTGGCTCAGGCGGCGCCGCTGCCGCCAGTGACGTAGCAATTCGCCGACGTGGGCTGGAGTTTGGACGTCCATGGCGAGACACGATAGCGCAGCCGGCTGCGCAAGGACATTACCTGTCAGGTAATCGACAAGCCGCCCCGGTCCTTCGAGGATATCTCCACCGGCTCGCTGGGCGGGCCGACAAGAAGAAAGGAGATCTCTATGTCTGGTTCCGTATCGACCTTCCTGCGTCGCGTGCTGATCCTTGACGCCGTGCTGAGCGCTGTCATGGGGGCCGTCATGGCTCTCGCCGCGGCGCCGCTTTCCTCCCTGCTGGGCCTTCAAGCCTCCCTGCTGACCTGGACGGGCCTGAGCCTGCTGCCCTTTGCCGCGTTCGTCGGATGGCTTGCGACGCGCGCGATGCCGCCGCGCGAGGGTCTGTGGGCGGTCGTCGTCTGCAATGCCTTGTGGGCGGCCGGCAGCTTCGCGCTGCTCGCCTCGGGCGGGCTCGAGCCCACGCTCCTGGGCAAGGCGTTTGTGGTCTTCCAGGCGCTTGTCGTGGCGCTCCTGGCCGAGCTCCAGTTCTTCGGGTTGCGCCGGGCTCGCCGCCTCGCGACGGTGTAACAAAAAGGCCGGCGGCTCGTTAGGCAAAGAGAGGTCAGTCCTCGAGGAGCCTATCGATGCCAAAAAGCTGGTCGATCCGAGCCGCCGTCCTCATCTCCCTGTTTCTGTCCTTCCCGTGGACGGCCGCGCCGGCCCTCGGCGAAGCGGGAAGTCCGGTCGAGGCGGTCGAAGTCAGGCCTCGTCCTTGCCGGGTGCCGGACTATGTCGGGGAGGTGCTGTGCGCCACCTATCCCGTCTGGGAGAACCGCGAGGCCCGGCAGGGGAGGAAGATCGGTCTGAACATCGTCATCCTCCCGGCTCTGGGACCGGACAAGCAGCCCGATCCGGTCTTCGTATTCGGCGGCGGCCCGGGGGCGGGGATCGCGGGGAGCGCCGATGGGTACGCTGGGAGCAACCTGCGCCAGAAGCGGGATATCGTGCTGATCGATCAGCGCGGCACCGGGCGGTCGAACCCGCTCCATTGCTCCTTTTATGGCGAGCCGGTCGATTTGCGGAACGCCGTCGGGGACATGCTCCCGGTCGGCGCGGTCAAGGCGTGCCGCGAGAAGCTGGAGAAGGTCGCGGATCTGAGCCAATACACCACGGCCGCCTTCGCGGACGATCTGAACGAGGTCCGCCAGTGGCTCGGTTACGGCAAGATCAACCTGATTGGCGGCTCGTATGGCACGCGCAGCGCCCAGGTCTACTGGCGCCGGTATCCGAAGACCGTGCGGAGCGTGGTGCTCATCGGCACGGCCCCGATGGACGCGTACATCCCTCTGACCCATGCCTATGCCGGGCAGCGGGCGCTCGACCTCCTGCTCGCCGAGTGCGCCTCGCAACCCGAGTGCCGGGCCGCTTTCCCCGACACCCGCGCGGACCTGAAGGCGGTCAAGGAGCGGATCGACAAGGGAGTGACCGTGACCGTCACCAACAGGCGCACGGGGGAGAAGCAGGAGGTGCGGCCGACCTGGGGCCTGGTGGCCGAGGGCATCCGCTTCCTGATGTACGGCCCGGCGGCAGCGAACCTGCCGCTCCAGATCCGCAAGGCCGCGCAGGGCGACCTTGCGCCGCTCATTCAGATGTCGCTCGATCGCCGGGTGGGCATCACCGAGGGCCTTCAAATGGGCCTGGGCTTTTCCGTCACCTGCGCCGAGGACCTGCCGTTCATCACCGAGGAGATGATCCGCCAGAAGATCGCGGGGACGTACCTGGGCGACTACCGCATCCGCCAGCAGAAGGCTGCCTGCGAGGTCTGGCCGCGGGGCAAGGTGCCGGCGGACGTCCACGATCCTGTCCGCTCGAACGTGCCCGTGCTGCTGATCTCCGGCGAGCGCGACCCGGTCACCCCGCCGGAGCTCGCGGAAGCGGCATCGCGCCACATGGCGAACCGCCTGCACGTGGTCATCCCGCGCGGCAGTCACAGCGGCGGCGGAGAGTGTACGGACAACCTGATGCGCGACTTCATCGACCGCGCCTCGGTCCAGGGGCTCGACGCCTCCTGCGCCGCAACCCTCTATGGTCCGACGCGGTTCACAAAGCCGTAGCGGTCAATGCCACCAGCCGCGACAGGCTCCCCACTGTAGAGACGCCCCGTGGGGCGTCTCCCCCGGTCCGCAGAGCCGCCAAGTCAAATTTTGCCGCTGCGGATAGAGACGCCCCACGGGGCGTCTCTACAGTGGCGGGAAAGGCGGTAGGTATGGAATCGCCGGAGGGCCCCCTCTCCCATCACTGGGAGAGGGGAAAAACGCAGAACAGAGAGAAGGCTGGAGGATCCCTGGACGCTTACCTGCGGCCTTCCGTGGTCGTTCCGCCCTCGGTAGTGGGACGGAGGCTCCGCAGGTCCCGCACGCCGGCGAACTGATAGAAGACCTTCGTGGTTACCGGTCCGATCACCATCGCCCCTTTCTCAGGGTTCCAGTGCTCGGCCTGCGGATCGACGAAGGTGGCGATGACGTAAACGGTCGTCGACGGGAACGGATCGCGCGAGGTCCCGGCGCAGATCGGTCCCTCGTAGTCATTGAAAGGATGATCGTTCCGGGGAGCCGTGGTTCCGCCTCCCGTGGGCACGCCGCGGCTGCAGTCGTAGACTCCGGGGTCGCCGACCCGCAAGGTCATTTCGACGTGCGGCCGGTCGGCCACGTTGGCGACGGTGCAGCGCAGAGTATCCCGCAGCGTCCCAGGCTCGCACCGGGTGGCGGACCAGGGTACGATGGGCATTCCGTTGAAGGTGAAGGGGCTGCCGCTGCCGATCAGCGACTCCATCGCGGCCACGCGCGGGAGTTGGAAGACGGTGGCCTCCTGCAGGATCAGCGGCGTGCCGTCCCCAAAGAAATTCAGGTCGAAGCTGCCGTCGGCGGCATCCACCGTGCCGGCGTCGTAACCGGGCAGGCGCGGATGCAGGGTCAGCGGATCGGAGCCCGCGTCGAAGAGCCGGATGTTCTGGATGATGATCGCATCGGGCTGATTGAAGTCGACGCCGGTGAAGGTGGCGCCAATGTGGAACTCCGCGCCGCCGGGGAGGATGCCCGGCGTGGGGATCCAAGTCGGGTTCGGCGAGGACCAGGTGATGCGGTACCGGTTGTAGGTCGTGCCTTTGAACATCGTCGTGCCGAGAGGGCCGGTGACCACCGGATCGATCCATGGGCTCGAAGAGCCCGTCCACGTCCAGCCCACGGTCAGCGACGGCTTCTTGCTGAGAAATTCGATCTCCAGGCTGTGCGCCTCTTCGGCGTTGGGATTGACCAGATCCCAGTTGTGCATGGTCTCGATGGAGAGGCCCAGGTTCGTCGCCAGGATGCCGAAGGTGCGGTCGCTGAGGTGCCGGCGATAGCCGGCGCGGTCCTCTCCATTGAGGTTGCAGCCGGCCGGCATCAGGTGCCGCTCGTAGCTGTCTTCGCCGGGCAGCGGCATCGGGCCGTCGGCGACGCAAGTGCCGGGATTCGGATTGTCATTGAGGTGGCTGAGGCCGTAGCTATGGCCAGCCTCGTGAGCGGCCGTGCCGCCGATCGCGTTCGCCCAGCGGTCGAGCGTCGAGTTGGCGCCGGTCAGGGCGCCGGTCATGGAACAGCCTGGCGCGCCCTTGTTGCCCCCTTCACAGGTGATGTAGGTGCCGCCCCAGACCCGCGCGAAATCGACGTCGATGTCATCGCCGGTATCGACGACCTGCGCCAGCCCCCAGCCGTCACCGGAGTCGGAGCCGATCGCCACGGTGTTGCGCCGCGCCGGCGGCGATTGCATGGTTTCCGGATTGGTGGTCGTGGCTACGACCTGCACGTTGAGCTCGCAGTAGTCGTCCGCGACGACGTCGTAGATCCGGTTGATCAGATCGGACGTGGTGCCGATGCTCGAATCGAGATCCGCGACGTCGAACGTCTTCGCCGGGCTGACGCCCGAGCCGTAGTTGGGGAAGGTCGAATCGTCGGCCGTCGGGAAGTACAGGAAAAGCTTGTGGCTCTTCGCCGTGTCGATGTAGCCCGAGCTCAGCGGACAGGTGGGGGCGGACCACGCCGTCCCCGGCGTCAGGAGGCAGCAGAGCAGGGCCGTTGCCAGGAAAACGACAACAACAGAAACTTTCTTCATCTCAGCTCCTTCTTCTGGGCGTCGCCCGGTCGGGAGTTGCATCGGCGGTCCATTCCGCCTCGACAGGAAGGCTGTCTAGACCGAGATGCGCAGAAAGAGCCGGGAGAGGGACATCGCTCGTTGGGAAGGAGACCTCACCCCCCGGCCCCCTCTCCCGTCACCGGGAGAGGGGGAAACACGGAGAGAAAAGAAGGGGTCAACTCAAGGGCACGCGATGGCCACGGTGCCCAGCGCGCCTGCGTTGCTGACGGTCACGCGGAAACAGCTCCCATTGGGCGATCTGAGGATCACGCCGGTGCCGATGGAGCTGACGTACGCGTCGCCGCCTCCCACCTGCAGTCTTGCCGTGGGTACCGACGTGCCGACGCCGACGTTGCCGTTGCTGTGCACCATGAGCCGCGTGACGCCTGCCGTGCGCACCCGCAGCGAATCCTCGCCGGCTTCGGCGTTGACCGTGAGCCGCGCCGGGACGCCCTGTTCCGGCCCGACCCGGACCCACGCCTCGTCGTCGACTTCGAATTCCGGCGAAGCGGAGCCGGCGAGCCGCACGGTGAGCGCATCGGTGCCGGCCGGCGGGCTGATCTCGACGGCATGGCCGTTGTCGAAGCGGTAGGTGGTGCGCGCGACGCTCAGGTCCACGACCCCGATGCCTGAGTAGAGGTTGTCCACCAGGGTCGTCTCGGTGGCCGCCGAGCCGATCTCGACCGCGCGGGTCGTGGGCTGGCAGAAGGGCAGGTTCGGATGCACCCAGCACTCGAAGCGGTTGTGCGCGATGTGCGTGCCGTGTGCGTTGGTGAGGATCGCGGCGGCGGTGTTGCTCTCCATGCGGACGCCTTGGATGAGGGTGTCGTTCACACTTCTCAAATGGATGCCGTAGCGCTGGGCCTGGGACGAGACGCCGCCGGTGATCCGCCAACTGTTCGCGTCCGCGAAGATCTGATAGTTGTCAGTGCGGCTCACCGAAACGTTGCAGTTGTCGGCAGACACCGAGAACGATCTCTCGCCGTAGACGCCGACGTTAAAACCGCGCACGACCAGATGGCGCAGGAAGACAACGTGCGCGCCGGTCAGGTCGATGCCACGCGCCGTGGTCACGAAGCCGTTGTCGGGACTGAACGGGCCTTCGATGTCGAGGTCTTCGATCACCACATAGGCATCACCGTTCGGCGCGATGGTAATGGCGCTGCCGGCCGCGAGCCCCTGGAAGGCGAGCACGGCGTTCCCCTGCGGTCCCTTGCCCGTCATGCGGAAGCGCCGGGGGAGCACCAGGGGAGCGAGGTTCTGATAGTCGCGGTCGACGATCAACATTCCCCCCTCGCCCGCGGCGTCGATCGCATCTTGCAGCGTCGCATAGTGGCTCGCGATTTCGATGTTGTCGGTGAACGGCTGCGCCCCGGCCGCCGGGGTCAGGCAGGCTATCGTGGCGAGCGCCAGCGTGAACGCGGCGCTCCAGGTTGTCTTTCTCGTGCTCATCGGATTTTTCTCCTTGATTGCGAGGATCCCTTCATCGTCCTGCGGTCTCCTCGGCCTTACAGGCTCCGCTGGGCTCGAGTTGTTACACGCGGCTCGTCTCCCGGTCGGCTAGGCACCCTGCTTTCAGGAAGACCTTTTTTCTTCCCATGGAGGCAGTGATGTCGAGAGAGCGATCGGTGTGGTGTCTGGTATTGCTGCTGTCCGCGCTTCCCGGCCCCTTGCTGGCGGCGGGGGAGCGCACGACCATCTCGCTGAATTCGGTGGTCATCGACACGAGCCGGCCGATGCCGGCGATCCCCGAGTCCCTGCTCGCCGGACTGGAGGCCGGCGCCCAGGGCCAGTTCCAGGACCCGTCCCAGGATGAGATTCTGCTCGTCAAGTTCCCGGGCCCGATCACCGCCCGGCAGGCCAAGGCCCTGGAGGAGGCGAGCCTGCGGATCTACGCCTATCTCCCGCACTACGCCTACCTGGTCCGCATGCCGGCGCGGGCGGAGAACGGGACGCGCCTGTCCGCGATCGGCGCGAGCTGGTCCGGTCCCTATCATCCCTACTACAAGATCTCCCGCGCCACGGCGGCCATCGAGGCCGGGCAGGCGGGCGATCCCTCGAAAGAGGCCGCGGTCGGGGATTTCCGGCCGGTGATGGTCCAGATCTATCCCGACGCCGACCTCTCCCGGGTGGTCGCGGAGATCCGCGGGCTGGGTATCCAGGCGATCGCCGGAGCGCGGCACAATCCTTTCTTTTCCCGCGTCCGGCTGCTGCTCACTCCGTCCGAGATCGCTGAGCACCGCGAAGCGATCGCGCGGCTGCGCGACGTCTTCTGGATCGAGGTCGAGGGGCGCAAGACGCTGGCCAACGACACCACGGTCTGGGTCGGCCAGTCGGGTTTGAGCGGCGGCCAGACCACGCCGATCTTCAGCCAGGGGATCTTCGGCGAAGGGCAGACCGTGGCCGTGCTCGACACCGGCATCGATCCCGACATGTGCTGGTTCCGTGACACGGCCCGCGGATTGCCGCCGACCAACTGCAGCGGCGGCACGGTCGTCAACACCAGCCAGCGCAAGGTGGTCGCGGTCGACTTTCTCTGGTCGAACGAATGCAACGGCGGCATCGGCAACACGGAGTGGGACACCCAGGACCACGGCTCGCACGTCGCGGGCACCGTGGCGGGGGACAACTTCGCCAACCTCCTCCTCCACGACACGGCCGACGGCATGGCGCCCGGCGCCAAGCTGGTGATCCAGGACGCCGGCTACCAGGTCGACAACTGCGGCGACCTGCCCGGCATCGGCTGCCCGGTCGTGGACCTCAACCCGATCTTCCAGCAGGCGTACAACCAGGGAGCGCGCATCCATACCAATTCCTGGGGCGACAACGAGAACGCCGCGGTGCAGAACAACTACTCGGCCGGCAGCCAGGACGTCGACGAGTTCATGTGGAATCACAAGGATTTCCTGATCTTCTTCGCGGCGGGCAACTCGGGGCCGGGGACCGCGAGCGTGGGGAGCCCGTCCACCGCCAAGAGCGGCGTCTCGGTCGGCGCCACCCTGCGCTCGACCAGCGCCAATTCCATGGCCTCGTTCAGCAGTTGCGGACCGACCGCCGACGGGCGGATCAAGCCGGAGGTGACGGTGCCGGGATCGGGCATCGTCTCGGCCAACAACGACGGCAGCGTCACCACCAACAACTGCGGCACGAAGACGTCCAGCGGCACCAGCATGGCGACGCCGGGCGCGGCCGGCCTGACGGCGCTCATCCGTCAATATTTCACCGAGGGCTGGTATCCCACGGGGAGCGAAAACTCAGTCAACGGATTCACACCGTCCGCGGCCCTGCTGCGCGCGGCGCTCGTCAATTCGTCCGTGAGCATGACCGGCACGACCGCCATCCCGGCGAACTGCCAGGGGTGGGGGAGGGTGCTGCTGGAGAACGCGCTCTTTTTCACCGGCCAGACGCGCAAGCTCTGGGTCAAGGACAACGCCACGGCTTTCTCCACCGGCTCCACGAACGAGGACCGCACCTACAGCTTTTCGGTCACCGCGGGTGAATCGTTCAAAGTCACACTGGCGTGGACCGACTTCCCGTCGACTCCGGCGGCGAGCGTCAACCTCGTCAACGACCTCGACCTGATCGTCACCGGGCCGAGCGGGACGATCTGGCGCGGCAATGTCTTCTCGGGCGGAGCCTCGGCCACGGGCGGGACCGCCGACCGCCGCAACACCTTGGAGCAGGTGCTGCTCGCCAGCCCGACGGCCGGGGTGTACACGGTAACCGTCCGCTCTGTCAACGTGCCCAGCGGTCCGCAGCCTTTCGCGCTGGTGGTCACCGGCAACGCGGTGGAAGGAGGGACTCCGCCGCCTCCGCCGGTCACGGTCTTCTTCGACGACTTCGAGACCAGCCAGGGCTGGACGGTGAACCCCAACGGGACCGACACGGCGACGACGGGCCGCTGGGAGCGGGGAGATCCCGAGGCCACCAATTCCAGCGGCGCAAAGCAGCTCGGCACCACGGTCAGCGGCGTCAACGACCTAGTGACGGGCCGGCTGGCGGGCGCCGCGGCGGGAGACCACGACCTCGACGGCGGCGTGACCACGATCCAGTCGCCGGCCATCACCCTACCGTCCACCGGCACGCTGACGCTGTCTTTCTCGTACTACTTGGCGCACGGCAGCAACTCGTCGAGCGCGGACTTCTTCCGCGTCCGGGTGGTGGGAGCGACGACCTCGACCGCATTCGAGAGGCTGGGAGCGGCCGCCGACGTTGACGCGGTCTGGGCGAGCGGGTCCGCCAACATCACGTCCTTCGCGGGTCAGACGGTCCGCATCCGGATCGAAGCCGCGGACGCCAGCACCGCCAGCCTGGTCGAAGCGGCGGTGGATGACGTGAGGATCGTGCAGCAGCCGTAGGGGATGGGGGAGGCTGCATGCTGTGCAGCCTCCCCGCGTCCGCGATCTCGTCTATCATGGACCGACGGACGCAAGCCAGGAAACAGTTTTGGAGGACGCTCATGGCGAGACGCGCACGACCGAGGTTTTCCGTGTTCCGGGCCGCCGGGATCGCCCTGCTGGGGATCGCGCTGGCCCTGCCGTTGCGGGCTGCTCACGAAGAGGCCGGGAAGACCTTCGCGGCGCCCGGCGCCACGATCTACTACGAAGTTCTCGGCGGAGGCCCGGGCACGCCCCTCTTCGTCGCCAACGGCGGACCGGGGCTCAATCACGCCTACTTCCATGTCTCCGGCGTGTGGGACCGGCTCGCCAAGACCCGGCCGGTCGTCTTCTGGGACCAGCGGGGCAACGGCCGCTCAGACGCCCTGAAGCCGGGCCAGTCCTGCACCCTCGCCGATCAGATCGCCGACCTCGAAGCGCTGCGCGCCCATCTCGGCTACGAGAAGATCGATCTCCTCGGGCACTCCTGGGGCGGCTATCTGTCCATGGCCTACGCGGCGCGCCATCCGGAGCGCATCGCCCACCTCGTCCTCCTCGCTTCGGCGGCGCCGCGCATGCAGGACACCCGCTTCCTCTTCGAGGACGTGTTCCCGGAAATCGTGGAGCAGCGGAAGGCTCTGGCCTATGCCATCAACCTCGGGGACGAGGCGGCGGTGGAGGCCGACCTGCGCGCGCACAGGTCGATGCTCTTCCTCTCCCCCGAGAAGCGGGACGCCTTTCTCGCCGCCACGCCCACGTTCACCTATCGCCGGCCGGTCCAGCAGGCGATCCTCGCGGACCTCGCCCGTTACGACCTCAACCCCGAGCTGCCGAAGCTCCGCATGCCGGCCCTGGTGGCGACCGGCCGCTATGACATCAACGTGGCGCCCGCGGTCTCCTATCGCATCCACAAGGCGATCCCCGGCTCCCGGTTCGTGGTCTTCGAGCGCAGCGGGCACATGGCGTTCATCGAGGAGCCGGAGGCTTTTCAGAAGGTGCTCGAAGAGTTCCTCGCGGGGCGGTAGGCGTCGAAGTCCTGGGTAGCATCTTCTCGCGGTAGCGCGCCACGGGGACCGGTCCCATCTCCATCATGCCGTCCATGAAGGTCCGGAGATCGAAGCCCGCGCCGCGCGCGGTCCGCACGTCCTCGTAGAGTCCCATGACCTGGCGGTAGCCCAGGTGGTAGAAAGTGAGCTGCGGCGAGCTGGTGATGGCCCGCACCCACATGTTGCCCGCGAACTGCTCGTCCTGGAGCGCCTCCTCGCGGACATAGCGCAGCACCTCCTCCCGGGGCATGTCGCGGGTGTGGACGCGGATGTCGACCACGGTGCGGGCGATGTTCTCCATCTGCTTCTTGAGATGAGCCAGCCGGTCGAGGGGGCCGCCCCAGCCGAGGTCGAGCATCAGCCGTTCGCAGAAGGTCCCCCATCCTTCGACATACACGCCGTCGAAAAAGAGCGCCCGTACCTTGCGCGGGTGCCGCGCCGCGAGCTTGAGCTGGGTGTAGTGTCCCGGGATGATCTCGTGCGGCGCGATCATCACGTTGAAATGATGATTGAAGTCGCGGAAGAAAGCGTCGCGCTGCTCGGGGGTGGCCGTGTCCGGCGGGGTCGGCAGGTAGTAGAGGGTCTCGGCCTCGGGCGCATAGGGGCCGGCGGGATAGACGCCGCCCACGGCCTGGCCGAGGAAGAAGGCCGGCGACCGGTCGAGGCGGAGGGTCGTCGGCTCGGGAAGCGTCATGATCTTCCGGGCGCGGACGAATTCGATCGCCTGATCGGTGAGCGTCCGGTAGTCGGCCACGAATTCCTCGGTCGTCCGCGCCCGGTCCGCGGCGACCCGCTCGAAAAGGCGCCGCAGGAGCGCGCGGTCGTCCGCCGGGGGCTCCTCCTCGTCCGGAAGATCCGGGAAGATCTCCTTCCAGACGCTCCGGCCATAGGCGGCGGCCTCGGCCCGCTTGGCGGCCAGATCCGCCTCCGCGCGGGCCAGCACTTCGCTCACGGGCTCCTGGATTCCGGCCACCGTCCGGAACCGCTCGCCGTACAGGGCACCCAACCGCGGGGTGCCGGAAGCCTTTTTCGCGAGCCCTTCCAGGAAGAGAGCGAGCTCGTCGAGAGCCGCGGCGGCCCGGCTTCCCGACTCCCGCAACCGTTTCTTCAGCGCGTCCGGCTGCCCCTCCGCCGCCTTGGGGAAGCTGGCGCGGTAGAGCTCCGCCGAGGCGCGGGCCTGATGGACGGCGAGCTGGCAGATCTCGGGGCTGATCCCGGACGGCGCGGTCCCTCCCAGGGCCTCGCGGGCCTGTCCGGCCAAACGTGGAACCAAGTCCGCCCGCGCGGCGGCCCGCTGCAGGCGGTCCGCCAGCGGGAGATCCTCCCGGACCAGGAGGAAGATCGTGGCCTCTCCCGCGAGAGCGGTCCAGAACAGCGGATCGCGCTCCGGCCGGCGGAGCGTCTCGAAGTCGAGAACCTCGATCTCCGCCTGCCGCAGCAGGAGCTCGGCGTCGAGCCGGTCCTCGAACGGCGTGGCCGGATCGTTCAGACGGTTGCGAAACCCCTCGGCCGCCTGCCGGTTGAAGCGCCTCCACGCTACCCGCCGCTCGATGGACAGGTCTTCCAGCTTCTCGTCCAGGTCGTGCCGGCCGGCGGCCGTGGCGCGGGTCGGATGGAAGTCGAAATACCGATCGAGGTACTCGGCGGCGGGATCGGCAGAAGCGGGAGCCGCGGAAGCCGGAGGGGGGCCAAAGGCCAGCAGGAGGAGGACCGCCAGGAACGCTTTCATGGCCTCAGTCTCGCACACAGCGCCCTGGGACGGGGATGGGGGAGTGTACCGAGGGAGGCGCGGCGCCGCGCCTCCCAGTCGATCGGCGCCCGATATCTCTAGGATCTAGCCGGCACCAAGTCTCCGGCTATCAACCCGGACAGAACAGCGGCCAGCCTTCATAGGGGCTCCAATAAGCCCAAGATGCATACGAGCCATCCGGGCAGTAATGCGGGGTGCCGCAACACTCTTCGTGAGTCGTGAAGTCATAGGCGTATTGCTTGTCGCCGCATTGGACGTAGCACGTGCCGTACTCTGAACGCCAGTCTGCGTTCGCGGCTTCGAAGGCGGCCAAGGCAAGAACCACGGTGAGACCTACGGCGCGGAACCAGCTCTTCATGATTCATCCTCCCGTCAAAGGTAGAACGGTTGCCTGCATGTTCAGCGATGGAACCGGGGGGATGTTACAACAAAGCCGGCCGGCGCCGGGCTGGCCGAGGAACCAGGCCGGACCGTCGAGACGGAGGATGGAGGACCGTGCTCAGGCAGCGGACGGCTGAGCCTTCACCGTGCGCTCCACCCACTCCCTGAGCCTCTCCACGAACGCCGGCATCAACTCCCGTCGCTCGGGATCGAGGAACCCGTGCCCCGCGCCTGGAATGACCACTATTTCGTAGTTCGTCTTGGCCGCGCTGCGGAACGCGTGCTCGAGGCGGCGGACGCTTTCGGCCACAGGGACGTTGTCGTGCTCGTCCTCGGCTCCGTAGAGGACCAGGACGGGCTCGGTGAGCTGGATCCAGTAGGGGAGGGGATCGTAGGCCGCCACCCCGCGGAGGAAGGTCCAGACAGGTGAGTCCGGCGTGCCCGGGAAGCCGTCGGCGATCTGCTTCCAGGGACGTCCCAGGCCCCGTTCGCGGGCGCGGCGGTAGCGCTCCCAATCTCCGGTAGCGAGGTACTCGGCCGCCGCGCGGTTGAGCTCCAGCACCTCGCGCACCTGCTCCTCGGGCAGGCCGGCCTGGCGCGCGGTGTTCGCCATCTCCGTGAACGACTGCTCGGCGAAGCTCACCGAGGCTCCGGAGATGTCGATCACGAAGGCGACCTCGTCCGACCGGGCGGCGGCGAGAGGCACGACCCAGCCGCCCTGGCTCAGGCCCACCAGCCCCACGCGCTCCCGGTCCACCTCGGGACGTCCGCGCAGATATCGCACGCCGGCCAGCGCGTCCTCCGCCAGATCGCCGAAATCCGCGCGCCGCCAATCCCCCTCCGACGCGCCGCTTCCACGCTTGTCCGTGAGCAGGACCGCGAGACCGCTCTCCACCAGCACCTCGGCGATGGCCCGTGCCCAGCCGTTCGTCCGGTTGCTCGTGCCCGATCCCTGCACGATCACCGCCCCGGCCAAGGGCCTGTCGGACCGCGGCAACATCAGCAGCGCCGCCAGCGCGACCGGCCCATTGCGGTAGCGGACGTCCTCGCCGCGCCAGGAAGGGAAACCCTTCGCGGAGCCGTCCTGCGGGGTCTGGGCGAGGGCCGGCAGCGCGGCGAGGAGCGCGAGGAAGAAGACCAGCCTGCGGATCATCAAAGCACCTCCTTGGCCGCTCAGCGATGCGGCTGGAGGAACAGACGAAATCGCGCCGGGGATGTTTCATTCCTGTATCGCCGCTTCAGTCCTCTCGGTGACCCTCACGCTCTTTTTAGTCGACATCCGTGGCAATCAGGCGCGAGAAATCGTCAGGAGTATCCACGTCCACCTCACCGCCTCGGAAGGGTAGGAAGTGCGCCTCTGAAGCGTATCTCTCGATCACCTGCTTTGCGCCGGCCGCTCCTTCGAGCCGTGCCAGCTCGGCGAAGAGCGACCGGCTGAACAACGCCGGTACGCCGAAGCTCCCGCCATACGTCGAGGCGATGACGGGCCTGCGGGTGACGCGGTGCGCCGCGGCGAGGCGAGAAATGACGCCGGCCGTGACGTGAGGCTGGTCGCACAGCATGAAGACGGCTGCGTCCGCATCCGCTCCGATGAGAGCTTCGAGGCCCGCGCGGATGGACGACGCCATCCCGGTCTCCCAATGGGGATTCAACACCTCTCGCACGTCGAGCCCGTCCAACTCGCGTCGCGACAGCTCCGCGTGTGCGCCTGTGACCACGATGACGGGACAGCACCCCGCGCCTAGCGCCGCCAGGGCGGCGCGCCTGAGCAGACTCTTGCCGCGGAATTGAAGAATCTGCTTGGGGCTCCCCATGCGAGAGGATGACCCCGCCGCCAGGATCACCGCGCCGATGCCCACCGTGTCGCTTTCGAGCACCTTCACGCCGCCACCATAGGCAGGACCCGCTCCTCCGTCGAGGTGACGCACTCGCCGTCACCCGGACTGCCATGAATGGAGCCCCGGCGCTCGCGCAACATTCCGCCGCGCCGGCTGTCCAGCACCGCGCGCATCTCCGCGACGATGGACAGCGCGATCTCGGCGGGACCGTTCGCGCCGATGTCCAGACCGGCCGGTGCATGGAGGCGCGCCAGGTTCGCTCCTTCAAAGCGGGACGTTTCTCCGGTCGCTGCCAATTCCCTCAGCATCCGTTCGGTCCGTTTGAGGGGGCCCATGACTCCAATGTAGCGGGCGGGTGAGGTCAGCAGGAACCTGAGCAACGCCAGGTCATGCGAGTAGTTGTGCGACATCAGAAGCGTCATCGTCCGCGGCGTGATGCTGACGTGCGCCCTGACGTCCTCGGGGTGCGAGAGCGTGACCCTGTCAGCGATGGAGAACCGGGAATGGCTGGCTGGGCGGGCTTGTGGGTCGACGACCTCCGTCTGCCAACCCAATCCGCGCGCGAGCTCGACGACCGGCAGCGCGTCAGGCCCGGCCCCGAAGACAACGAGCGGGACGGGTGGCAGGAGCGTTTCGATGAAGACTTTCGCGGCGACGCCGTCCACATCATAGATGCGCGCGGCGGATGTCACCCCATCGCGCGTCAGCGCTCGCACCTCGCTCTCGAGCATCGTGGCCATCTCGCCGCTCAACTTCTCGTGACTGACGTCCCCTTCCTCGGTGATGAAGAGGCGCGCCCCGGTTGCGATACGAGCCGCGGCGGGCGCCGGCCCTGACGGCGCGTATTGATACACGGTCGCGACGGATACGGAGGCGGCGTCAGGCCGCGCCTCGCAAGAACGTCTCAACGCCTCGATGTAGAGGGAACCGGAGGCGAGAGGCTCTATCAGCACGCGCACAATGCCGCTGCAGCCGAGCCCCAGCCCCCAAACCATCTCGTCGCTCGTCGAGGCGGTGTTGTACTCGACGAGCTTCGCCGCACCCATTTGTATGACGCGCTTCGCGTGCTCGATGACGTCGCTTTCGAGGCACCCGGCGCTGATCGTGCCGGTACTGGTCCCCGTTTCGCAGACGAGCATCCGCGCGCCCGGGCCACGGTACGAAGATCCTTCGACGCTCACGACCGTCGCCAAGGCACACCGTTCGCCCCTGATGTTCGCCGCGTCGAACGCTTCGACTAACACTCGAACTTCGTTCATAGATGACCTCCAGCGGTTTTTGTCTCCTATCGCTCGCTTACAGCAACTTGTCCGGCGTAATTGGCAGCTCCCTGATGCGCCTGCCCGTGGCGTGGAAGACGGCGTTGGCGATGGCCGCCGGGATGCCGACCATCCCGAGCTCACCCATGCCCTTGACGCCGAGCGGGTTGACGATCTTGTCGTCCTCCTCGACGAACATCGTCTCGATCTCGTGGACGTCTGCGTTGACGGGGACGTGGTAGTGCTGGAGGTTCGGGTTCATGATCCGTCCGTAGCGGTGGTCGATTTCAGTGGCCTCCTGCAGCGCCATCCCGATGCCCCAGACCACGCCGCCGATCTCCTGGCTGTGCGACGCCTTGGGGTTGATGATCTTGCCGCAGGCCGTGACTTCGATGGCGCGCGTGACACGGACGGTCCCCAGGTCCGGGTCCACCTTCACCTCGATGAACTGCGCGCCGTGCGCCAGCAGCGCGTACTTCTCACGCTCCTTCGAGGGGCGCGACTCGAACGTCTCGGTGATCTCGGTGAGGCCGTTGCGCCTCATGACTTCGGCGATGTCGACGAAACGCGACGGATCGCTCTTGAGTCGCAGGCGGCCGTCGAGCATCTCCACGTCGGAGGGGGTGGCCGCCTTCAGCGGCGAGTCCGCTTCCCGGTTGGCGAGCGATAACAGCCTCGCGCCGACGGCCAGAGCCGCGCCGTACACGGCCGAGCCGACGCTCGACGTCGTCTGAGACCCCCCCTGAGACGGCGCCCGCGGAAACTTCGTATCGCCGAGCTCGAACTTCACCTGCTCCGGCCTCAGCCCCAGGTACTCGGCGGCGATCATGGTCATTACCGTGTAAGTGCCGGGGCCGATGTCGCTGGTCGCGCTGGTGACGTGCGCCGTGCCGTCGGCGCGCAATGTGATCCTGGCGGTGGCCTCCCTCTGGAAAGCGCCCCAGACGCCGGTGGCCGTCCCCCAGCCGACGAGCCAGCGCCCGTCGCGCATCGAGCGGGGCTCGAACTTGCGGTCCTTCCAGCCGAACTTCTCGGCTCCGAGCCGGTAGCACTCCCGCAGCGCCTTGCTCGAAAACGGCTTGCCGCTCTCGGGATCCACCTCGGCGTAGTTGATGAGGCGCAGCTCCAACGGGTCGATCTTGAGCGCGTAGGCCAGCTCGTCCATTGCGCACTCGAGCGCGAACATGCCGCTGACGGCTCCCGGCGCGCGCATCCAGGTCGGGGTGTTGAGGTCCGTGGCGGTAATCTTCAGCGGCGCGTAGAGGTTCGGGCACGCGTAGACCTGGCGCGTGAAATTCGTCGTGCCGTCCGAGAACTCCTCGAAGCTGGACGTGTTGTGCACCGCCTCGTGGATCATCGCGGAGAGCTTGCCCGACCGCTCCGCGCCGAGGGCGACCTTCTGAATCGTGTACGGGCGGTAGCCGTGGCCGGTGTACATCTGCGTGCGCGTGTAGACGATCTTGACCGGGCGCTTGAGCTCGCGGGCCGCCATCGCCGTCAGCGCGGGGTAGTAGTTCGGCCGCAGCGACGATCCGAAGGCCCCGCCGACGAAAGGCGAGACGACGTTCACGTTCTCCTCGGGGACGCCGAAGCTCGAAGCCAAGTGCTCGCGGACGTTGTAGACCTCCTGCGTCTTGTCGAAGATCGTGAGCTTGTCCCCCTGCCAGACGGCGATGGCCGCATGCGGCTCCATGGGGTTGTGGTGCTCGATAGGGATGCGGTACTCGGCCTCGATCTTCACCGGAGCGTTCCGCATCGCCTCCTCAGGGTTGCCGCGGGGCTTCGGGGGCCTCGAACGCGGAGGCACTCGCGCGCGCCCGCGCACCGCCTCCGTGTCGGTCACATGCCTCTCCGCGTTGTAGGAGATTTTGACGAGGCGCGCCGCGTACCGCGCCTGCTCGTACGTCTCGGCGACGACGAGAGCCACGGGCTGCATGTTGAAAAAGATTTTGTCGGACTGGAGCGCGCGGAACGACTTGTCCTTCTCTTCCTGGGTGCCCCGCGGCGGCGCTTCCTCCGTGGACGCCTTCGGCCCGAGCTTCGGCGCGTTGAGGTGCGTGAAGGCGCGGACCACGCCGGGGGCGCGTTCAGCCTCCCGCATGTCGATTGCCTTGATCGTCCCCCTGGCCACGGTCCCCAGCACGATGAAGCCGTACGCGAGGTTCGGCACCTGGAACTCCGCCGCGTACTTCGCTTTGCCCGTCACCTTCGCCACGCCATCCACGCGGCTCATCTCTTTTCCTATGTATCTCGGCATCGGATTTCCTCCTGGAGCGCTCTCAGACCGGTCACGCCAGTTTGCTCGCGCGCATCAGCGCGCGCACGATTGCCCGCTTCCCCAGCTCGACTTTGTAGGCGTTGTGCGCGAGGGGCTTCGCGTCTTCGAGAGCCGCCTCGGCAGCCCGCCGGAAGCTCTCCTCGGACGCGGATTTTCCGGCGAGCGCAGCTTCCGCCTCCTGGCTCCGCCAGGGCTTGTGGGCCACGCTCCCGAGCACGACGCGCGACTGCCGGATCGTGCCGCCGTCGAGCTCCAGCGCGGCGGCAACCGCGACGAGCGCGAAGGCGTACGAGGCGCGGTCGCGCACCTTCAGGTAATAGGAATTCTTCGCGAAGTTGGACCTGGGCAGCTCGATGGCCACAATGAGCTCGCCGTGCTGCAGGTTCGTATCTTTCTCCGGCGTGTCGCCCGGCAGGCGGTGGAAGTCGCTGATCGGGATCGTGCGCTCACGCCCACTCGCACCGCTGACCCTCACGACGGCGTCGAGCGCGTAGAGCGCGTTCGCCATATCGCCCGGATAGGTGGCGACGCACTTCTCGCTCCAGCCGAAGATAGCGTGAATCCGGTTGAGCCCTTCGCGGGCGCCGCAGCCGGTCCCGGGCTCCCGTTTGTTGCACGGCATCGCCGTGTCGTAGAAGTACTGGCAGCGCGTGCGCTGCAAGAGGTTCCCGCCGTTGGTCGCCATGTTGCGGAGCTGCGCGGAGGCGCCCGCGACAATGGCCTGCGTCAGGAGCGGGTAGTTCTGCCGGATGAGGGGATGGTTGGCGGTTTCGGTGTTCGTCGCCAGGGCGCCGATAGAGACGCCGCCGCGCGCCGGCTTGATCTCGGCGAGCTTCAGGCGCGTGAGGTCCATTAGCTCGTTGGGACGTTCGACGTCCTCTTTCATCAGATCGAGGATGTTCGTCCCGCCGGCCAGGAATTTCGCCTGCGGGTTCGCCGCGACGCCGCGGGCGGCGGCGTCCGGATCGCTCGCGCGCACGTATTTAAACGGCCTCATCGGCTTCCTCCTTTCTCACCCGGGCCAACTGCTCTTCGTCGACGAAGCGCCACGTGTGCTTCGTCTCTCTCCCCGAATGGACCTCCTGGACCGCGGCGACGATTCCGGGATAGGCCCCGCAGCGGCAGATGTTGCCGCTCATCCGTTCGCGGATTTCGTCGTCGGTGAGTCGGGTCGTTGTCACTGCCACGTCTTCCGTGACGTGACTCACGTCGCCGCGGCGCGCCTCTTCGAGCAGTCCGACGGCAGAGCAGATCTGTCCCGACGTGCAGTAGCCGCACTGGAAGCCGTCATACTTGATGAAGGCCGCCTGCATCGGGTGGAGCTCATCCCCCTGCGCCAGCCCCTCGATCGTCGTGACCTCCCGCCCCTCGACGCTGGCGGCGAGCGTCAGGCACGACAGGACGCGCCGCCCGTCGACAAGCACGGTGCAGGCTCCGCACTGGCCCTGGTCGCAGCCCTTCTTCGAGCCGGTCAGGCCGAGCCGTTCGCGCAAGGCGTCGAGCAGCACGACGCGTGAATCGATTTTCAGGGTTTTCGTCGCGCCGTTGATCTTGAGCACGACCTCCATGAAGTTTTCCGCCGCAGGCCCCGCGGCGGCCACCGCGCCGGGTGAAGGACTCAGTGCCGCAAACGCCTCCTCGAGCGCCAGCAGGTCGAAGGCGAACAGTCCGAGGCTGCCTGCGATCGTCTGTCCCAGGAACGTGCGCCGCGTCTGCCCGACGCCGGTCAACACCGGCATCTCCGCGAGCAGCGCCTCCTCGTCTTCCGTCAGCTCCGGGTCCGAGGTCTCGTCGAAGTCGTCGTTCATTGCGGGATCCTCCTATGCGCCTTCGGTGCGCGTCACTTGTCCTCGAAGACTTCCTTGGCCACCGTGATCGCGGTCATCGCGCTGGGCCAGCCGGCGTAGAATGCCAGGTGCGTGATGGTCTCGACCAGCTCTTCCTGCGTCACGCCGTTGTTGCGGGCTCTGGTGAGGTGGGACCGGAGCTGATCCGGGCGGTTCATTGCGATCAGCGCGCTGACGGTCACGAGGCTGCGGTCGCGCGGTGAGAGTTGCGGACGTGCCCACACATCGCCGAAGAGAACTTCGTCGGTGAGCTCGACCAGCTTGGGAGAGAAATCGCCGATCAATCGCTGCGCCGGCGTCGGTTGCGCACCCTGCGCGGATGCATTGGGGACGGTTGACGGCTCTCGTCCACGGACTGGCATGTTGTATTGCTCCTCACTGACCTTTTCCATCCAATCGGTGCTCTTGCCGTCGAGCTGCTCCACAATGGCAATGTGCGCCATCGAGGTCGTTGGCGCTGCTCCATGCCAATGCTTGACGCCCGGCGGAATGCGAATGACGTCGCCCTGCCGGATCTCGTCGACCGGTCCGCCCCATTGCTGAACGCGGCCGGTGCCGGCCGTCACGATCAAGATCTGGCCGAGCGGGTGGCTGTGCCATGCCGACCGGGCGCCGGGCTCGAACGTGACGAGCCCCCCGGTCGCACGCGCCGGGTCGCTCGCCTGGAACAGAGGATCGACGCGCACGGAGCCGGTGAAGTTCTCGGTGGGGCCGGGCCGGGACGGCTGAGAGCCGCTTCGCGCGATGGTGATGGTCTGGCCGGATGCGGAAGCGACGAGAGAAAAGGAGAGGACGGTCGCGGCGAGCAGTTTCATGTGCGGCTCCTTCTGGCGTTTCAGTCCAGGCCCTTCTGCGCGAGAAACTGCGACAGAAGGTCGGCGATCTGGAGATTGTTGAGATCGGACATCGGAAAGTGCGTGTTGCCGCGAACGCCCAGCTCGGGCAGATACACGAGGGTGACATCCCCGCCCAGCCGGTTCACAGCATCCCTCCACAGCCTCGCCATGTCAAGAAAAACGCGCCATTGGTCCTCGCCCGGATTCACGCTCGGTTTCTCGGCAATATTGTCGCCGTAGTAGACGACGATCGGGATCTTCGTGAGCAGCATGAAATCCGACAGAGGCACTTCGACGGCTTTCAGCGTGCCGCCGGCGTGGGTCATCGGCTCGGGGACTTCGCCCTCCGGGAAAAAGAAATTGCCGCCCGGCTCATACGAAACGATGGCTCGGACATTCCTGCTCTTGATTGCCGTGCGCCAGCCCAGTGCACCGCTCGCGGAATGCGTGACGAGAATGCCCGGCCCGATCCGGTTGAAGAGTGCGGAAACCGCGTCGGAATAGACTTCCATGTCGTAGGGCCCGGTGTTCGGCACCATCTGCCGAAGAACTGGTCGAGTGCCTCCGGGTCGCGTGAGAACTGCACGCCCGGGAAGAAGTCCGGCCAGATACCGAGGCGGAAGATGCCGAACCAGAGCTGTTCGTCCGGAGCGACCGTCATGGTGATCGGCTGCGTGCTGCGTGCCGCACGGCCGCGTCGCGGCTGATCGATCAGATAGACCGGAAAGCGAGGGGCTCCGGGACGCGGGGCGGTAGGACGATCCTCGAAAATCCTTGGACGATCCTGCAAATCTCTCCGGAAAGTGTCCAGAGTCCGCTGGAGGGGGGCGTATCTGAGCCTCCGCCTGGATCTCGACCCGGCGCTCGTCGGCTCAGTGATGGTGGAGGCGGGTCATCTCTCGTCCCAGAGTCGGGGCGACGTGCGGGCGATCGACGTGAGCCCGCTCGGCGCGGACCTGCTGGATGCCACGGTGCGCCTGGTGCGGCTCCTGGACTCGCCAGCCGAAGCGCGGGTTCTGCGGCCGCTGATCACGCGGGAGATCGTCTATCGGCTGCTGATGGGAGAACAGGGAAACCGGCTCCGTCACGTGGCGCTCCTGGGCGGCCACACCGACCGCATCGCAGAAGCCGTCGAGCGTCTCCGCAGGGAGTTCAACCAGCCGCTGCGGATCGACGGCCTGGCGCGGGAGCTCGGGATGAGCGTCTCGGGCTTTCACCACCACTTCAAGGCGGTCACGGCGATGAGCCCTTTGCAGTTCCAGAAGCAGCTCCGGCTCCAGGAGGCCCGGCGCATCATGCTCGGCGAGAACCTGGATGCCACCAGTGCCGGCTACCGGGTGGGTTACGACGACGCCTCGCAGTTCAGCCGGGAGTACAAGAGGCTGTTCGGACAGCCTCCCATGCGGGACATGGAGCGGCTGCGCGAGGCGGCGAGGAGATAGGTGCCCGTCCTGCCGGCCGGCCCGCGAGCTCGATCCCCGCGCGGGTCCTTCTCGACTTCTCCAGAGAGCCTCTCCAAAGGGCTGCCATCAAAGTCGCAACCTGAGCAGACCCTGAGGTTGTCCGTGGCCTCCACGTCGATCAGAAGGTTGCGCGGGTCGATCCCCGCGCGGGCGGGCTTCCCTGGCACCGTCACGGTGATGGACTGCTCGCCGGAGCGGACGCGGTGCATGCGCAGGTACAGCGGCTCGCCGAGCGCTCCGTCCTCCGCGGTCGCGAAGACACCGATCTCGATGAGATCGTCCATGGGGACCTTGGTCTCGACGCCCGGCG